>JBKECG010000061.1:0-18583 GCA_047974395.1 Pikeienuella sp. | reverse complement strand
GGCGTCGTGATCTTCGGCGACGACCGTTCGATCAAGGAAGGCGACACCGTCAAGCGCACCGGCGCCATCGTGGACGTGCCGACCGGCGATCAGCTTCTCGGCCGCGTTGTAGACGGTCTCGGCAACCCGATCGACGGCAAGGGCCCGCTCGAAGGCGCCAAGCGCGCCCGCGCCGAGGTGAAGGCCCCCGGCATCATCCCCCGGAAATCCGTGCATGAGCCGATGGCGACCGGCCTCAAGGCCGTTGACGCGCTGATCCCGATCGGCCGCGGCCAGCGCGAGCTGATCATCGGCGACCGCCAGACCGGCAAGACAGCCGTCGCGCTCGACGCGATCCTGAACCAGAAATCGGTCAACGACGCCGCCGGTTCGGACGAATCGAAGAAGCTCTACTGCGTCTATGTCGCGATCGGGCAGAAACGCTCCACCGTCGCCCAGCTTGTGCGCAAGCTCGAAGAGACCGGCGCGCTGGCCTATTCGATCGTGGTCGCCGCGACCGCCTCCGACCCGGCCCCGCTCCAGTATCTCGCGCCCTAATCGGCCTGCGCCATGGCCGAGCATTTCCGCGACAATGGCCGCCATGCGCTGATCATCTATGATGACCTTTCCAAGCAGGCCGTGGCTTACCGGCAGATGTCGCTGCTTCTGCGCCGTCCGCCGGGGCGCGAGGCCTATCCGGGCGACGTGTTCTATCTCCACTCCCGCCTCCTGGAGCGCGCGGCGAAGCTCAATGACGAGAACGGCGCCGGTTCGATCACCGCGCTGCCGATCATCGAGACCCAGGGCGGCGACGTGTCCGCGTTCATTCCGACCAACGTGATCTCGATCACCGACGGTCAGATCTTCCTGGAGACCGAGCTTTTCTACCAGGGCATCCGCCCGGCGGTGAATGTCGGCCTCTCGGTCTCCCGCGTCGGCTCCTCGGCCCAGACCAAGGCGATGAAATCGGTCGCCGGCTCGATCAAGCTGGAGCTGGCGCAGTATCGCGAAATGGCGGCCTTCGCCCAGTTCGGCTCCGATCTCGACGCGGCGACGCAGCGGCTCCTGAACCGCGGCGCGCGGCTGGTGGAGCTCTTGAAGCAGCCCCAGTACTCGCCGCTGACCAACGCCGAGCAGGTGATCGTGATCTATGCGGGCACCCATGGCTATGTCGACCGGATCCGCGTCGATCAGGTCGGCGCCTTCGAGCGCGGCCTGCTCTCGCATTTCCGCTCTTCGCACAAGGCGCTGCTCGACGAGATCCGCGACAACGACCAGAAGATCGCGGGCGAGATCGAGGACAAGATCAAGGCCGCCATCGAAGAATTCGCGAAGTCTTTCGCCTGAGCAAAACCGGAGGGGGATAACGCCCGATGGCGAACCTCAAGGTCCTGAAGAACCGGATCGCGTCCGTCACGTCGACCCGGAAAATCACCAAGGCGATGCAGATGGTCGCCGCCGCCAAGCTGCGCCGCGCGCAGGAGGCGGCGGAGGCCGCGCGGCCCTATGCCGAGCGGATGGACGCGGTTCTGGGCAATCTCGCCCGCGCCGCGGCCGGGGCCGAGAACGCGCCGAAGCTGATCGCCGGCACGGGTTCCGACAAGGTTCACCTGCTGATCGTGGCGACGGCCGAACGCGGGCTCTGCGGCGGCTTCAACTCGTCCATCGTCAAGCTGGCGCGCCAGAAGGCGGATGAACTGATCGCGCAGGGCAGGACGGTCAAGATCCTGACCGTCGGCAAGAAGGGGCGCGAGCAGCTTCGCCGCAATTACGGCGAGTATTTCATCGGTCATGTCGACATGACCGAGGTCAAGAGCGTCGGTTTCGCCAACGCCAGCGGCGTCGCCGCCGATGTGCTGAAGCGTTTCGGCGCCGGCGAATTCGACGTCGCGACCATCTTCTTCAACCGCTTCCAGTCGGTGATCAGCCAGATCCCGACCGCGCAGCAGATCATTCCCGCGACTTTCGAGGAAAGCGCGGGCGAGGGCGCGGCGCGGAGCTATGATTACGAGCCGGAAGAGGAAGAGATCCTGGCGACGCTGCTGCCGCGCAACCTCGCGGTGCAGATCTTCCGCGCGCTTCTGGAGAACGGCGCCTCCGAGCAGGGCGCGCGCATGTCGGCGATGGACAACGCGACGCGCAATGCGGGCGAGATGATCGAGAAGCTGACGATCGAATACAACCGCTCGCGTCAGGCCGCGATCACCAACGAACTCATTGAAATCATCTCGGGCGCCGAGGCGCTCTGACCGGTCGGAGAGAGAGAACATGGCCAAAAAAGGCAAGATCACTCAGGTCATCGGCGCGGTCGTCGACGTTCAGTTCGACGGCGAGCTGCCCTCGATCCTCAACGCGCTGGAGACCGACAATAACGGCCAGCGTCTGGTGCTGGAGGTGGCGCAGCATCTCGGCGAGAACACGGTGCGCACCATCGCCATGGACGCGACCGAGGGGCTCGTTCGCGGCGGCGTCGTGACCGACACCGGCGGGCCGATCTCGGTGCCGGTCGGCAACGCGACCCTGGGGCGGATCCTCAACGTGGTCGGCGAACCGGTGGACGAGGGCGGCCCGGTCGTGGCCGATGAGAAGCGCCCGATCCACCAGCCGGCCCCGGAATATGTCGATCAGTCGACCGAATCCGAGATCCTCGTGACCGGCATCAAGGTTGTGGATCTGCTGGCCCCCTACGCCAAGGGCGGCAAGATCGGCCTCTTCGGCGGCGCGGGCGTCGGCAAGACCGTGCTGATCATGGAGCTGATCAACAACATCGCCAAGGTGCATTCGGGCTTCTCGGTCTTCGCCGGCGTCGGCGAGCGGACCCGCGAGGGGAACGATCTCTATCACGAGATGATCGAGTCCGGCGTCATCGTGCCGGCGAACCTCACCGATTCCAAGGTGGCGCTGGTCTATGGCCAGATGAACGAGCCGCCGGGGGCCCGCGCCCGCGTCGCGCTGACCGGCCTGACCCTGGCCGAGCAGTTCCGCGACCAGTCCGGGACCGACGTTCTGTTCTTCGTCGATAACATCTTCCGCTTCACCCAGGCGGGTTCCGAGGTGTCGGCGCTTCTCGGCCGCATCCCCTCGGCGGTGGGCTATCAGCCGACGCTGGCCACCGACATGGGCGCGCTGCAGGAGCGGATCACCTCCACCAACAAGGGCTCGATCACCTCGGTGCAGGCGATCTACGTGCCGGCGGACGACCTTACCGATCCGGCGCCGGCCACCTCCTTCGCCCATCTGGACGCGACGACGGTGCTTTCGCGCGCCATCTCCGAGCTGGGCATCTATCCGGCGGTGGACCCGCTCGACTCCACCTCGCGTCTTCTGGACCCGGCGGTGATCGGCGAGGAGCATTACAACGTCGCCCGTCAGGTGCAGGCGACCCTCCAGCGCTACAAGGCGCTTCAGGACATCATCGCCATTCTCGGCATGGACGAGCTTTCCGAGGAGGACAAGCTCTCCGTCGCCCGCGCCCGCAAGATCCAGCGATTCCTGTCGCAGCCCTTCGACGTGGCGCAGGTCTTCACCGGCTCCCCGGGCGTGCAGGTGCCGCTGGAGAAGACCATCGACAGCTTCAAGCGCGTCTGCGCCGGCGAGTTCGATCACCTGCCGGAGGCCGCCTTCTACATGGTCGGCGATATCGACGAGGTGATCGCGAAGGCCGAGCGTCTGGCCGCGGCGGCGGCCTGATCCGGTTGAACGGAGGCTGAGATGAGCGACATGATGAGCTTCGAGCTGGTCTCGCCCGAGCGCCGCCTGGCCTCGGGAGAGGCGGATATGGTCACCATCCCCGGCGCCGATGGCGATATCGGCGCCCAGCACGGCCATACGCCGCTCATGACCACGCTTCGCCCCGGCCTGCTGGTGGTGACGAAAGGGTCCGAGTCGACCGCGTATTTCGTCACCGGCGGTTTCGCCGAGATCACCCCGGAGGGCGTCTCCATCCTTGCGGAGGAGACCCTGCCCAAGGCCGAGTTGAACCGGGATTTCCTCGACGAGCGGATCGAGGCGGCCCGCGCCGAGCTTGATGCGCTCGACGCAGACGACCACATCGGGCAGCGCAGCGCCAGCCAGCGGCTGAACGACCTGATCACCGCGGTCGATCAGATCCTCTGATCCGACCCGGCGCCGAAAAGGCCGCCTGACGCGAAAGCGCGGGCGGCCTTTTGCTTTTCCGGTCTCCGGGCCTCCTGGCTCCATTGGGGGGATGGATCTGCGCGTCGTCAGGGAACCCGGCGCCGGGAGCGCCGGATTCCCCCTTGCGGGGTCAGGCCGGTTCGATCTGGCCGAAACGCCCGCTCTTCACATCGTCAATGGCCTGATGGATCTCCTCTTCGCTGTTCATCACGAAGGGGCCGTAGCCGACGATGGGCTCGTCGATCGGCTCGCCGGTGAGGACAAGCACGGTCGAATCGCCGTCCGCGCGGATGGTCGCGCCCGCGCCATCGCGCGACAGGAGCGCCATCTCCGCTTCGCCGACCGCCTCGCCCCCGACCGTGACATGGCCGGAAAGGACGACGAGCGCGGCGGTGTGGCCTTCGGGCAGGTCAAGCGCGACCTCCCCGTCCGCGACCAGCCTCAGGTCCCAGAGGTTGACCGGGGTGAAGCTGCGCGCCGGGCCTTTCGCATCGCCGAACGCGCCGGCGATGATCCGGGCCTTGCCCGCGCCCCCGGCCAGATCGACCACGGGGATGTCGGCGTTGGCGATCGCCTGATAGCCGGGCGCCGTCATCTTGTCCTTCGCCGGCAGGTTGACCCAGAGCTGCACCATGCGGAACGGCCCGCCCGATTTGGCGAAGCCGGCGGAGTGGAACTCCTCGTGCATGACGCCGCTGCCGGCGGTCATCCACTGCACGTCGCCGGGGCCGATCACGCCGCCCTCGCCGGTCGAATCGCGATGCTCCACCTCGCCTTCATAGACGATGGTCACCGTCTCGAACCCGCGATGCGGATGTTCGCCGACGCCGGGCCGGCCCATGCTGGGCGCGAAATAGTGCGGCCCGGCGTAATCGAGCAGCAGGAACGGGCTGACCTGTTTGCCGAGGCTGCTGTAGGAAAACAGCGAACGGACCGGAAAGCCGTCCCCCACCCAGTGGCGGTTCGGGTTGCTGTAACGTCCCATGACGGTTTTCATCTCGGGTCTCCTTTCTCGCACTCTGGTTGCGTTGTTGGAGAAAGAATGGGGGCGGGACGATGCGCTCGCCAGATTGTGAAATCGCACTCTCTGTCCTATTGATGGAACGATGCAGGACCTCAATGATCTCGCTTATTTCGTGCATGTGGCGGACCATCGCGGCTTCGCCCCGGCGGCGCGGGCGCTCGGCATGCAGAAATCCAAGCTCAGCCGGCGTATCGCGGCGCTGGAGGCGCGACTTGGCGTGCGGCTGATCCAGCGCTCGACCCGGCGCTTCGCCGTGACCGAGATCGGCAATATCTACTACCAGCATTGTCTCGCGATGCTGACCGAGGCCGAGGCGGCGCAGCAGGCCATTGATCAGGCGAGCGCCGAGCCGCGCGGCCTGATCCGCATGGCCTGCCCGCCGGGGCTGCTCTCCTACAGGGTGAGCGAGGCGGTCGCCTCCTACATGGCCGCCTTTCCACGGGTCGAGATCCGGTTGAAGGCGTTCAACCGGCCGGTGGACGTCATTCAGGAAGGTCTCGACATCGCCATCTGCGCGGAGACGCCGAGGCTGGACGTCGCCAGCCTCGCCATGCGCAGGCTGGGAGAGGTCGAGCGTGTTCTTGTCGCCGCGCCGGCGCTGCTTGGCCGGCTGGGGCCGATCGACGCCCCCGCCGATCTGAAATCCTGGCCGGCGCTTGATCTGGACATGACGCCGATGACCGTGGAGGGGCGGGGGCTGGACTGGCGGTTCGACCATGCCGAAGGCGCCGGCGCGACGGTGTCGCCCGTGGCGCGCATGGCGACCGACGATCTTTCGGCCCTGCGCGCCGCCGCCTGCGCCGGGATCGGCGCCGCGATCCTGCCCCGGCTGATGATCGACGAGGATCTGCGGGCCGGGCGGCTGGTCGCGCCGCTTCCGGCCTGGCGCCCGCCGCCGACGCAGGTCCTCGCCATATTCCCGACCCGCCGGGGGTTGTTGCCGTCGATGCGGGCGCTGCTGGATCATCTCGCCGATGAATGCGCGCCCTATCGCGACAACAGCTCTTGACCTTCCAGTTGCTGGAGACCCTATCTCGCCCCTGAGGCGAAAGGAGACCCGGCATGAAGGATATGGCGATCACCCGAGATCCGGTTTGCGGCATGACCGTGGACCCGGAGGCCGGCAAGCCCGGCCATGAGCATGGCGGGCGGCTTTTCCATTTCTGCTGCGCAGGCTGCCGCGACAGGTTCGCCGCCGCGCCGGAGGATTATCTGACGGCGAAAGACCCGGTCTGCGGCATGAATGTGGACCGCGCCTCCGCCGCCCATATGGCGAAACACGCCGGCGGGCGCTTCTATTTCTGCGCCGCGCGCTGTCAGGAGCGGTTCGGGGCCGCGCCGGAGGATTTCCTCGGCGACGCGCCGGCCCCGCCTCCGGCCCCGGCCGGAACCCGATACACCTGCCCGATGGACCCGGAGATCATCCGCGACGAGCCGGGCGACTGCCCGATCTGCGGCATGGCGCTGGAGCCGATGACGCCGAGCGCCGATTCGGGCCCCAACCCGGAACTGGTGGATTTCCGCCGCCGGCTTCTGATCGGCGCGCCGCTCGCGTTCGGCGTCTTTGCGCTGGAGATGGGCGCCCATCTCGGCCTGCCGGTCGCGCGCTGGCTGGGGCCGGCGGCGGCGCAATGGGCGCAGTTCCTGCTGGCGGCGCCGGTCGTGCTCTGGATCGGCTATCCGTTCTTCAAACGCGGCTGGTCCTCGATGGTCACGCGCAATCCGAACATGTGGACGCTGATCGCGCTCGGCGTCGGCGCGGCCTTTCTGTTCAGCATCGTCGCGCTGATCGCGCCGGGTCTCTTCCCGGCGTCCTTCCTCGATCATGACGGGCGGGCGCCGATCTATTTCGAGGCCGCCGCAGTCATCATCATCCTTGTCCTCATCGGGCAGGTGATGGAGCTGACCGCGCGCGAGCGGACCGGCGACGCGATCCGGGCGCTGCTCAATCTCGCGCCGAAGACCGCCCGGCGTCTGACCGAAGCGGGGGAGGAGGAGATCCCGCTGGAGCAGGTCCGCCCCGGCGACCGGCTGCGGCTGCGCCCCGGCGAGGCCGTGCCGGTGGACGGCGTGGTGGTCGAGGGGCGGACCTCCATCGACGAAAGCATGCTCACCGGCGAGCCGGTTCCGGTCGGGAAAACCCCCGGCGATCCGGTCACCGGCGGTTCGGTCAACGGATCCGGCGGCTGCGTGATGGAGGCGCGGGCGGTCGGCGCCGACACGGTGCTGTCGCGCATCATCGCGCTGGTGGCTTCGGCGCAGCGCAGCCGCGCGCCGATACAGGCCGTCGCCGACCGGGTGGCGCGCTGGTTCGTGCCGGCGGTGGTCGCCATCGCCGGGCTGGCCTTCGTCCTCTGGCTCGGATTCGGGCCTTCGCCGGCGCTCTCCCATGCGCTGGTGGCGGCGGTCAGCGTGCTGATCATCGCCTGCCCCTGCGCGCTTGGACTGGCGACGCCGATGTCGATCATGGTCGGCACCGGGCGCGGCGCGCAGGCCGGCGTGCTGATCCGCGTCGCCGAGGCGTTGGAGCGCATGGCCGGGATCGACGCGCTGATCGTCGACAAGACCGGCACGCTGACCGAAGGCAGGCCGGCGCTGACCGATATTCTCGCCGCCGAAGGCTTCGCCGAGGATGAGATCCTGTCTCTGGCCGCGACGCTGGAGCGGGGATCGGAACACCCGCTGGCCGCCGCGATCATCGAGGGTGCGGAGGCGCGCGGGATCGCGCCCGGAACCGCCGCGGATTTCCAGGCCGTGACCGGGCAGGGCGTGACCGGGACCATCGCCGGGCGCAGGGCCGCGCTCGGGGCCGAGGCGATGATGCGGACCGCCGGCGCCGACGCCTCGGCGCTGGTCGCGCAGGCCGAGGCGCTGAGGGCCGGGGGCAAGACGGCGATGTTCCTCGCCGTCGATGGCCGGGCCGCCGGGCTGATCGCCGTCGCCGACCGGATCACGGAGACGACGCCCGAGGCGCTGCGCGCCCTTCACGCCGAAGGGCTGCGGATCAGCATGGCCACCGGCGACAGCCCGGCCACCGCCGCGGCCGTGGCGCGCGATCTCGATATCGACGAGGTCCATGCCGGGATCAGCCCCGAAGGCAAGCATGATCTGGTGATGAAGCTGAAGGCCGGGGGGCTGCGCCTCGCCATGGCCGGAGACGGGGTGAACGACGCGCCGGCGCTGGCGGCGGCGGATGTCGGCGTCGCCATGGGCGCCGGCGCCGATGTGGCGAAGGAAAGCGCCGGGGTCACGCTGGTGAAGGGCGATCTTCGCGGCGTGGTCCGGGCGCGCCGGCTCTCTCGCGCGGCGATGCGGAACATAAGGCAGAACCTGTTCTTCGCCTTTGTCTACAACGCGGTCGGCGTGCCGGTGGCGGCGGGGCTGCTCTATCCCGCTTTCGGGATCACCCTGTCGCCGATCATGGCTGCGGCGGCGATGAGCCTCTCTTCGGTCTCGGTCATCGCCAACGCGCTGCGCCTGCGCTATCAGCCGCTCGGCTGAGCGGCGCCGTTCACGGCCGCGGCGCGGCGCTGGTGTTGAGATAGACCGCCCGGAGGCTGGTGGTGGCGCAGATGAACAGCCGGTTGCGCTTGATCCCGCCGAATTCGACATTGGCGACCACCTCGTCGACAAGGATCTTGCCGATCAGATCGCCATCGGGCGCGTAGCAATGCACGCCGTCGCCGGCGGAGGCCCAGAGATCGCCGTCGCGATCGACGCGGAACCCGTCGAAGACGCCGCATCCGCAGGTCGCGAACGTCTCGCCCCCCGAAAGCCGCCCGTCCTCGCCGACGCGGAAGACCCGGATATGGCGCGGCCCGTTCTCCACATGGGAGACCCCGGTGTCGGAAACATAGAGCAGGCCTTCATCGGGCGAGAAGGCCAGCCCGTTCGGCCTGACGAAATCCGTCGCCGCCGCCGTCACCTCGCCGGTGGCCGGGTCGATCCGGTAAAGATGCGAGGCGCCGATCTCGCTTTCGGCCCGGTCGCCTTCGTAATCGCCGTCGATCCCGTAGGTCGGATCGGTGAACCAGATCGAGCCGTCCGATTTCACCACCACGTCATTCGGAGAATTCAGCCGCCTGCCCCGATAATGCGTCGCCAGCGCCACCACCGCGCCGTCATGCCCGATCCGGCTGACCCGCCGCCCCTGATGCTCGCAGGAGACGAGCCGCCCCTGAAGATCGACCGCATGGCCGTTGTGATTGCCGCAGGGCGCGCGAAAGACCGAGACGGAGCCGTCCGTCTCGTCCCAGCGCATGACCCGGTCATTGGGGATGTCCGACCAGAGAAGATAACGCCCGGCGGGGAAATAGGCCGGCCCCTCCGCCCAGCGCGTCCCGGTGAACAGGGTCTCCATGTGGACATTGCCGATGACGTAGCGCGCGAAACGCTTGTCGTGCAGCTCGAAACACGGATCCAGCATGGCGCCCCTCCCTTTCCGCAGCGCCGGATCGTAGGCGGCGGAAGCGGCTTTGCAAGGATTTTGGCGGCTCAGCCGCTCGCGGCCGCCTGCTCCTTCAGCGCCTGTTTCATGATCTTGCCATTGGCGTTGCGCGGCAGCGGCTCGGGGGTGAAGACGAAGACGTCCGGAACCTTGTAATCCGAAAGCCGCTCGCGGCAGTGGGCGCGAAGGGCTTCTTCCTCCACGGCGGCGTCGGAAAGGTGGACGAAGGCCCAGGTCTTCTCGCCCAGCACCGGATCGGCGCGCGGGACCACCGCCGCCTCGGCGACGCCGGGATGGTGCGAGAGCGCGCTTTCGACTTCGGCCGAGTAGACCTTGAGCCCGCCCCTGTTGATCATGTCCTTGAGCCGGTCATGGACATGGAGGAACCCGGCCTCGTCATAGCGGCCGATATCGCCCGAGCGCCAGAAGCCGGCATGGAAGGATTCCCGCGTCTTTTCCGGCATCCGCCAATAGCCGGGAACGACCATCGGCCCGCCGATCCAGATCTCGCCGGATTCGCCGGCGGGAACCTCGTGGCCATGCTCATCCATGACCCGGATATCCGCATGGGCCACCGGCGCGCCGACGCTGGCGAGGCGCTCCAACTGGCGGCCAAGCGGCATCAGCGTCGCCGGCGAGCAGGTTTCGGTCGAGCCATAGGCCTGCGTCAGCACCAGCCCCGGCAGGATCGCGGCCAGCTTCTCCGTCGTCGCCAGCGGCATCGGCGCGCCGCCGAAGGAGCCGAGCCGCCATGCGGAAAGATCGTGATCCTCCAGCCGCGCGCGCAGCAGGCAGAGATTGTACATGGCCGGGACCATGATGGTGAAGCTCATCCGCTCGGCCACGGCGAGGGCGAGGAAGGCCTGAACCTCGAACCGCTCCAGCATGATCACGGCGCAGCCGCAGGAGAGCGGCGCGAAGATGCCGGCGATCAGCCCGGTCACATGGCTGGCCGGCACGGCGAGAACGGTCCGGTCCCCGGGCGTCAGCGCCCAGACGTCGAGATAGGCGAGGCAGGAATGGACGATGTTGAGATGGGTCAGCATCGCCCCCTTGGGCCGCCCGGTCGTGCCGGAGGTGTAGAGGATGACGGCGGCGTCCTCCTCTCCGGGCGTGGGGATCTCGGCCGGGCCTCCGGTCAGCGCGGTGAATTCCCTGGCCATCAGCCGGGGCGCGGCTTCGGGCGGGAGCCGGGCTGTCTCCTCGTCGGTGATGGAGAGCGAGGCGCCGGAATTTTCGATGATATAGGCCGCCTCGGGCGCGCTGGAGCGGATCGGGATCGGTACGGCGATGGCGCCCGCGCGCAATATGCCGAGAAGCCCGGCGACGAAGGTCCAGCGATTGCCGACCACCAGCGCGACCCGGTCGCCGGGCGCGACGCCAAGGCCCTGAAGCCGCGCGGCGACGGCGCCGGCGCGCGACCATAGCGCCCCATGGCTGAGCCTGAGCGGGCCGTCCACCAGCGCGTCGCCGTCCGGGTTCGCGGCCACGGCCGCCGCCAGCAGCGCGCCGACATGGGGCGGGCGTTCCGCCGCGCAGCGGATGATCCTGTCTCCGAAATGGGCCTCGGCCCGCAATCGCCGCGCTTTCATGCGCTTTTCCTCCCTCGTCGACAGGTGGAGAAAAGCGCAGAATCCGCAGCCGCGTCCAGCCCTTCCCGCCGTCGCCGATCTTGTCGCGCCGCCCGGCGGGCCGCTAGCATCGCGGCGAGAGAAGCCGGGAGGAGCGGATATGGCGGACGGAGCGAAAGGGACGGCGCGTGGCGCCGCCGGGGGCGCGATCTTCACCCGGTTGAAGGCGCTCGGCGTCGATTACGTCTTCGCCAATTCCGGCACCGATTTCCCGCCGATCATCGAAGGGCTGGCCGAGGCCGCCGCCGAGGGCCGCGCCCTGCCGCATGCGCTGGTCATCCCGCATGAACATGCCGCCATGGGCATGGCGCATGGCTATTACCTGATGGCCGGGCGGGCGCAGGCGGTGATGCTGCACACCAATGTCGGCCTCGCCAACGGCGCCATCGGCGCGCTCAACGCCGCCTGCGAGCATGTGCCGATCATCCTGATGTCGGGCCGCACCCCGGTCACGGAGAAAGACCGTTTCGGCGCCCGCACCGTCCCCATCGGCTGGGGGCAGGAGATGCGCGATCAGGGCGCGCTGGTGCGCGAGGCCTGCAAATGGGAATATGAGCTGCGCTTTCCCGAGCAGATCGCCGAGCTTCTGGACCGCGCCGCCGCCATCGCCGCCTCGACCCCGAAAGGACCGGTCTATCTCTCGCTCCCGCGCGAAACGCTCTGCGAGAGCATCCCGACGGCGGGGCTGGAGGCGCCGCCCTCCATGCGCCCGACCGTCGGCGCGCCCAATCCCGCCGAGATCGGGACCGCCGCCGACTGGCTCGCCGCCGCCGCGCGCCCGCTGGTGATCGCCCAGCGCGGCGCCGGCGATGAGGCGAGCTTCGCCGCCTTCGGCGCCTGGGCGCGGGACTGGGGGATTCCGGTCTGCTCGTGGTGGGCGACGCATCTCGCGATTTCGACCGAACATCCCTGCCATGTCGGCCCCGATCCCGGCCCGTGGCTGGAGGCGGCTGACGTGGTGCTGGCGCTCGACTGTCTTGCGCCCTGGGCGCCCGACGCGCACAGGCTGAACCCGAAGGCGCGGGTGATCAACATGGGGCCGGACCCGATCTTCAGCCGTTTCCCGATCAGGAATTTCCGCTCCGACCTCTCCATCGCCGGCGAGAGCGCGCTGACCCTGCCGGCGCTGATCGAAGCGATGTCGGCGCGCCCGCGCGAGGAGGCGGCGATCGCCGCGCGGCGCGAGGAGGTGGCGAAAGCGGCGCAGGAGGCGCGGGAGGGGGCGCGGAGACGGGCGGCCGCGCGGAACGATCAGGGGATATCGAAGGACTGGTTCAGCCTTCGGCTCGGCCTCGCGCTCGAAGGGCGCAGGGCCTCGGTCTTTTCCGAGCTTGGAGTGACGCTCGGCGTGCTCTCGCGCGAGGATCGCCGCTCATGGTTTCAGGAGCCGCATTCGGGCGGGCTCGGCTGGAGCTTCCCGGCCGTGCTCGGCGCGCAGCTTGCGGAGCCGGACCGGATCTGCGTCGCGACCATGGGCGACGGGAGCTACATGTTCGCCAACCCGACCGTCTGCCATCAGATCGCCGAGGCGCTGGAGCTGCCGGTGCTGGTCGTGGTGCTGAACAATGAGGAATGGGGCGCCGTGCGCGCCTCGGTCGCCGGGCTTTACCCCGAGGGCTACGCCGCGCGGGCCAACCGCATGCCGCTGACGGCGCTGAAGCCCTCGCCCGATTTTCTGAAGGTCGCGGCGGCGAGCCGGGCCTGGGGCCGCCGGGTGAGCCGGGCCGGGGATGTCGATGCGGCGCTGGCCGAGGCGTTGCGGGTGGTGACGCAGGAGCGCCGCTGCGCGCTGCTTGAGGTCGCCACCCTGCCGGGCTGAAACCCGCGCGGGCGCGAAGAAGGTCAGGCGCGCCTGGCGCCTGACCCTTTCCTGTCGGGCCTCTCAGGCCTTGCGGCGGCGCAGCGCGCTGAACAGGCCGAGACCGCCGAGCAGCAGCGGCGCGGAGGCCGGAAGCGGCACCGGGGAGATGGCGGGCTCATATTCATAGGCCACCGACAGCAGCGCCGAGGCGCTGGTGTTGAACTGGGTGACCAGATTGCCGGCGCCGGAGCCGTTGGAGGCGCCGAGGGCGCTGACGACGAAATCAATCGTCCCGAGCCCGACGAACTGATCGAGCGAGGAGACCAGCGTCGCGGTTTCGGCCTGGGTCGCCTGAATCTCGCCCGACTTGACGCCGCTGTCGCCGGCGAAGTCGATCCCGCCGTCGAAGGCGCCGAGATCATAGGTCATGTCGATCACCGGAAAGGTCTCGATCGTCACGGCCGAGGCGCCGCCGGTGGTGGCGGAGAACAGCGCGGAGAGATCGAGCATGACGGTGGCCGGGGTCGTGTCGAGATTTTCGGCGTTGGCCTGGCCTTTCACGCCGCCGGACAGGGTGAGCGTCACGCTCTGCAGCGCGCCCAGGGCCGGATCGAACTGCTGGAGCGACATCGTGTTGGTCCAGTTGGTCCGCGTGTCGCCGACATTGCTGTCATAGGTCAGCGTTGCGGCTGCCGCGGGCAGCGCGAGGCAGAGAGCGGAGCCGCACAGGAAGCCGGAAGCTAGCTTTTTCATGTATCCTCACATATGGGCATGGCACACCTATGGTTGAAAATGTGCGCCTCAATTTAAGCAGGGTTCCTGATTATAGGTGATAAATTTATGTGAAAATACAAAAAGCTGCGAGATTTTTTAAATTTCCGTAAAATTTAACATTAGTTCATTTGTGATGTGAGGTGTAATTGCGTATACAACTAATGGTGGTTTTTATGCAACGTATGGCTGCCGCCGCGCAGGGCTTTCGGCGACTGTGAAAACGGGTCTTGAGAACAGGCCGCCGAGTCGGCTGGCGCGTCGGCGGTCCGACGAGCGTTTGGTCAGTGTTTGGCGATGCGCCGGAGAGCAGGCCCCCGGACCCCGCCGGCCCGAAGGGCGACCCGGTTCAGCATGCGCCGCCGGCGGCGCGCGGGAGGGTGACGGCGCTTTCGGCGGATCTGTCAGGATTTCGGCGGATCATCCGCCTTGACCATGCCCACATCCTTGTAGACCTGATCCTTTTTCAGCAGATCCATCAGGCCGAAATAGAGATCCATCTGCCGCCCCTTCACCCCCGGCAGGCTCTGGATATGCATCCCGTTCCAGGGAGCGAAGGGGTTGCGGCGCATATGGCCGTGGATCTCGACCCGGGTCGTCGCCTTCTGCGAGGGCGTGCGGGCGTGAAAGCCGTAGGTGTCGGCGACGACCAGCGTGTTCGCCTTCACCGGCACCGGCCGGGCCGGCTGATAGCCGAGCTTCGCCATCTCCTCGTGACCGATGCGGAAGGAGCCGAAGGAGTGATGCGCGCGCTTCACCTCCTTTGCGGTCAGGCTCTGCTCATATTCCCATCGCAGCCGCGCCGGCGTCAGCTTGTGAGAGCCGGGGGCGAACATGAACGGCCCGTCCTCCAGCGTCACGTCATGCAGGAACAGCCAGAACTTGGAGGTCGAATGGAACGTGTCGGCGTGGAGCGCGGTCTGCGGGTCGGCCGGGCCCTTCTGCGGCTCGGCGATCACCGTCTGGACGAAATGGATCGGCGCGCCCGAGCGCCCGGCGACATAGCCGGTGAGCCGGTTCAGCGCCCGGTCCTGCGCCGCGGCCACGGTTTCGGGCATCCGGCGGCGCGCGGCGTGTGTGAGCGGGATCATCCGCGTCACCGTCTGGCCCTGACGCATCTCGCGCGCGGGATGAAGCTGGCCGAAAACCTCCGCCCGCACCCGGTCGAAGACATCGGGGGGAAGGTAGTTCTCCTTGATCACGAAGCCGTCGCGATCATAGGCGGCGCGATCCTCCGCCGGGACGTCGGTCATCATCGAGCGGCGGAACCGCGCCATCCTTTCGGCCGCGGCGACGCGGGCGCGGTGAAGGCCCATCTCGTTCAGCCGGCGGCTGCCGCTGATCGGGTTGGCGAGAAAGGATTTCTCGGCGCCAAACACGCCGGCGGCCCAGCCTACGGCGCGAATCGGGGTCATGAGCTTCATTCTGCGCCTCGACTGATGGCATGCTGCGGGGCGAGCCTACGCCCGCCGCCGCGCCGGCTCAATGCGACCTATTCGAAACTGACGGAGATCTCCTCGGCCCCCGGCAGCCCGTCATAGCTCAGCGTCACCGTCATGCCGGGCTTTATCGGTGAGAGCGGGCCGATCGAGCCGACGGAGACGAGGCTCCCGGCCTCCAGCGAGAGCCCCTGGCGGCGCAGCGCGTCCGCGGCCCAGATCACCGCGTTGAGCGGATTGCCGAGCACCGCGGAGCCCGAAGCCTCCGAGATCACCGCGCCGTCCTGATCGACCAGCCGGGCGGTCAGCCCGGCCATGAGCGCGACCCCTTCGGCGCCGGCCGGGATCTCCACCAGCGGCCCCATCACCCCTTTCCAGGCCCCGACATTGATCGAGGTGAGCGCGGCGCCGTCGAATTTCTCGTCGGGGCCGACCACCAGCGCCGGCAGTTCCAGAAACGGGCGCACGCCCCGGATATGGGCCAGCGCTTCCTCGGGGGTTTTCGCGTCCATGATCGCGTCATCCGCGATCTCCACGATCAGGTCGGCCTCGAACAGCGCGCGCACGGCCTCGTCGGCGCGGACCGTCGCGCCGCTTTCCAGCAGCATGCCCTGAAGCAGCGTGCCGATCACCGGTTCGGTGACGCCGAAGGCCTCCTGCGATTTCGTCGAGGTCAGGCCGGCCTTCCAGCCGACCACCGGCCCGAGATCGGCCGAAAGCCGCTCCACCACCATCGTCTGCGCGCAGAACCCGTCCTTCAGCGCGCCGCCGGCGGCGACGGGGGGCGAGGTCGGCTCGGCCGCGGCGCGCGCGGCGACGAAGGCGTCGACCACGGCCGAATCGGGACAGGCGGCGAAGGCCGGCGCGGCCAGGCTGACGAGGGTGAAAGCGGCGAGGGTGGTTTTCATCGTGAAGGGTCTCCTGCGTCGGGTCGTGTGATTCCCCGTTCGAAGTCTAGGGCGGGATCGGGGCGATCCGCCAGCGATTGATTCGGCGCGGGCCGGCATCCTCTTCGCGTGTGTTGGCCACAAGATATGGTCTTCGACGCCAGATGTGGTTGGCGTTAACGGAGAGGTCATGAATGTTCCTTATTCGTTCCCTAAGGATGGTGTGAGAGGAAAGGGTCAACCCCAAAATATAGCGGTCATGTCGAAAATATCCGTTGACGCTGGGCCCGCTGCGGGACAAAAGTTTGCGGACCGACGCGATCTCGCCACTGTATATGGTAGTCGCGTTGAGGGGGAACATTCGCAGAGCGAACCGCCGCAAACAATGCGGCGGGTGGAAATATGCGGCGGGCCAAGGTCCGTCGCGAGAGGGAAAATGCGGCCTCCGGGCCGGCGAGAGGACAGTACGATGAAGATCGAGCGCCGATTCACCACCGATGGTGCGTCACCCTATGAGCCCATCGAATTCCGGAAGGCCGTGAGCGAAATCCGCAACCCGGACGGCTCCGTCGTCTTCCGGCTCGACGATGTGGACGTGCCGGCGAAGTGGAGCCAGGTCGCCGCCGATGTCCTGGCGCAGAAATATTTCCGCAAGGCCGGCGTGCCGGCGGCGATGAAGAAGGTGAAGGAAAAGGGCGTCCCCGAATTCCTCTGGCGCTCCGTCCCCGACGAGAAGGCGCTGGCGAAACTGCCCGAAGAGGCGCGTTTCATCGGCGAGACCGACGCGCGCCAGGTCTTCGACCGGCTCGCCGGGGCCTGGGCCTATTGGGGCTGGAAGGGCGGCTACTTCACCGATGAGGCCGACGCCCGCGCCTATCATGACGAGATGCGCTACATGCTCGCCATGCAGATGGCGGCTCCGAACTCGCCGCAATGGTTCAACACCGGCCTGCACTGGGCCTATGGCATCGACGGGCCGGGCCAGGGCCATTTCTATGTCGATCACCAGACCGGGGAGCTGACCCGCTCCGCCTCCGCCTATGAGCATCCGCAGCCGCACGCCTGCTTCATCCAGTCGGTGCAGGACGATCTGGTGAACGAGGGCGGGATCATGGATCTCTGGACCCGCGAGGCGCGGCTCTTCAAATACGGCTCCGGCACCGGCACCAATTTCTCCTCGCTCCGGGCGGAGAACGAGCGGCTCGGCGGCGGCGGCAAATCCTCCGGGCTGATGTCCTTCCTGAAGATCGGCGACCGCGCCGCCGGCGCGATCAAGTCGGGCGGCACCACGCGGCGCGCGGCCAAGATGGTGATCTGCGACATGGATCACCCTGATATCGAGGCCTTCATCAACTGGAAGGTGACGGAGGAGCAGAAGGTCGCCAGCCTCGTCGCCGGCTCGAAGATGCATGAGGAGAACCTGAATCTCATCTTCGACGCGATCCGGGCCTGGGACGGCGCCATTGAGGACGCCGTCGATCCGAAGAAGAACGAAGGGCTGAAGGCGGCGATCAGGGCGGCGCGCAAGGTCGCGATCCCTGACGCCTATATCAACCGCGTGCTGCAATATGCGGCGCAGGGTTTCGCGCGGATCGAGTTCCCCTCCTATAACACCGACTGGGATTCGGAGGCTTATCTGACCGTCGCCGGGCAGAACTCCAACAACTCCGTCCGGGTCACCGACGCCTTCCTGAAGGCGGTCGAGACCGACGCCGACTGGGAGCTGATCCGCCGCACCGATGGCGGCGTCGCCAAGGTGGTGAAGGCCCGCGACCTCTGGGAGCAGATCGCGCTCGCCGCATGGTCCTGCGCCGATCCGGGCATGCAGTATCACGACACGATCAATGACTGGCACACCTGCCCGGAGGATGGGCCGATCCGGGCGTCGAATCCCTGCTCGGAATACATGTTCCTCGACGACACCGCTTGCAATCTGGCGTCGATGAATCTGCTGACCTTCCTCCGGGACGGTGAATTCGACATCGCCGGCTATGAGCATGCGACAAGGCTCTGGACGCTGACGCTGGAGGTCTCCGTCCTGATGGCGCAGTTCCCGAGCGCGCGGATCGCGGAGCTTTCCTACCGGTTCCGCACGCTCGGCCTCGGCTACGCCAATATCGGCGGGCTCCTGATGACGCTCGGCCATTCCTATGACTCAGGAGAGGGAAGGGCGCTTTGCGGCGCGCTGACCGCGGTGATGACCGGCGTCGCCTATGCGACCTCGGCCGAGATCGCTTCCGAGGTCGGGGCTTTCCCCGGCTATGAGAAGAACGCGAAGCACATGCTCCGGGTGATCCGCAATCACCGCCGCGCCGCCTATGGCGAGGCCGGGGGCTATGAGGGGCTGGCGACGGCGCCGGCGCCGCTCGACCACGCCAACTGCCCCGACCAGCGGCTGGTCGCGGCCGCCCACGCCGCCTGGGACCGGGCGCTGAGCCTTGGCGAGGCGCATGGCTACCGCAACGCC
>JBKECG010000033.1:0-2666 GCA_047974395.1 Pikeienuella sp. | reverse complement strand
CTCCTGTACAGGGTCAAGCGCCCTAGAATTCACATCCAGCCTGAAACCTATCCGCCTCTCCCAACACCTTAACAGCATCGGGCGCATCGACCGCTCACCGCTCATTCATGCCATCTCCTGTGTCTGAACATCGGCCATGAAAGGCCGCGCAGCAGGTCTAGCGAGCGCCGGATATTCGCAGTAGCGACAAGATCGGATATCGCCGATAATAAATCTTATGCCTGATCATGTCCCGCTCCGATGAATCTCCACCACCTGCGCACCTTTCTGGAGGTCTGGCGCACCCGCTCGATCTCTCACGCCGCCTCCAGTCTGGGCATGACCCAGCCTGCGGCTTCGGGCCAGATCCGCGCTCTGGAAGCGGAGCTTGGCTACGCCCTGTTTCGCCGGCATGCGCGCGGGGTGGCGCCAACGGTCGCCGCGAATGAGCTGGCTCAGGCGATCGGCGATGGCCTTGACGCCGCCGAAGCGGCGTTCGAACGGCTGCGGCTCCGCTCGGACGCGTTGCGCGGCGTCGTTCACCTGGCCGGGCCGACGGAGTTCATGGGGGCGAGAATGCCGCCGGTCGCGGCCTCGCTGGCGGCCGAGGGCGTCGATCTGCATATCCGGCTCGGCGGGCGCGACGCGATCTATCGCTGGCTGGACGAAGGCGCCGTCGAACTGGCGATCACCGCCTCGGAACCGGATGATCCCGCGCTCGGATATCGCCCCGTGCTGGAAGAGCGGCTGTTTGTCGTGGCCGCGCCCTTTCTGGACCTGACGATGCGGCCGCGCGCCGACTGGCCCTGGCTGGTCTATGATGAAACCATGCCGATGGCGCGGACCTATCTCGCCGCGGCCTGCGCCGGTTCGCGCGCACGGCCCGCGATGGTCGTCGGGTCGCTCACATTCCTGCGCGATGCGGCCATCGCCGGGGCGGGGGTCTGCGTGCTGCCGGATTATCTCTGCCGCCCGGCGATAGAGGACGGCGCGCTTGTCATCGTCGATCCTGATCTGGAACTGCCGGGGAATTCCATTTTCCTCGTCTGGCGAAAGGCCGCGATGCGCCAGCCCCGCGCCGTCTTCGCCAGGGACCGATGCTTGCAGGAGCTGGCGCGTTGACCTGCGGGTCGGCGCCTGAAGCGCGCCGCGGAAAGATCTACCCTTTCGCCGCCAGCGCCCGCCAGGCGATGTCCTTGCGGTGAAAGCCGCCGGGCCAGTCGATGCGCCCGACCGCCCGATAGGCGCGGTCCCGCGCCTCCTCCAGCGTCGCCGCCCGCGCCGCGACGGCGAGAACCCGCCCGCCATTGGAGGCGACGGCGCCGTCCTTCAACGTGGTTCCGGCGTGGAAAATCTCCACCCCCCCGCCGGCGCCGGCCTCCGTCAGCCCGCTGATGGTCTCCCCCCTGGCGTAAGACCCCGGATAGCCCTTCGCCGCCATGACCACGGTCAGCGCCGGCTCCGGCCGCCATTCGGCTTCGAGACCGGCCAGCCGCCCTTCGGCGGCGGCGCGCAGGAGCGACAGGAGGTCGGAGCCGAGCCGCATCATCAGCACCTGGCATTCCGGGTCGCCGAAGCGGACATTGAATTCGATCAGCTTCGCCCTTCCGTTCTCGATCATCAGCCCGACGAAAAGCACGCCCTGAAAGGGCGTCCCGCGCCGCGCCATCTCGGCCAGGCAGGGGCGGACGATCTCCGTCATCACCTGCGCCTCGACCGCGCCGGTGAACACGGGGGCGGGGGAATAGGCGCCCATGCCGCCGGTGTTCGGCCCTTCGTCGCCGTCGAAGGCGCGCTTGTGATCCTGCGCCGAACCGAGGGGCAGGGCGGTCTCGCCATCGGCGAGGACGAAGAAGCTCGCCTCCTCGCCGGTCAGCATCTCCTCGATCACCACCTCCGCGCCCGCCGCGCCGAAAGCGCCGCCAAAGATATCGTCAAGCGCGGTTTCGGCGGCTTCGACCGTTTCGGCCACGGTGACGCCCTTGCCGGCGGCCAGCCCGTCCGCCTTCACCACGATCGGGGCGCCCTGCGCCCGCACGTAAGCCTTCGCCGCCGCCGCGTCCGCAAACCGCGCATAGGCGGCGGTCGGGGCGCCGGTCGCGTCGCAGATCTCCTTGGTGAAGGCCTTGGACGCCTCCAGCCGCGCCGCCGCCTGCGAGGGGCCGAAGGTCGCGATCCCCGCGCCGCGCAGCGCATCGGTGACGCCGGCGGCCAGCGGCGCCTCCGGCCCGATCACCACGAAATCCACTTTCTCGGCCCTGGCGAAAGCGACGACGGCGGCGCCATCCTCGATATCCAGCTTCGCGCATTCGGCGATGGCGGCGATTCCGGCGTTGCCGGGGGCGACGATCAGCCGGCCGCAATCCGGGCTCTTGCGGATCGCCCAGGCCAGCGCATGCTCGCGCCCGCCGCCGCCGAGAATGAGGATGTCCATCGCCGTCTCCTGTTTCGCGCGGGTCAATTAGCGAACGGGCGCGTGACCGGCAAGGCGCGGCTTGATAAACCTCGCTCATGGACCTGATCGACGACGAGCCCGCACAAGGCGGCAACGCCCCCGAATTCACCGTCTCGGAGCTTTCCGGCGCGGTCAAGCGCGTCGTCGAGGGCGCTTTCGACCATGTGCGGGTGAGGGCGGAGGTCGGCCGCGTCTCCCGCCCGCGTTCGGGCCATATATATCTGGACCTGAA
>JBKECG010000021.1:0-3806 GCA_047974395.1 Pikeienuella sp. | reverse complement strand
CCAGCGCGCCGGCGGCGCCGATGCAGTGGCCATGCATGGATTTGGTCGAGGAGACCGAAACCGCCTCCGCCGCCGGCCCCATCGCCTCCCGTATCGCGGCGCATTCGGTGCGGTCGTTCGCCGCCGTGCCGGTGCCATGGGCGTTGATATAGGCGACTTCCTCCGGCGCCATCCGCGCGTCGGAGAGCGCCGCGCGCATCGCCCGCGCCGCGCCGTCAAGGCTTGGCGTGACGATATCCGAGGCGTCCGCGCTCATGCCGCAGCCGGCGATTTCACCCCAGATGCGGGCGCCGCGCGCCTTCGCGCGCTCCATCTCCTCCAGCACCAGAACCGCGGCGCCCTCGCCCTGCACCATGCCGGAGCGGTTTCGGGAGAAGGGCCGGCAGGCGTCGCGCGACATGACGCGCAGCCCTTCCCAGGCCTTGATGACGCCGAAGAAGAGCGGGGCCTCCGCCCCTCCGGTGATCATCACGTCGGAAACGCCGGAACGAACCATGTGAAAGGCCTGTCCGATGGCGTGGTTGGAGGAAGAACAGGCGGTGGAGACTGTCCAGCTCGGCCCTTTCAGCCCATAGGTCATGGAGATCTGGCTGGCCCCGGCATTGGTCATCAGCCGCGGCACGATAAAGGGATGAACGCGGTTCTTCCCTTCCTGAAACACGGCGCGGTAATTGCCGTCCACCGTCTCCATGCCGTTCATCGCCGTGCCGATCACCACCCCGGCCGAGAGCGCCTCGGCCTCCGACAGGCCCAGCCCGGAATCGGCCATGGCCTCCGCCGCCGCGGCGAGCGCCATCTGCGTGGTGCGGTCGAAAAGGCTCAACTCCTGCCGCTCGAACCGCGCGGCGCCGTCGAAAGCGCGGGCCTGCGCCCCGATCCTGACCGTCAGGCGCTCGACATCGGTGATGTCGATTTCGGAGACTCCGTTCCGGCCCTCGCGCAGCCCGGCGAAATGGCTTTCCCGGTCCAGCCCGAGCGCGGAGACGACGCCAAGGCCGGTGACAGCGACGCGACGCGGCATGGATCAGGCTTTCGCCGCGATCAGATGCTTCACCGCATCGACGATCTTGCCAACCGAGGAGATATCGAATTCGGACGCGCCGGGCTCGTTCGCGTTGAAGGGAACGGAGATGTCGAAACGCTCCTCAAGCGCGAAGACGACCTCCACCACCCCCAGACTGTCCAGCCCGAGATCCTGCGGCGAGGAGGCGAGGCCGATCTCGTCAGGATTCAGCATCGCCTGTTCGGCGATGATCCCGATGATGGTCTGCGCGACATCGTCGACCATGTTCGTCTCCCCCCGAGGCGTAACCACGCCCGCTCTTCGCAGCCCCGGCCCCGCGCCGCAAGAGCGCGCGCCGCCGAATTCGCCTAACTGTCCGGTCCGGTGACGACCCCCGCCGCCTGCAACGCCGAAAGGACCCGCGCGTCGCGGCCGTAGATATCCTCGCGGAACTGGCTGCGGCCCAGCTCGTCGATCCAGGCGGTGCGATAGCCGAGATGAACCGGGATCGGCGTCTCCAGATTCACCGTCACCTCCCGCCCTCGCGCCAGCAGCCGGTCGATCAGCGCCTGCGGATCGGCCTCCTGCGGCGAAAGCAGCACCACGGCGAGGCGCATCGGGTCCCGCACCCGGATGCAGCCATGGCTGAAGGCGCGCGCGTCCTTCGCGAAAAGCCGCTTGGACGGGGTGTCGTGCAGATAGATCGAGTAGGCGTTCGGGAACATGAACTTCACCCGCCCGAGCGAATTGCCGCCGCCGGGATTCTGCTTCACCGCGAAGGGGAAATCCCCGGCCGAATAAAGCGACCAGTCGGTCATGTAGGGGTCGGGCGGCGGCGTCCCGTCGCGGGAGATGAGCCGCATGTTCTTCTTCGCCAGATATTCCGGGTCTTCCTGCAACGCCGGCAGGATCTCCTGCGTCGCGATGCTGCGCGGGACGTTCCAGGTCGGGTTGAAGACCATATAGGTCATCATCTCGGAAAATTCCGGCGTGCGATTGCGGCGAGAGCCGATGACCACGCGCTCATCGAACAGGATCGCGCCATTGTCGATCACCTGAACGGTGTAATCGGCCTGATTGACGTCGATATAGCGCGGCGCCTCCGGCCGGTTGTTCCAGCGCAGACGCTCCAGATTGACCAGCGCCTGACCGATCCGGTCGTCGATGCTGGCGTTCATCGCCTCGACCGTGCGGGCGCCGATCACGCCGTCGTCATTCAGCCCATGGCGGCGCTGAAAGGCGCGCACGCTCTCGACCAGCGCCGGATCGAAAATATTCAGGTTCTGCGCGGGCAGGTTCTGCGCAGCCGGATCCTGCGCCGGAGCGGCCGGGGCCGCGTGATCGCCGAGCGCGATCAGCCGCGCGCGCACCAGGGCGACGCGCTGTCCCGCCTCTCCGGGGCGGATCGACGGGCCGCCCGGCGCCGGCGCGCCCCAGGCGTCATCCGGCAGCGCGCGGAGCGCGGCGAGCCCGGCCGTCAGCCGCGCGTAATTCGGATTGGCCGGCGCGAGCCCGTCCAGAAACCCCGCAGCGTCGCCGGCGGCGGCCAGGCGCTCCAGCAGCGCGCGCTCGTCGATGACCGGGGGGACGACATGCAGGTCGCGATCGACGCGCGACGGCTCCAGCACCCCGCCATGGATATCCCCGGCGTAATCGAGAAAGGCGCGGGTCAGCGCCAGTTCGGCCGCCGCCACGGCTGACGGATCGCCTGCCGCCGCAGCCTCGACCGCAGCGCGCAGGGCCTCCGCCCGATAGGCGGCGGCCGGCAGCCCGTGACCGCCGGCGGCGTCGAGCGCCGCCAGCAGCGCCTGCGCGCGCCCATCGTCGCCATCGGCGCCGATCCAGAGGCCGCGATAGTCGGATTCCCGGTAATGCGCCTCCGTCGCTTCGGCGGCGGCGTCCGGCGCGGCCAGCGCCAGCTTCAGCGCCTCGCCATGCGGCCCCTCGGCGACATGCTCGCCCTGCTGGTCGACGACGGCTGTTGCAGAAAAGGGAATAAGCGCAAGAAAAGCCGCGCCTGCGACAATAACGCGCATGTTGTGACAAAAACTGGACACTGTTGCTCCACGGGCACAATAGGAAAGCTTAGCCTGTAAAATAGCGGCTGATGACGGCCGGTTCATGGCTTTCAGAGGTCGCCATGAAAATTTCGAACACAAAGTGTGAAAAAAGCCGCACCAGAAATTGCTTGATCGCGGGTTTCCGCCGCGAAATCAGCCCTGCTCCATGCAGCGAAACTGCAACTTGCCCGGGCGCGCCGTTCAGGAGAAATTCACCCTTAGAGAGCAATGAATCCAGCATCTAAAGCTGGATCGTTCAGAACGGACCGAGGACAGAGTGACAAAACTCACCGATACAGGCGCGTGCGTGTCGCGTCGTGGCGCAGTTGGGCTGATCATCGGCGCTGCCGCATTGATCACCGCCGCTCCCAAGGCCATCGCCGCCCCCGCGCTGCTGAAAGGCGCCGGCGACATCCGCCGCGTGAACCTGAGCAACCCGCGCACGAGCGACAAGCTCAACACCGTCTATTGGGTCGAGGGCGAATATATCCCCGAAGCCAAGGCGGAGATCGACTTCATCCTGCGCGACTGGCGCGAGAATCTGGTCATCGACTATGATTTCCGCACGCTCGACATTCTCGCCGCCACCTACCGGCTGCTGGATGCGAGCGAGCCGATCAGCGTCGTCTCCGGCTATCGCAGTCCGGTGACCAACGCGATGCTGCGCACGCGCAATCGCGGCGTGGCGCGGGACAGCTCTCACACCAAGGGGATGGCGATCGACATCCAGATGCGTTCCCGCT
>JBKECG010000014.1:0-23242 GCA_047974395.1 Pikeienuella sp. | reverse complement strand
CTCGCGCAACAGGTTGATGCCGACGAGCACGTCGAACTCGCCGAGTCGCAGCGCCCGCAGGATCTCGATCAGCGAGGGGCCGATCAGGATCAGCAACAGGGGCGGCACGGTGAAGAACATGGTGCCGAGCGTGAGCTTGGTCGGCAACGTGTTCGCCTTCTCTTCCGCGCGCATCAGACGCTTGTCGCGCATCTCGGCCGCATAGACCCGGAGCGCCGCGGAAACCGAGGTGCCATAGGCGGCCGACTGCACCAGCACGGTGACGAAGGCGGAGATGTCGGCGACGCCGGAACGGTCGGCGAAATCGCGCAGCACCTGCGCGCGATCCTTGCCGGCGCGCATCTCCGAGGCGACGATGCGCAACTCCTCCGCCAGCACCTCATGCGCCTCCCTGATCTCCGCCGCGACGCGGACGATCGCCTGATCCAGCGACTGGCCGGCCTCGACGCAGACCAGCATCAGGTCGAGCGCGTCGGGAAAACCGTCCGCCAGCTCGCCCTGACGACGCCGGCGCTGCCGCGCGACCCACCAGGCCGGGGCGATATAACCGAGAAGCCCGCCAAGGCTCGACGCGATCAGCAGCCGCGCCGGATCCGGGCGCGCGTCGCCGATGGAGATGACCAGCAGCACGAAGACCACCATGAAAAGCGCGAGCCCGGCGCGGGCGAGGTAATAGACCCGCACCGCCGTGCGCGAACGGAACCCGGCCCGGAGCAGCCGCGCGCGCACTTCCGACAGCGCCCCGGCGTCGGAAGGTTCGAGATAGGGGGCCAGCGCCTCCAGCCGCGCCCGCTCCTGATCGAGCCGCAGGGATTCGGCCGAGCGCGTCTCCTGCGCCTCCGGCCGGTCGAGCCGGTCGAGCCGCGCCATCGGGTCGCCCGGTCGGCGCAGCAGGATCGCCAGCGCCGCCAGCGCGATCGCCAGCCCGAGCGCCGCCAGCGCGTAGAGCGGGCCGGCCGGGCCGAAAAGCTGCTCGGCCCTGTCCCAGGCGAGATCGAAAACCGCTTTCATCTCAAACCCTGATCCGCACCATCCAGCGCATGAAGACAACGTTCAGGATCAGCAGGATGGCGACGATCACCACCCCCGGCGTGAACAGCGGATGGTCGGAGACCCGGTCGTAATAATCGGGCTGCACAAGCTGCACGAGCAGCAGCGCGACGATCGGGAAGACGGAAAGGAACCAGCCGGACCAGCGCGCCTCGGCGGTGATGGCTTCAACCTTGCGAAAGAGCTTGAACCGCGCGCGCACGACCTGGGAAAGCCCGGCGAGGATCTCGGCGAGATTGCCGCCCGACTGGGCCTGGATCGCCACCGCGACGACCAGGAACCTGAGATCGGGCGCATCCACCCGCGCCGCGAGCCGGTCGAGCGCCTCGGTGACCGGCATGCCATAGGCGCTCTCATCCGCGACCGTCCCGAATTCGGAGCCGAGCGGGTCCGGCATCTCCTGCGCGACGACGGAGACGGCGGCGGAGAAAGGGTGCCCGATGCGCAGGCTCCTGACGATCAGGTCGATCGCGTCGGGCAGTTGCTCCTCAAAGGTCATCAGCCGGCGACGCGCCTTGCCCCGCAGCCAGAGATAGACCGACATGTAGCCGAGCACGGCCGCGACGACCACGCGCACAACCGCCGCCGCCGGCGTCGCGATGGTGAACAGCACATAGGCGGCCACCGCGATGGCGACCATGATCGCGACGATGGCGACCGGCGAGAGCGTCAGATCCGCCTGCGCCGCCCTGGTAAAGACCGGAGAGAAAAGCGGCGTCCCCCGCGCCGCCTGATGGCGCTCGCGATCCTTGCGCAGCTTGACCAGCACCTCCTCGCGGTCGGCGCCCTGTTGCAGCAGCCGGAGGCGGCGGTTCACCTGTATCTCGCGCCGGTGACGCTTGCCGAAGAACAGGAGGTAGATCCCCTCGACGATCATCAGCACGCCGATGAAGAGCATCGCATAGATGAATGGGGCCAGCATCCGCGTTCAGCCCGCCATGCGCCCGGGCTTGAACATCTCCGCCGGCAGCCTGACGCCCCATTGCGTGAACCTCTCGGCGAAATAGGAGCGCAGGCCCGTCGGCGCGTATTCGCCGATCACCCGCCCGTCCTCCCCGACCGTGCGGCGCTCGAAGCGGAACACCTCCTGCATGGTGACGATATCGCCGTCCATGCCGGTGACCTCCTGCACGGAGACCATGCGCCGCGATCCGTCCGAAAGCCGCGACATCTGCACCACCACCTGCACCGCCGAGGCGATCTGCGTGCGCACCGCCTTCATCGGCATGTCGATTCCGGCCATGGAGACCATGTTCTCCATCCGCCCGACCGCGTCGCGCGGGCTGTTGGCGTGGATCGTGGTCATGGAGCCGTCATGGCCGGTGTTCATCGCCTGGAGCATGTCCAGCACCTCACCGCCCCTGACCTCGCCGACGATGATCCGGTCCGGGCGCATGCGGAGCGCGTTGCGCAGGAGGTCGCGCTGGCTGACCTCGCCCTTGCCCTCGATATTCGGCGGCCGGCTCTCCATCCGCCCGACATGGGATTGCTGGAGCTGCAATTCGGCCGTGTCCTCGATGGTCACGATCCGCTCGGCGTTGGCGATAAAGCCCGAAAGCGCGTTCAGCATCGTGGTCTTGCCGGAACCGGTGCCGCCCGAGATCACCAGATTGAGCCGCGTCGCCACCACCGCCTGAAGATAGAGCGCCATGTCCTCGGAGCAGGCGCCGAATTCGATCAGCTTGCCGATATCGAAAGGGCTGTGCGAGAATTTGCGGATCGAGAGCAACGGCCCGTCCACTGCGCAGGGGGGGACCATCGCGTTGACGCGGCTCCCGTCCTTCAGCCGGGCGTCGACCCAGGGCTGGCTTTCATCGACGCGCCGGCCGACGGCGGAGACGATCTTGTCGATCACCCGCATCAGATGGCGCTCGTCCTTGAACTGCACCTCGGTCAGCTCCAGCCGGCCGAAGCGTTCGACAAAGCACTGCTCATGGGTGTTGACCAGAATATCGGTGACGGTCGGGTCCTTCAGCAGCGGCTCCAGCGGGCCGAGCCCGGTGACCTCGTCCACGAGCGCCCCGACCAGCCCGTCGAATTCCTGCGCGTTCACCACCACGCCGATCTCGGTCAGCGTCTCGCGGCTGATCGCGGCGATCTCCTGGCGCAGATCGGCGGCGGGAGCGTCCTCGATTGCGGCGAGGTTCAGGCTTTCGAGCAGCTTCTGGTGAATGGTGACGCGCAGATCCAGCAGCCGCCGGCGCCGGCGCCCCTCGGCCTGCTCCTCGGCCGAGGGGCGGCGGGAGGCGGCGGGAGCGACAGGCTCCACACGCCGCGCAACCGAGGGCTGCGGGGCTGTCGGGACCTGCGGCGGACGATATCGCTTGAACATCGCTATCGCGCCCTTTTCGCCTCGACGCGGGCCGCAGCCGCCGATTTCACCAGATCGCCGGCGAGGCGCCGGATCTCCTTCCTCAGCGCGTTGCCCTTGGCGGCCCGCGCCAGCGGCGCGCCCTGATCGCAGGCGTCGGCGACCTGCGCGCCGCCATCGGGCAGGCGGAGCGCGAATTCGACGCCGAGGCTCTGCTCCAGCCGGCGCGCGCGGCTCCTGCCGCTCATGTCGGTGAAGCGCGGCGCCCGGTTCAGCCCGACCGAGATCTTCTCGATCGGCAGATCCTCCGCCTTCACCGCACGCAGGAAACGCAGCATGTTCTGCGCGCTGCGCATGTCGGTCTCCATGATCGCGAACAGGGTCTCGGCCTCGGTCAGGACCAGATCGGACCAATGGGTCAGCGCCTGCGGCAGGTCGATGAAGATGAAATCGTAATTCGCGCGCGCCAGATCGAACATGGTCCGGACATCCTCCGGCCCGATGATGTCGAGCGGCAGCACATCCATCGGCGCGGTCAGCACCGACATCCGGCCGCCATATTCGGCCAGCGCCTGACCGAAGCCTTCGTGATCGAGCGTGCTGGTGTCGGAGAGCAGCTCATAAATCGCCTCGCGTCGCGGCAGATCCAGATAGGTCGCGACCGTGCCATACTGGAAATTGAAATCCAGAAGCGCCACGCGCCTGTCGGATTTCGCGACCTCCAGCGCCGTCTCCCAGGCCAGATTGACGCAGAACGTGGTCGCCCCGACCCCGCCGGCCGCGCCATAGACCGGATAGATCAGGCCATGGCGCGCGCCGCCGAAACCCGCGCCGGCGCCGGCGCGCAGCCGCGCCACGCATTCCGTCAGCGCCGCCTGCGGCAGCGGCAGCGGCGCGAAATCATCCGCCCCCGCCCGCATCAGCGCATGCATCGCCGAGGGGCTGAGGCTTTCGGCCAGGAGAATCACCTTCAGCCCGGCGCGCTTCGCCTCCGCGATCAGATCGCGCGCCGCCGATATCTCGGCTTCGGTCTCCGCGGTGACGCCGATCGCCAGAAAGCGCCCGCCTTCGGCGGCGATCCGGCGCACCAGCCCCCCCGCCTGCCTGATCCCGGCGGCGATCCAGTCGCCGCGCCCGAAGGCCGCGTCCAACTGCCCGGCCAGCGCCCCGACCGCCTCCGCGGACGAGAAGGCGATAACGGCGTCGGCGTAGGCCTCGCTATCCCGTTTCAGCAACAAATCCATACCTCTCGACGCGCTGGTCGACGCCTCGCGCCTGTCAGTTTTCCGAACTCATATCCTCCGCCACGGCGGCGGCGGCCACGGCGGGCAAATTCAACTCACTCGACTCATTCTCACCTGAAGTGAAGGCGAGATTAAAGAAAAATTGCAGCAAAAATGGCCGCTCTCGAATCGAGACCTCGACGATCGGCGTGAAGGGGCCGCCGGCGAAGCCAAGCTCGGCATAGGAATAGGTGACCGAAAGGTCGCCCGGATCAAGCAAATAGGCCACCCGCGCAACCTCGTCGAAAATGCGGCCATAGGCGGCGGCGTCGCAATCCCCTTCCTTCAGATCATCGCCGACGCAGATCCAGGGCCCGCCCTCGGGCGCGAGGCAGCCGCCGAGCGCGCAGGCGTCGCCCAGCGCGCGGCCCGGCGCGATCCGGTTTGTGCGCGGCAGCGCCGCATGGACCGGGTCGCGCACCGCGGCGACGCGCGCCCCCAGCTCCACCGCCTTTTGCGCGGTCAGCGCGAAATGATAGGCGAGCGCGATCTGGAAGGAGAAGAAGACCAGCGCCAGCAGCGGCAGCAGCAGCAGGACATAGTCGATCGTCGCCGCCCCGGCCTCATCCCCGAGAAACCGCCGCGCGCAAATTCGCCCCCCGCTCATCGGCCGAAATACCTGACGGTTTCGGCCGCGGCGACAAACAGCCCGTCGATCTCCTCCGGCGATGAAGCCTCGCCGTGATCGCCGCCTAGGCCAAGCAGGCCAAGCGCGGGCGCCTCCACCCCCGCCGCGGCGGAGACTCTGACCGTCCTGAATTCGCCATCCTCCCCGATCGCCGGCGCGGAGATGGCCAGATGCCGCGTATTGATCCGCGCGCTGATCAGCTCCTCCGCGATCTCGATCACGCCGGGAGGGAAGGCCGCGCCCGAAGCGTCCAGCGGCGCCCGGCTCAGATAGCGCGCGGCGTCGGCGACGGCGTTGTCGAGCACCGCCCGCATCTGGAGGACCCGCCCGTATTCGGAGGTCAGCACCAGCACCGCCAGCAGGATCGGCAGCGAGACGATGAAATCGACCGTCGCGGCGCCGGCCCGGTCGGCGCGAAACCGCCGCGCCGCGCCGCGCCGCATCCAGTTGAACCCTGGTGACCACATCTCGCGTCTCCGGGCGCCATCCTCCCGGATGCGCGCCATTCAACCGCCCCCGCCCGGCCGCCCCGATTCAGCCGCCGCCGCCCGCGCCGCCGACGCCGACATTATCCGTCGTCGCGCTCGCCGGCGTCTCCACCTCGTCCGCAGCATAGCGATCATAGGCCTGATTCGCCCGCGCGCCGTCGAGCCCGTCGCCGACATAGCCGCGCTCCAGTCCGGCGATCTCGGTCACCGCGCGCCGGTTGATCCGCTCGGGCGCCTGACGGGCGATGACCGGTTCGGCCTCGCCCCGGGTCTCGACCGTCTCGATCCGCTCCGGCGCGACGCCCCGCGCGACCAGCGCCCGGGCGACGACCCGCGCCCGGGCGAGACCCAGCCCGGCGTTGCGCCGCTCGCCGCCGACAAGATCGGCATGGCCGGCGATCCGCAGCAAAAGCCCGGGATGCGCGAGGATCCAGTCCGCCTGCTCATCCAGCGCGGCGCGCGCGCGCCTGTCCAGCGCCGTCGCGCCAAAGGCGAAATTCACCGTATCCGGCGCCTGCGCCGCTAAGCGCGCCCGCGCTTCCTCAAGATAGGCGCCGCTGCGCATCGAGGCGGTCTGCGCGGCGATATTGGCGCCGACCGCGGCGCCATAAGCCGCCCCTTCCGGCGGCCGGCCAATCTCGGCCGCGCAACCCGTCAGCAGGGCCAGTCCGGCGATGGCGACAAGAGAGACCCGCATCGCCCTCACTCCAGAACATAGCCGATGGCGCCGTCCAGCCCCTGCGCCGCGACCTCGCGCGCGGGGGCGTCGCCGTCGAGCTTGCCGAGAAGGAAAAGATCGGTCTCGTTCGGTATCCGCATCCGGTCGGTCGGCAGCTCCAGTTGGTCGGAGCGTACCGGCGTGACCAGAACCGGGGTCACGATGATCACCAGTTCCGTCTGGCTGCGCTGGAAATTCGCGCTCCGGAACAGCGTGCCCAGCACCGGAATATCGCCGAGCCATGGCACCTGGCTCTTGCCGTCGGTGAAGCTTTCCTGGAGCAGCCCGGCGATGGCGATGCTCTGCCCGTCGCGCAGCTCCACGGTGGTGCTGGCCCGCCGGGTGTTGAAGCCGGTGATCGAGATGCCGTTGGTCACCACCTGGATCGAACTGTCGATGGAGGAGACCTCCGTCTCCAGCTCCAGATTGATCAGATCGTCATCGACCACGGTCGGCGTGAAGGAAAGGCCGACGCCGAAAGGCTTGTATTCGACGGTGATCCTGTCGTCCTCGCCCGCGACCGGGATCGGCACCTCGCCGCCGGCGAGAAATTGCGCCGTGTCGCCCGAGAGCGCGACCAGATTGGGCTCCGCCAGGGTTCGCGCCGCGCCCTTCTGCTCCAGCGCGTTCAGAAGCACGTCGAGAAAGACGCCCCCCGCCGAATAGATCAGCCGGCCGAGGCCGAAAGCCTCCGCCGTGACCGGGACCCCGCCGACGCCGCCGACCGAAGGGCTTCCCGCCGCGCCGATTCCGGTGGCGGCGCCGCCGGCCACATCGCCGTCGCCGAAGACGGCGTTGATGTTGAAGCCGAGGCTTTTCGAGGCCGAACGCTGCATCTCCGCGAGGCGGATCTTCAGCATCACCTGCTGCGTGCCGCCGACGCTCATCAGATTGGCCACATTGTCGCCGGCATAGGCGCGGGCGAGGCTCATCGCCGTCTCGATCTTGCGCGCGCCGGATACGGCGCCCGAAAGCACCATGCCGCCATTGGCCTCGCGCACCTCGATCGGCTCGCGCGGCAGCACCTCGCGCAGGCGCTGCTTGAATTCGGAAAGATCGGGGGTGACCTTCACATCGACATTGGTGATCAGCCGGCCATTCTCGCCCAGAAGCGTCAGCGTGGTCGCGCCCGGCGTCTTGCCGAGGATATAGATGCTCCGGTCCGAAAGCGCGGCGACATCCGCGATCTCCGGGTTGGCGATGGAGACCTCGGCGAAGCGTTGCGCGCTCTCCAGCACCACGGCGCGATTGATGAAGACCTTCACATCGCCCGAAGCGGCGCCGCGCGCGACGCGCAGCATATTGCCCTCCGCTTCGGCATGCGCGCCGACGGGCGCGGCCAACGCCGCGGTGATCATCAACGCTTTCAGAAACCCGCATCGCATGGTCTGAACCCCGTTTTCGCGGCGCATCCGAAAGACACGCCGGGAGCCAGCGTATCATCAATGGATCAAAATGCAAGTAAAGCTGATAGTTACAGTGTTAGCTTAAAGTCATGACTTGATTGCAGGGCGCCCTCGCCCTACTCGCAGGTGAGTTCGACGCCCTTGCGCACGCAGACATTCTTCACCTTCGCCGCCCTCTCCTCGGCGCTGGCGACGACATCGCTGATCGCCACCGGGCGCACTTCCTCGCTGGTGGCGGTTTCGTCGATCTGGCGCAGGCTGAGCGAGATCCGGCCGATCTGCTGGGCGAGCGCCAGCTTCTGCGCGTCTTCGGGAGAGACCTCCACCGTCGCGGTGCGGGCGACGCGGGCGCGATTCGCGTCCTGCTCGGCGAACTGATCGACGGCGATCACCTTGACGTTCTGCATGATCAGGTTGGCGGTCAGCCCGTCACGGTCGTTACGGGTCAGATAGACGTCCACGCGGTCATTCGGCAGCAGAAAGCCCGCAACGCCGGAGACCGTGTCGATCTGGAGCGTGAAGGCGCGCATGCCCGGCGTCAGCTGGGCGGAGATCGTCGCCCGCTCGCCGAAACCGGTGACCTTGGCCTTCAGGATCGGCTCGTTCGGCTCGATCGTGCGCAGGACGACGCGCCTGTCGCCATTCTGGCCAAGGATATCGTCAATCGAGGCGAAGCCGTTTTCCGGCGCGGCCTCTTTCGGGAATTCGACGACCCTGACCGCGTCGGCGTCGAGCGTCTCGCCATAACGGAGCGCGCGCGCGGCGACGACGACGGGCGCGGTTTCGACCCGCGGTCCGGCCTCCGGCTCCTCAGCCGCCTGACGCGCCAGCGCCGCCTCCACGGAAGCGTATCGCTCGGAGGCGAAGAAAACCGCGCCGCCGGCGAGGGCGACCCCGAAAACGAGAATGATCAATGCGACCAGGCGCATCCAGACCCCACGATGCAGCTTCCCGCCGCAGAATCAGGCGCGGCGCCTACAAAGCCGGCATCTTACATGAGTTCAGCGCCAAATTAAGGCGTCAGTTCGGCGCGCGGCCTCAGGGCTTGCCCGCAGGATCCGGCAGTTTGTTCGGAACCGCGTCCTCAAGATTGGTCGCCGCCTGGGTCAATTCGTTGGTCAGATTGGTGACCAGCCCGCCTATGCCTGACTGCGCATCGCCGAAAACCGCATAGGTGAGGCCGATGCCGATGACGACGACGGCGGCGGTCAGCGCCACCCAGTCGACGGTGACTGCGCCGCTCTCGTCGCGGAGGAACCGGCGACCTTTCATCAGCAGCATCGGCATGTCATCTTCTCCAAACACGTTCACTCGACAAGCTGGCGAGAGGATTTCGCATGTCAGCCATCTCGCCCCTCCAACGCCAGTCACCCTCACCAGCCATTGGCTTCACTCATTTCATGCCGCGTATAACACTTGGAGCCAATGTCGCGGAAGAGGTTATCCACAATGAGCCGAATGACCAGATCGGCGACGATGGCGGAAAGACGAATACTGTGGCATATTTAATCAAGTCATATCATATGACTACACGGGAAACAAAGCCTGTAGCCCATCACTCCCGCCATTCACGCATAAATCGTGAATTCACGAACGGAGACTCCGGTCGCCGCTCGAATCGCCCCCGCCTCCGCCCTTTCACGCGCCGAACGCGTCCGGCGCCGACATGATTCGCCGATCCGTCCATCTGTTGACCGCCTTGCTGGCCGCCGCGCTGCTGGTCGCCGAGGGCGGCGCGAGCGTGGCGGCGGAGCCGCGCACGCGCAGCTTCAAGCTGGTGAAGCCGCCGACGCTGGGGGTGAAGCGCAGGATTACCGTCACCAATACGCGAACCGCGATCCCCCCTTCGCGCCGCAGCCGCCGCGCCGCGCAGCATGGCTGGTTCTGGCGCGACGCCGGCGCGACGATGCGCGCGGCCGACCCGGCGCGGTTCGAATCGCTGGCCGGCGTCGCCGGGGCGCGGCTCGGCGGGCGGGACCGGCGCGCGCTGCTGGAGACGGTCAGCGACAGATGGCGCGAGGAGATCGCCGCCGCCGCCCGCAACGCCAACATTTCCGAGGCGTTCCTGCTCGCCGTCATCGCCGCCGAAAGCGCGGGCGATCCGCGCGCAGTCAGCCCGGCCGGAGCGCAGGGCCTCGGTCAACTCATGCCGGATACGGCGAAACGTTTCGATGTGGAGAACCCGTTCGAGCCGGCGGAGAACCTTCGCGGCGCGGCTGATTACCTCTCCACGCTCCTTGAGTTGTTCGAGGAGGACGGGCTGCTGGCGCTGGCCGGCTACAACGCCGGGGAAAACGCTGTGATCCGGCACAAGGGCGTGCCGCCCTATGCCGAAACGCGCGACTATGTGCCGATCGTCCTCGGCTATTTCAGCGAGGCGCGGAGCCTTTGCCGGGTTCCGCCCGCCTCGCCCCGCGCGCTCTGCGAGATGGAAGGCGCCGAGGCGCCCGCCGCCCCGGTTCCGGTCAGTAGACCAGAGTCGCCTCGGTAAGCTTGCGGATCTCGTCGATGGTGACGCCCTCGGCGATCTCCACCACTTTCAGCCCGCCTTTCACCACGTCGAAAACGCCGAGATTGGTGATGATCCGATCCACCACGCCCTTGCCGGTCAGCGGCAGGGTGCATTGCTTCAGCAGCTTGCTCTCGCCCGCCTTGTTGGCGTGATCCATGATCACGATGACCCGGCCGACCCCGGCCACCAGATCCATCGCCCCGCCCATGCCCTTCACCAGCTTGCCGGGGATCATCCAGTTGGCGAGGTCGCCATTCTCCGCCACCTCCATCGCGCCGAGGATCGCCGCCGCGATCTTGCCGCCACGGATCATGCCGAAGGAGGTGGCGCTGTCGAAATAGGCGGTGCGGCCAAGCTCGGTGATGGTCTGCTTGCCGGCGTTGATCAGGTCGGGGTCCTCCTCTCCCTCATAGGGAAAGGGCCCCATGCCGAGCATCCCGTTCTCCGACTGGAGGGTGATGTCCTTCTGGCCGACATACTTCGCCACCAGCGTCGGAATGCCGATGCCGAGATTGACATACATGCCGTCCTCAAGCTCTTCGGCGGCGCGGGCGGCCATCTGATTGCGGTCCCAGGGCATGGCTCAGGCCTCCTCGCGCTTGCGGGTCGTCCGCTGTTCGATGCGTTTTTCATGCTCGCCCCGGATCAGGCGATGAACATAGATGCCGGGCAGGTGGATCTTGTCCGGGTCGAGGCTGCCGCGGGGCACGATCTCCTCCACCTCGGCGACGCAGGTCTTGCCGCACATCGCCGCCGGCGGGTTGAAGTTGCGGGCGGTCTTGCGAAAGATCAGGTTGCCGGTGTCGTCGGCCTTCCACGCCTTGACGATGGCGAGGTCGGCGACGATGCCGCGTTCAAGGATATAGGTCTCGCCGTCGAACTCCTTGTGCTCCTTGCCCTCGGCGATGACGGTGCCGACGCCGGTGCGGGTGTAGAAGCCCGGAATGCCGGAGCCGCCGGCGCGCATGCGTTCGGCGAGCGTCCCTTGCGGGTTGAACTCCAGCTCCAGCTCGCCGGAAAGATACTGGCGCATGAATTCGGCGTTCTCCCCGACATAGGAGGAGATCATCTTCTTCACCTGCCGGGTCTGAAGCAGCACGCCAAGGCCGAAATCATCCACCCCGGCGTTGTTGGAGGCGACCGTCAGCCCCTTCACGCCGCTGTCGCGGATCGCCGCGATCAGAAGTTCGGGGATGCCGCAAAGCCCGAACCCGCCCGCGGCGATCTGCATCCCGTCGAAGAGCAGCCCGTCAAGGGCCGAAGCGGCGTCGTCATAGACTTTCTTCATGCGAGGATCCTCTCATCCAGCGGCGCGGTTTCTTTTCACGCGTCCATCGGGCGCTGTCAAACCGGCCCCGCGGGTTTTCGCGCCAGAAAGAGATGCCCGGCGATCGGCGCCCCCTGCTCGCGCCGGACCATGATTTCCTCGGCCTCCAGCAGGGCGAAGCCGGCCTCTTCCAGCAGCGTGACGAGCGCGGCGCGGGGATGGGCGAAACGCTGATGCGGCGTCACCGTCCAGCCGCGCCCGGCGAAATCGGCCTCGGGCAGGGTCTCAGTGCTGAAGGCGAAGATCGCGCCCGGCGCGGCGCGGGCGGCGGCGGCGCGAAAGAGCGGCGCGGCGTCGCCGATATAGGGCAGCGCATCCATGGCGGCGATCAGGTCCCATTGCTCCGTCTCCTCCTTCAAAAACCCGACCGCATCGCCAAGGAAAAGCTCGTCGTAAAGCTCCTTCTCATCAGCGATCTCCAGCATGCCGGGGGCGAGATCGACGCCGACGCGCTCCGCCGTCATGTCCTCGAAGGCTTCGGCGGCGAGGCCGGTGCCGCAGCCGAGATCCAGCATCCGCCGGAACGGGCCGAGGCCAAGCGCCTGCGCCCGCTCGCGCGCCAGCATCGGCGCGCCATATTCCAGTTGATCGACGAGGATGCCGTCGAAAACCTCCGCATGCTGGTCGAAAAGCGTGGCGACATAGGCCGGCGGCGCCCGTTCCGGGATCGGGCCAGCGCGCAGCGCGGCGAGGCGCAGCGCCGCGCCGCCCGGATCGGCCGCGTTCAGCGCCAGCACCTCGGCCCAGGCCGCGGGGGCGGCCGCATCTCCCGCCTTCTCCAGCGCCAGCGCGCGTTCATAGGCTTCGGCCAGCGCCTCTTCCTCGGCTTCGGTCATTCCAGTCGCTCCACTTCGCGCCGCGCGGCCTCCGGCAGCGCGGCCAGCATCTCCGCCACGCTCCGCCCCGTCAGCGGATGACGCCAGTCGGGCGCGATCTCGGCCAGCGGGTCAAGCACGAAAGCGCGTTCATGCATGCGCGGATGCGGCAGGACCAGCCCCTCCGGCGCCGGCGCCTCCGCCGCCCTGTCGCCAAGCGCCATCAGCGTGCGGACGGTCGCCTCATCCGGCAGGACGCGGTCGCCGAAACCGATCAGATCGAGATCGCAGCTTCGCGGCCCCCAGCGCCGGTCGCGGATACGGCCCAGATCGCTTTCGACTTCATGCAGAAGCCGCAAGAGCGCGCCGGGATCGCGCTCCGTCTCGACCAGCGCGGCGGCGTTCACGAAATCCGGCCCCGCCCCCGGCGGAAAGGCCGGGGTCCGCCGCCAGCCCGAGCGCGCCAGCACCCTTGCCCCCTCCTGATCCAGCCGCGCGAGCGCCGCCGCCAGCGTCGCCACGGGCGATCCGCGCGCCGAAGGGCGATTCGATCCCAGCGCGATCAGCGCATGACCTCCGCTCATGTCACATTTCCGTAGCGTCATCTTGGAAATCGTCAGGCCACGCCATTGCAATCGCCATTCCTTGGCTTATTTTCGCCGCTCTTACGGATTACCGGGCGAAAGGCGCGCACCCTACCCGGAGCCGTTTTACATTTCGAGGTGTGAGAATGTTTTATCGTGACGAACGTCTGGCGTTATTCATCGACGGCTCCAATCTCTATGCGGCCGCTCGTTCGCTGGGCTTCGACATCGACTATAAGCTTCTGCGTTCCGAGTTCGTGCGGAGAGGCAAACTGGTCAGGGCCTTCTACTACACGGCGCTGCTGGAGGATCAGGAATATTCCCCGATCCGGCCGCTCGTCGATTGGCTCGACTATAACGGCTACACCATGGTCACCAAGCCGGCGAAGGAGTTCATCGACTCGATGGGCCGACGCAAGGTCAAGGGCAACATGGATATCGAACTGGCCGTGGACGCGCTGGAGATGGCCGACCGGATCGACCATATGGTGCTGTTCTCCGGCGATGGCGATTTCAAGCCGCTGGTCGCCGCAGTGCAGCGGCGGGGCGTGCGGGTCTCGGTCGTCTCGACCATCCGCTCCCAGCCGCCGATGATCGCCGACGACCTGCGCCGGCAGGCGGACAACTTCATCGAGCTCGAAGAGCTGAAGGACGTGATCGGCCGGCCGCCGCGCCCGAACCGCGATGACGAGTTCGAACAAGTCGACATGGCCGAGGAGTGACGCCCGACGCCGCGCCCGCCCTGGCGGAAGCGCCGCGCGATTGTCGTCTCTGCCCGCGACTCGTCGCCTATCGCGACGAAGTGGCGGCGAAACATCCCGACTGGTTCAATGGCGCGGTCCACAGCTTCGGCGACGAGGGGGCCACGCTTCTGATTGTCGGACTGGCGCCCGGCGTTTCCGGCGCGAACCGGACCGGGCGGCCCTTCACCGGCGATTACGCCGGAGACCTGCTCTACGCCACGCTGACGAAATTCGGCTGGGCCAACGGCGCCTTCGACGCGCGGCCCGATGACGGCTTGCGGCTTTCGGGCGCGATGGTGACCAACGCCGTGCGCTGCGTGCCGCCGCAGAACAAGCCCGTCGGGGCGGAGATCAACCGCTGCCGCGACTTCCTGAAGGCGCGGATCGCGGCGCTGCCGCGGCTGAGGATGATCATCGCGCTTGGGGTGATCAGCCATCAGAGCGTCCTGCGCGCGCTCGGCGCGCGGGTCGCGGCGCATCCTTTCGGCCATGGCGCGCGGCATGAGATCGGCGGGCTGGTGATCCGCGACAGCTATCATTGCTCTCGCTACAACACCAATACCGGGCGGCTGACGACGGAGATGTTCGAAACCGTCTTCGCCGCCGCAAGGGCGGAGCTTGACGGCTGAGGCGCCCGCCCCGCCGTCAGAAACAGCTTTCGATCAATGGCTTCAGGTTCGCCGCCGTCAGCTTCACCGGATTTCCGCCGCAGGAAGGGTCGCGAAGCGCGTTCTCCACCAGCAGGTCGATATCCGGGTTCTTCACCCCGAGCCCGGTCAGCGTCGCCGGGATGTTGAGGCGCGCGGTCAGGTCGTCCACGAAACTGGCGAAGCCGTCGAAACCGCCCGAAAGGCCCAGATAGGCGGCGGCGGCGGCGATCCGTTCCTCCACCGCCTTGCGGTTGAAGGCCAGCACCGGCGCCATCACCACGGCGTTGGTGACCCCGTGATGGGTGTGATGGTGAGCGCCGATCGGGTGGGAAATGGCGTGGATCGCCCCCAGCCCCTTCTGGAAGGCGACCGCGCCCATCATCGCCGCCGACATCATGTTGGCGCGGGCCTCGATATCCTCTGGATTCTCATAGGCGAGAGGGAGATTGTCCTTCACCAGCCGCATTCCCTCCAGCGCGATCCCCTGGCTCATCGGGTGATAATGCGGCGAGCAATAGGCCTCCAGGCAATGGGCGAAAGCGTCCATGCCGGCGCCGGCGGTGATCATGCGCGGCATGCCGACGGTCAGTTCCGGGTCGGCGATGACCACTTTGGGCAGGAATTGCGGATGGAAGATGATCTTCTTTTCCGTCGTCGCCTCATTGGTGATGACCGAGGCCCGCCCGACCTCGGAACCGGTTCCCGCCGTGGTCGGCACGGCGACGATGGGGGCGATCCCCGCCGGATTGGCGCGGGTCCACCAGTCGCCGATATCCTCGAAATCCCAGACCGGGCGGGTCTGCCCGGCCATGAAGGCCACCGCCTTGCCGAGATCCAGCCCCGAGCCGCCGCCAAAGGCGACCACCCCGTCATGGCCGCCGGCGCGGAAGGCGGCGACGCCCGCCTCCAGATTGCTCCCGGTGGGGTTGGCGTCCACATCGGCGAAGATCGCGCGGCCGAGCCCGGCTTCGGCCATCGCGGCCAGCGCCGTCTCGGCGATCGGCAGCGTGGCCAGCGCGCGATCGGTGATCAGGATCGGTTTCTTCATGCCGGCGGCGGCGCAGGCTTCGCCAAGCTCGCTTATGCGGCCGGCGCCGAAACGGATGGCGGTGGGATAGGACCAGTTGGCGGTGAGGGGCATGGTCAGGCTTTCTTGAGATGGAAGGATTTGGGCCGGGTCAGGTTCTGGTAGCCGATGACGGAGAGCGCCCCGCCCCGGCCGGTGTCCTTGCAGCCGGTCCAGCAGAGCGCCGGGTCGAGATAGTCGCAGCGGTTCATGAAGACGGTGCCGGTCTCGATCTCCGCCGCCAGCCGCTCGGCCCGCGCGAGATCCCGCGTCCAGAGCGAGGCGGTGAGCCCATAGGCGCTGTCATTGATCAGCGCCAGCGCCTCCTCATCGGTCGCGACCTTCATGATTCCGACGACGGGGCCGAAATTCTCCTCGCGCATCAGCGTCATCGAATGATCGACGCCGGTCAGGATCTGCGGCGCGAGATAGGCGCCGCCCGCCGCCTCGAAACCTTTCGGGTCGATCAGCCTTTTCGCGCCGCCATCCATGGCGGCGGCGACCTGCTGGCGGACCAGATCGGCGAGGCGTTTCTGCGCCATCGGGCCGAGCGTGGTTTCAGGGTCGAGCGGATTGCCGAGCACGTAACCCTCGACGATGCTCACCGCCTTTTCGACGAAACGGTCGAAAAGCGGCGCGGCGACATAGATGCGCTCGATCCCGCAGCAGCACTGACCGGAATTGAACATGGCGCCGTCGATCAGCGCCTCCGCCGCCGCCTCGACATCGGCGTCGTCCATGACATAGCCGGGATCCTTGCCGCCAAGCTCCAGCCCCAGCGCGGTGAAGGTCCCGGCGGCGGCCCGCTCTATGGCGCGCCCGCCGGCGACGGAGCCGGTGAAATTCACGAAATCGAAGCTCCGCTTCGCGATCAGCTCGGCGGTGGCGTCATGGGTGAGGAAGAGAACCTGAAAGAGATCGGCGGGCACGCCGGCGTTCTGGAACGCCTTCGCCATCCTTTCGCCGGCGACCAGCGTCTGCGCCGCCGGCTTCAGCATCACCGCGTTGCCGGCGATCAGCGCCGGGACGACGGTGTTGATCGCGGTGAGGTACGGATAGTTCCAGGGCGCGATGACGAAGACCAGCCCATGCGGCTGGCGGCGGATATAACGGTGGAACCGCGCATCATCGGCCACTTCGATCGGCGCCAGCGCCTCCGGCGCGATCTTCGCCATATGGAAGGCGCGCTCCTCGACCCCGCCGAATTCGCCGCCATAGCGGACCGGGCGGCCCATCGACCAGGCGAGCTCGGTCGCGGCCTCCTCCTTCGCCCCGGTCAGCTCGCGCACGCCGGCCTCGACCAGCGCGACGCGCTCGGCGAGCGGGCGGGCGGCCCAGTCCTTCTGCGCGGCGCGGGCCTTTTCGCAAAGCGCGAGGACGGCCTCGGGCGCCATCGCCTCGCGCTCGGCGTAGAGCGAGCCGTCCACGGGGGAGATACAGTGGATCATCGCGCTCATCTCAGGCCCTCTCGAAACCGCGCCGGCGTTCGTAATCGGTGACCTTGCGGTCGAAATCCTCCTGCTCCCAGCGCGCGGCGTGCAGATAGTGATCGACCACCGCATCGCCCATGGCCGCGCGCAGCATGTCGGAACGCTCCATCGCCGCGATCGCGTCGCGCAGGGTCGGCGGGATCGCCGGCTCGCTCTCGGCGGCGTAGGCGTCGCCGGTGAAAGCGGGCGGGAGGGTCAGCCCGCCCTCGATCCCGGCGACGCCGGCGGCGATCTGCCCGGCCAGCGCCAGATAGGGGTTGAGATCGGATCCCCCGATCCGGCACTCGACCCGGATCGCCTTCGTCCCCTCCCCGACCAGCCGGAAACCGGCTGTGCGGTTGTCAACCGACCAGATCGCCCGCGTCGGCGCGAAGAGCCCCCTGGTGAACCGCTTGTAGGAATTCACATAGGGCGCGAGGAAAAAGGTCACCTCCGCCGCATGGGCCAGAAGCCCGGCGAGATAGGCGCGCATCACGTCCGACATGCCCATCGGGTCTTTCGGGTCGTGAAAGGCCGGCGCGCCGGAGGCGTCCAGCAGCGACTGGTGGATATGAGAGGAGGAGCCGGCGGCCTGATGGCTGTATTTCGCCATGAAGGTGACCGCCCTGCCCTGCGCCTGCGCGATCTCCTTCACCGCCTCCTTGACGATGATGTGGTTGTCGGCGGTCTCCAGCCCGCCATCATAGCGGATATTGACCTCGGCCTGCCCGGCCTCGGCCTCGCCCTTGGTGTTCTCGACCGGAACGCCGGCGCCCATCAGCCCGTTGCGGATCGCCCGCATCAGCCCTTCTTCGCGGGCGGTCTGGAAGATGTGGTAATCCTCGTTATAGGCGCTGATCGGCGTCGGGTCGCGCCAGCGATCAGCGGCCAGCGCCTCATAGCTTTCCTGAAAGACGAAGAATTCCAGTTCGGTCGCCGCGGCCATGGTGAAGCCCATCGCCTTCAGCCGCTCCAGCTGCCGCTTCAGCACATTGCGCGGCGCATGGACCACCGGCGCGCCGTGATGGTCGAGGAAATCGGCCATGATGAAGGCGGCGCCCGCCGCCCAGGGGAAGAGCCGCAGCGTCTCCATGTCGGGCTTCATGACATAATCGCCATAACCCCGCGCCCAGCTTGCCGCGGCGAAACCGCCGACCGTCTCCATCTCCATGTCGGTGGCGAGGAGGTAATTGCAGCAATGCGTCTCCTCATGCGCGCTGTCGATGAAATGCGCGGCGGTGAAACGCTTGCCGACCAGCCGGCCCTGCATGTCCGGCGCGGCGACGATCACCGTGTCGATCTCGCCGCGCCCGGCGCGGACGCGGAGTTCGTCGAAGCTGAGATTTCCGGCCATTTCATCTCTCTCGCTGCTGCTTCACCCTGGGGCCGGGGGCGCGCGGCGGCGCCCCCGGATCATGCGAAGGCCCTCACCCGTAGCGATAGGGCCTTCCGGCCTTGACCATGTCGGCGTTGTATTTCTTGAACACCTCGACCACCTTGGCCTTGGTCTCGCTCTCGGCGGCGATCTCGTCCCAGAATTTCTGCGCCGCGGCCTCGACCTGATCCCACTCGGCGTCGGGGATGGAGGTCAGTTGCATCTTGGTTCCGTTGACGCGCAGCGCAGCCTCCCCGCCCCAATACCACCACTGACGGTAATAGTGGGAGCTTTCCATCGCCAGCGCCAGAAGGTTCTGGAGCTTCGGCGACAACTCGTTCCAGCGGTCCATATTGGCGAAGAAATGCCCGACCCAGGCGCCGGAGATGTTGTTGGTCAGGAAGTAATTGGTCACATCGGCCCAGCCGACGGTGTAATCCTCGGTGATGCCGGACCAGGCGACGCCGTCCAGCTCCCCAGTCTGCACCGCGACCTCGATATCCTCCCAGGGGAGCGTGACCGGCACCACGCCGAACTGGGTCAGGAACCGCCCTGCGGTCGGGAAGGTGAAGACGCGTTTGCCTTCCAGATCCTTCAGCGAGTTGATCGGGTCCTTGGTGGCGAAATGGCACGGATCCCAGGAGCCGGCGGAGATATGCTTCACCCCGACCTTGGAATATTCCGCGTCCCAGATCTCGTTCAGCCCGTACTGGTTGAACAAGACCGGCACATCCAGCGAATAGCGCGAGGCGAAGGGGAAATAGCCGCCGAAGACGGTGACCTCGGTCGGCGAGGCCATGGAATCGTCATCCGACTGCACCGCGTCGATCGTGCCCGCCTGCATGGCGCGGAAAAGCTCCGCCGTCGGGACAAGCTGATCGGCCGAATAAAGCTCGATCTCCATCTCCTCGCCGGCGATGGCGTTGAACCGGTCGATGGCCGGCTTCACCACATGCTCGGCCAGCGCCGAGCCGGCATAGGTCTGCATCCGCCAGCGGATCTTCGACTGGGCGAGGGCGGGCGCGGCGAGGGCGAAGGCGGGCGCGGCCGCGGCGGCGGTGATCAGTTTGCGTCTCGTGGTCATCGTCTTCTCCTTGTTTCAGGTCGGATCGTTCAGAACCCGTAGACTTGGCCCGGCAGCCAGAGCGCGATGCCGGGAAAGGCCATGATCAGGGCCAGCGCCGCGATCATCACCAGCACGAAGGGCAGGATCGAGGCGTAGATGTCCCTCAACCCGATCTCCGGCGGCGCCATGGCCCGCATCAGGAAGAGATTATAGCCGAAGGGCGGGGTCATGTAGGCGATCTGCGTGGTGATCGTGTAAAGCACGCCATACCAGACGAGATCGAAGCCGAGCGCGCCGACCAGCGGCACATAGAGCGGCGCGACGATCACCAGCATGGCGGTGTCGTCCAGAAACGTCCCCATCAGCAGGAACGACACCTGCATCAGCACCAGGATCATCCAGGGCGAGAGGCCAAGCTGCTCGGTGAACAGCGTCTCAATCGCCCTGACCGCGCCCAGCCCGTCGAAAACGGCGCCGAAGCCAAGCGCGGCGAGGATGATCCACATGAACATGCAGGAGATCGCCAGCGTCTGGCGGACCGAGGTCTCGAACACCTCCCGCGTCATCCGTCCCTTGGCGATGGCGGCGAAAAAGGCGGCGAGCGCGCCGATGGCGGAGCTTTCGACCAGCGAGGTCCAGCCGTTGACGAAGGGGATCATCATCGTCGCGAAGATGACGAGCGGCAAAAGCCCGGCGCGGAGAAGCCGCAGCTTTTCCGCCCGCGGGACCGCCCGCGCCTCTTCGGGCAGGGCGGGGCCAAGCTCGGGCTGGATGCGGCAGCGGATATGGATATAGAGGATGAACATCCCCGCCATCATCAGCCCCGGAACCACCCCCGCGAGCCAGAGCTGCCCGACCGGCTGTCGCGCGATCATCGCATAGAGCACCAGCACCACCGAGGGCGGCACCAGGATGCCGAGGGACGACCCCGCCTGTATCACCCCGGTGACCATCCGCTTGTCATAACCGCGCTTCAGCAATTCCGGCAGCGCGATGGTCGCGCCGATGGCCATGCCGGCCACCGAAAGCCCGTTCATCGCCGAAATCAGCACCATCAGCCCGATCGTGCCGATGGCCAGCCCGCCGGGAACCGGCCCCATCCAGACATGGAACATGCGGTAAAGATCATCCGCGATCCGGCTTTCCGACAGGACATAGCCCATGAAGACGAACATCGGCAGGGTCAGCAGCGGATACCATTTCATCAGCTTCATCGCCGCGCCGAAGGGAATGTTCGACCCGCCCGTGCCCCAGAGCGCCAGCGCCGCGACCGCGGCGACGACGCCGATGGCGCCGAAGACGCGCTGGCCGGTCAGCAGCATCAGCATCATCGACGCGAACATGGTCAGGGCGATCATCTCATAGGACATCAGAGCCGCCGCTCCCCCGGATCGACGCCTTTCAGCGTGAGCAGATCGCGGAAAAGCTCCGCCAGCGCCTGAAGGATCATCAGCAGCGTTCCCGCCACCATCGCCAGCTTGATCGGCCAGAGATAGGGCCGCCAGGCGGTCGGGCTGCGCTCGCCGTATTGCAGCGAGTAGGAAAGGCTGTCGATCCCGCCATAGAGCAGCACGCCGAGATAGAAAAGCAGGCAGAGGACGGTGAGCGCGTCCACCTGCGCCTTACGCCGGGCCGACCATTCGGCGTAGAAAAGATCCATCCGCACATTGGAGCCGAGCTGGATCGAATAGGGACCGCCCAGCAGGAAATAGGCGACCATGGCGAATTGTGCCGTCTCCAGCGTCCAGAGCGAGGGGGTGAGGAAGGTCTTGGATACGGAGGACCACAGAAGCACCCCCATCATCCCGAAAAGACCATACATCATGACCCGGCCGACGCCGCGATTGAGCGCGTCCACGCGCCGGATATAGCCGCGCATGAAACCGGTCACGACCCCCCCTCCCCCGCCAGCGCGGCGGTGGGCGGCCCCTCCGGCGGCGTGAAGGCCGGGGCGCGTTCGCGGAAAAGCGCGATGGCGGCGCCAGTCGCGCGTTCCGCCCCCTCGATATCCGGCGCGACCGACCGCATCCCGCTTCCTCTCATCCGTGAAAAGGAAAATTCAGAATTCCGGCTCCTGTCAACCGGATACTGAAAATTTCTGTTCAGGCGGCGGCGCCCGCGCTAGGTTGCGCGAAAATGGAGAGGACGCCATGGCGACCACTATCGCCGAGCGGCTGAGCGCCGCGCGAAAACTGACGCCGGCGGAGACGCGGCTGTCGGATGCGCTGATGGCGAACTACCCGTTCGCCGGGCTCGGCTCGGTCACGCATCTGGCCAGGCTCGGCGGGGTTTCGGCGCCGACGGTGACGCGGCTGGCGCGCAAGCTCGGCTTCGGCGGCTTCCCCGACATGCAGGCCGCGCTCCGGGCGGAGCTGGAGGCGCAGGCTCAGGACCCGATCGCCAAACGCGCGCTCTGGGCGGGCGAGGCCCCGACCGGCCATGTGCTCAACAGCTTCACCGAAGCGGTGATCGGCGACATCCGCCAGACGCTGGAGCGGATCGACATCGCCGGTTTCGACAAGGCCGCCAGGCTGCTGGCGGACAAGCGTCGCGCCGTCTTCGTCACCGGCGGCCGGATCACGCGGACGCTGGCGGAATATCTCCACCTGCATTTCGAGGTCCTGCGCCCCGGCGTCACCCATATCCGCTCCAATTCCAACACCTGGCCGCATCAGGCGCTGGATATCGGGCGCGGCGATCTGCTGGTCGCGTTCGATGTGCGCCGTTACGAGACCAGCACGCTGAAACTCGCGGAGATCGCCAAGGCGCGGGGGGCGCGGATCATCCTCTTCACCGATCGCTGGCGCTCTCCGGCGGCGAAGATCGCGGATCACGTCTTCGCCTGCCGGATCGAGGCCCCCTCCGCATGGGACAGCGCGGTGCCGGTGCTGCTGCTGGTAGAGACCCTGATCGCCGCGGTGCAGGAGCACACCTGGAAACACACGCGAAAGCGGATGGAGGCGCTGGAGCGGATGTTCGACGAGACCGGGCTCTTCCGGAAATTCGGCTGAGGGGCCTATTTCCGATAGGCGAAAACCTCATTCTTCGCCCAGCCCATGCCGCCCTCGCCGCCATCCCATTTCATCAGCAGACAGGCGGAGCCGAGGCGCTGGAACCATGTCACCTTCAATTCGTACCAGCCGGGCGCGGGCGCGTTCACCTCCTGATAGCCGCCGGTCTCGCAGGGGTGGCGCCCGTCATTGAACGCGACTTCCCGCCCGCCGAGCACGGCCCGCACGCCGTCATTGGAATGAAACTCGATCATATGCGCGCCGGCGCGGGCGAAATGGACATAGCCGGTGATCTCGGCGGCGACCCGCGTCGCCTGACCGGAGGTCAGCGCCTCCTCGCCTTCGAGCGTGTCGATATAGCGAAGCCCGCTCAGCGGCGACCCGGCCTTTGCGCCTTCGCCGAGCCAGTATTCGGCGTCGCGCAGATCCTTCACGTCTGGCGGATAGGCGTATGACACAGCCAGCCCCTGCGCCAGCGTCGCCGGATCGGGCTGCGGATCGGCCGGTTGAAGCTGCAACATCTCGGCATGCGCCGCTGCGACGACCGTCAGAAAACAGACAGCCGACAGACCGATCCCCCGCATCTCTTCCATCCCCTTTTCGCGCCCCACGATCAGCTTAGGCCCTCCGTTAACGAATTCGCAACCATGATCGCCGCGCGCCCGAAAATCGGGCCTCGCCGGCGCCTCCCGCGCGCTTTCCGGCTCTGCTATCCTTCGCGCCATGCGAAGCCTCTGCCG
>JBKECG010000003.1:0-3726 GCA_047974395.1 Pikeienuella sp. | reverse complement strand
GCTTCCGCCGAGACCATTCTGAAATGGGCGCATGGCTACGAGGCGCACGACCCCGAGCACACCTGCGCCGTGGCCGCGTCCGACCTGCTCAAGACGGCGACCGACGGGCGCGATTCATTCGAGGTCTTCCCGGCCTCTTCGCTCGGCAAGGAGGTCGACATCAACGAGGGGCTCGGCCTCGGCACCGTGGACGTGATCTATACCGGCCAGCTTTTCGCCGGCCAGTTCTACGGCCCGATCGCCATCGGCGGCGCGCCCTTCATGTTTCGCGATTACGAACACTGGGACAAATACCGCAATTCCGAACTCTTCGCGAAACTGGCCGACGGCTATACCGAGGCGAGCGGCAACTACATTCTGGCGATGACCTATTACGGCGCCCGCCACGCCACCTCCAACAAGCCGATCCTGAAGCCGGAGGACATGGCCGGGCTGAAGATCAGGGTGCCGAACGCGCCGATCTATCAGATGTTCCCGATCGCCGTCGGCGCCAATCCGACCCCGATCGCCTTCGCCGAGGTCTATCTGGCCCTTCAGCAGGGCACCGTGGACGCGCAAGAGAACCCGCTGCCGACCATTCAGGCGAAGAAGTTCTACGAGGTCCAGTCCAACATCAACCTCACTGGCCATATCACCGACGCGCTCTTGACCATCGCCGGCGGGCCGACCTGGGATTCGATGGCGGAGGAGGATCAGGCCGCGCTGCGCGAGGTCGCCCAGACCACCGCCGCCTGCGCCACCGATCAGATCATCCAGCAGGAGACGGATCTGGTGCAGTGGTTCAAGGATCAGGGCGTGACCGTGAACGAGGTCGATCGCGGCCCGTTCATCGAGGCGGTGAAGAAGCTGCATAACGGCGACATGGCGACCTGGGATCAGGAAACCTACGACGAGCTTCAGGCGATCCAGTAACCCAGAGACCGGCCCGGCCGCGCGCCGGGTCGCCACCCAATCGGGATCGGGGCCGGCCGGGGCGACCCGGTCGCGCTCCCCTCCCTATCCGGGAGCGCAGGACCATCATGCAAGACTTGCCCGACGAGGGCGGCGCCGCCGCCGATATCCATATCGAGGATGAGGAGATCGACCTTTCCGATCTCAACTGGGGGGACGGGATCATTCTCGTCGCCTTCTGGATTCTGGCCTTCGACGTCTTTCTCCAGTTCTTCACCCGCTATGTGCTGAACAATTCGCTCGGCTGGACCGAGGAGATCGCGCGCTATCTGCTGATCTGCGTCACCTTCACCGGCGCGGTGATGGCGGTGCGCAAGCGTTCGCATATCGCGGTGGAGTTTCTCTATCGCTGGATGCCGCGCCCCGGACGCCGGGTGGCGCAGGCGCTGATCGACCTCGTCTCCATCGCCTTTTACGCCGGCATGACCTGGCTGACGGCGGAGCTGGCCTCCAAGACGCGGCAGGCGATGGTGTCGATCCAGATCCCGAAGGCCTGGCTCTACTGGCTGGTCGCCGCCTGTTTCGCGGCGATGACGCTCTATGCGATCCGTGTCGGCTGGCGGCATCTCGTCACCGGGACCAGCCCGCTGATCGACCCGGACGCGCATGCCGATTCAGCACATATGATGGATTGAGGGGACGGACATGGACATCATCATTCTCTTCGTCCTGCTGTTCGGCATGATCGCCGCCGGCGTGCCGGTGGCGATCGCGCTGACCGGATCATCGGCGCTTTTCATCCTCGCCAACGGCGCGCCGCCGGCGATGGTGACCGCGCATCGGATGATCAATGGAGTCGATAGTTTTCCGTTGCTTGCGGTGCCCTTCTTCATCCTCGCCGGCAACCTGATGAACACCGCCGGCATCACCGAGCGGATCTTCAAGTTCGCGCTCGCCCTGGTCGGCTGGCTCAGGGGCGGCCTCGGCCATGTGAATGTCGGGGCCTCGGTGATCTTCGCCGGCATGTCAGGGGCGGCGGTGGCCGACGCCGGGGGCCTCGGCGCGATCGAGATCAAGGCGATGCGCGACGCCAAATACGACCCCGGCTTCGCGGTCGGGATCACGGCGGCCTCTTCGACCATCGGGCCGATCATTCCGCCTTCGCTGCCGATGGTGATCTATGGCGTCGTGGCGGGCGCCTCCATCGGCCAGCTCTTCGCGGCGGGGTTCATTCCCGGTCTGCTGATGGCGTTGTCGCTGATGCTGATGGTCTCCTGGTACGCGCGTCGGCGGAATTACCCGCGGGATCAGGCCTTTCACCTGCCGACGCTCTGGAGCAGCTTCGCCCGCGCCTTTCTGTCGCTGATGACGCCGGCGATCATCGTCGGGGGAATCCTGACCGGGGCCTTCACTCCGACCGAGGCCGCCGTCGCCGCCTGCGCCTGGGCGCTGTTTCTGGGCCTCGGCGTTTATCGCACGCTGACCCTGCGGCGTTTCCTGCGTGTGAGCTTCGACACGATCGAGACCACGGCGGTGGTGCTGTTCGTCGTCGGCGCGGCCTCGATCTTCGCCTGGATCCTGACCTCCAACCGGGTGCCGGAGCATTTCGCGGCGGCGCTTCTGGCGGTTTCCGACCGGCCCTGGGTGATCCTGCTGCTGATGAACCTGATCCTGCTGATCATCGGCTGCTTCATGGAGACGATCGCCGCCATCACCATCCTGGTGCCGGTGCTTCTGCCGGTGGCGGTGGAGCTTGGGGTCGATCCGGTGCATTTCGGCGTGATCATGGTGCTGAACCTGATGCTGGGTCTTCTGACTCCGCCGGTGGGGATGGTGCTCTATGTGCTGGCCCGCGTCGCCAAGATGCCGTTCGAGGCCTGCGTGGTCGCGACCGCGCCTTTCCTGATCCCGCTGGTGATCGTGCTGCTGCTGATCACCTTCCTGCCGGGGATCACGCTCTGGCTGCCGACGCTGATCTATCGCTGAGTGGAAAACCTGTGGGCCGCACAATCGGTTGCGGCCCACTTTACAGCGCCTTGAGCCTGGGCTTTGCTGAAATCCGACATGATTGCAGGAGGGCCGTGAATGGCGATCAAGGCGGGCGTCTATCATCTCACCCATTATCGGTATGACCGTCCCGTCTCGCTCGGTCCGCAGATCATAAGGCTTCGCCCCGCGCCGCATTCGCGGACAAGGGTGATTTCGCATTCGCTGAAGGTCTCGCCGGAGAACCACTTCCTGAATCTCCAGCAGGACCCCTACGGCAACTGGCTGGCCCGTTTCGTCTTTCCCGAACCGGTGCGCGAGCTGAAGATCGAGGTCGATCTGGTCGCCGACATGACCGTCTACAACCCGTTCGACTTCTTCGTGGAGGAAAGCGCGGAGAACTGGCCCTTCGCCTATCCCGAGGATCTGGTCGAGGATCTCTCGATCTACCGCCGACCGGAGGCGGCGGGGCCGTTATTGCAGGAATTTCTCGGTTCCATCCCGCGCGATGGCGGCAACACGGTCAATTTCCTCGTCGATCTGAACGCCCGGCTCCAGCGCGAGGTCAACTATCTGATCCGCATGGAGCCCGGAGTGCAGACGCCGGAGGAGACGCTCTCGCGCCGTTCCGGCTCCTGCCGGGATTCAAGCTGGCTCCTGGTCCAGATCCTGCGTCATCTCGGCTTCGCCAGCCGGTTCGTCTCCGGCTATCTGATCCAGTTGAAGCCCGATCTCGTCTCGCTGGACGGGCCGCCGGGCACCGATCACGATTTCACCGATCTGCACGCCTGGTGCGAGGTTTACCTGCCCGGCGCCGGCTGGATCGGGCTCGACCCGACCTCGGGCCTC
>JBKECG010000479.1:0-2496 GCA_047974395.1 Pikeienuella sp. | reverse complement strand
GTCATGGCCGATGGCCTGTCGAGCAGTTTCGCGGCCATCTTCAATGCCTTCCCGCAGATCAGCTTCAGCCAGAACGTGGGGCTCGTGGCCCTGACCGGCGTTGCCAGCCGCTATGTGGTCGCGATCGGGGGCGGCTTCCTCGTCATCGCCGGCCTGTTCCCCAAGATCGGCGCCGTCGTGACGACGATACCGAACGCGGTGCTGGGCGGCGCGGTCATCATCATGTTCGGAATGATCGCGGCCGCCGGCATCAAGATGCTGTCGCTGGTCGATCTGAACAAGCGCAACATGATCGTCGCCGGCGTCTCGATCGCGGTCGCCCTGGGCCTCCGCGCACAGCCCGAACTCTATGCGGGCGCCTCCGCCGGGACCAAGGCAATGCTGGATTCGGGGCTTATCGCCGGGGCGGTCGCGGCCATCCTGCTGAACCTTGTGCTTCCGGGCCGCGAACCGATGCCTTTCCATCAAGCGGCGCGACCGCGACCCGCCGAATAGAGCCCAGGTGGGATGCCACCGGTCCGGTGGAGAGCAAGTCGAGGTCGCATTGAGCGGGCTTCGAATCCCATCGCGCCGAGGCAACCCAGCTTCGAGTGGCGGCGCCGAGAGCGTGCCTCAGAGCCCCACTCGAAAAGAGTGGCCATGTCCGCGGTTCGTGTTTTTCCTGATTTGTTCTGGATGTGGAATGACTTGCGCGAGATCTGGGAGGCGAACATGGATGTCAGAGAGTTCAGGAATCTCTGTTCGGTCGTGTCCCAATGCTTGGTGTAGGAGCGCCGACCTTCGGAGAGGTCCGAGCCTGATCAGGCGGCCACGGCGGGCAACCTGACATTGGGATTGTCGGTGACACGCGCCAGGCTTTCAAGGCTCATGTACCTGCGCGCGACGGCCCACTCGTCGTTGGTCTCAAGCATGAGCGCGCCGACCAATCGGATGATCGCGTCGTCGTTCGGGAATATCCCGATGACGTCGGCGCGGCGCTTGATCTCGCGGTTCACCCGCTCGAGGGGGTTCGTGCTCGCGATCTGAGCCCAGTGCTCCCGAGGAAAGGTCATGTAGGCGAGGACGTCGTCGCGGGAGGCATCCATCATGGCGCCGAGCTTCGGCTGCTTCTCACGGAGCGCGTCGGCGACGACCGCCCACTGGGCCTCGGCCTCGGCCTTGGTTTGCCTCACGCGAATGTCGTCTTCAGCATGGCCGCCACGGCTGTGCGCTGCTTCGCCGGCGCATGAGCCAGCGCGTTTCTGAGCCCATGAACGCGGCAGCGCTGGTGGGTCGCGTCGAACACCCGCCGCGCGGCGGCGCCCAGCCCCTTGTGATCGTCTGCGATCACCAGCTTCACGCCACGCAGGCCACGATCGGCGAGGCCACGGAAGAACTCGGTCCAGAAGGGTGAGGCGGAAAACGGCGGGCGTCCAGTGGACGGCCGCCCCGCCGAACGCCTCCGATGGGCCGGTGGCGATGCCGAGAACCTCGCGCTTGCCGTCCTCGTTCACGGCCACAGCCACGATCACCGCCCGGCTGACGATCCTCCCGCCGTCGCGGACCTTGATGTAGGTGGCGTCGAGCCAGAGGTAGGGCCACGCGCCCTCGAGAGGGCGCGCGAGGAAGGCGTTTACTCGATCGTCGATCTCGGCGCAGAGCCGGCTGACCTGGCTCTTGGACATGCCGCCCGCGCCCATGGCCTTCACCAGATCGTCGACGGCGCGCGTGGAGATGCCGTGGATGTACGCCTCTTGGATCACGGCGACCAAAGCCTTCTCGGCCGTCCGGCGCGGCTCCAGGAAGCTCGGCAGGTAGCTGCCCTTGCGCAGCTTCGGGATCTCCAGCGCGATCCGGCCGGCGCGGGTATCCCAATCCCGCTCCCGGTATCCGTTGCGCTGAGCCTCGCGCAGCGGCGAGCGGGCGCCCTTCGCCGCTCCGGCGCGCAACTCCACCTCCAGCTCCATGATCCGCTCGACCGCGAAGGCCAGCATCTCGCGCACAAGGTCCGTATCGGCCTGCTTCTCAATCAACTCGATCAACGCCATCCTGTCGTCGGTCATCGTCGTCCTCGCGTTGGTTTCAGGTCTCGCAACCCAAACCTCTATCGAAGATCGACGGTGGCCGCCCAACGGGGCACCGGCCGCGCGCTGCGCTACGCCGGTGGCTCCGCGCGCGGCCTCCTACACCAATCGCTGGGACACGACCCTATCGTCGCCTGCTGATCGAGATAGTCGGACCACCAGTCCATCATCTTCCGCCGCCCGGGCAGATATTCCGCCGCGTTGTAGGCCGAGCGCACCTTGTGTCCCGGGACGTGCGCCAGTTGCCGCTCGATCCAGTCGGGCGCGAAGCCTCGCTCGATCAGGATCGTCGAGGCCGTCGACCGGAACCCGTGCATCGTGGCGCGCGAATGATAGCCCATCCGGTAGAGGGCGAAGAGCATCGTATTTTGGCTCATGGGGCAGCCTTTCCGCCCGGGTGCGATCCACTCGGAGCCATCGGCCAATTCCCGCA
>JBKECG010000371.1:0-2576 GCA_047974395.1 Pikeienuella sp. | reverse complement strand
CTGCAAGGGCGGATCGGGCAGGTTTTGCAGAATCTGGTCGGCAACGCGCTCTCATTCACCCCGCCGGGCGGCGCGGTGCGGATATTCGCCGAGCCCCCCGCCCCCGGCGTGCGGGTCGTGGTCGAGGATGTCGGTCCGGGCGTTCCCGACGCCCAACTCGGCCCGATCTTCGAGCGATTCTATTCCTAACACCCCGACCATGACGCATTCGGCGATCATTCCGGCCTCGCCCTGTCGATCTCGCGGCAGATCGTCGAGGCGCATGGCGGCTCGATCTGGGCCGAGAATATCCGCCCCTAGGACCGGCCGAAGGACAAGCCGGCCGGGGCGCGGTTCATCTTCGAGCTGCCCTATTGACCGCGCCCGGCGCGCTCCACGCCAGCGCGGTGGCCGCGGCGGGGCGGGCGCTGCTGATCCTCGGCCCCTCGGGGGCGGGAAAATCGGCGCTGGCGATGGAGCTGATCGCGCTCGGCGCCGGGCTGATCGCCGATGATCTGGTGGTCTTGCGGCCTGCGGGCGACGGGCTGGTCGCGGCGCATCCCGACCCGGCCGCGACGACCGCGCTGATCGAGGCGCGGGGGATCGGTCTGATCCGTCTGCCCGCCGCCGGGGCGGCGCCTCTCGGACTTGTGATCGACCTTGGCAGCGAGGAGGCGGAGCGCCTGCCGCCGCGCCGGTTCTGGCGCGGGGCGCCGCTCCTGCTGCGCTCCCGGCCGCTTCGGCCGGCGGCGCTTCTGCTCGCGTTGCGGGCCGGCGGGCCGGAGGATCCGGAGGCGGGCCTGCGCTCCGGGCTTGCGCCGGGCGGCGCCGGGGATCAGATTGTTAACGGTTTGGCCGAATCGGCCGAAAGTGGGTGAGTGTATGATTGGACTTGTGATCGTGGCCCATGGCGGTCTCGCAAGGGAGTTGCTGGCGGCGACCGAGCATGTGGTGGGGCCCCAGTCCGGCGCCGTGGCGGTTTCGACCGGGCCGGAGGATGATCTGACCGCCAAACAGGCGGAGATCGACGCCGCTGTCGGGGCTGTCGATAGCGGCGACGGGGTGATTCTGGTCACCGACATGTTCGGCGGCACGCCCTGCAATCTGGCCATCGGCAGCATGGGCGGCGCCTCGGTGGAGGTGATCTACGGGGCCAATCTGCCGATGCTGGTCAAGATCGCGAAGATGCGCGCCCGTCCGCTGGACGAGGCCGTCGCCGCCGCGATCGAGGCGGGGCGCAAATATATCGACGCCGCCAGCAGGATGCTGCAGGCCAAGGCGGTCTGAGCCGCGCGTGCCCGGCCGCAAGCTGCAGATCTGCAACGAGAAAGGGCTTCACGCCCGCGCCTCCGCCCGTTTCGTCGAGACGGTGGAGCGTTTCGACGCCGCCGCGCGGGTGGAGCGCGACGGCATGGTCGTTTCGGGCGATTCGATCATGGGCCTGCTGATGCTCGGCGCGGCGCAGGGCTGCGCGATCGAACTGACGACCAGCGGGCCGGAGGCCGAGGCGCTGATGGAGGCGCTGGCCGCGCTGGTCGCAGACCGGTTCGGCGAGCCGCGCTGAGGGCGTTCAGGCCAGCGCCGCATGGCGCGGGCAGGTGGTGAGATGGTCGTTCACCATGCCGACCGCCTCCATGAAGGCGTAGACGATGGTCGGTCCGCAGAAACGGAACCCTTTCGCCTTCAGCGCCTTCGATATCTCGCGGCTGAGCGGCGTCTCCGTCGGGACCTGAGCGGCGGTCTCGTAATGGTTCACGATCGGCCGCCCATCGGTGAAATCCCACAGGAACCGGGCGAATTCCTGGGCGCCGCCCATCGCGAGCCAGATGCGGGCGCCGGCGATGGTCGCCTCGATCTTGCCGCGATGGCGCACGATGCCGGCGTCGCCGAGCAGGCGGGCGATGTCGGCCTCGCCATAGGCGGCGATCCGCTCTGGCGCGAACCCGTCGAAAGCGGCGCGGAAGGCGGGACGTTTCCTGAGGATGGTGATCCAGGAGAGACCGGCCTGAAATCCGTCGAGGATCAGTTTTTCGTAGAGCGCCCGCCCGTCGCGTTCCGGCACGCCCCATTCTTCGTCATGATAGGCGACATAGAGCGGATCGACGCCGCACCATGGGCATCGGGTCGGGCTTGATTCGCCTAAAGGGTTGGTCATTAACCAATTCCTCGCCGTCAGGTGTTAGAACATTAATAGAACATTTAGGACTGATTCGAAAATACTCTCGAAAGGGAGCCGCATGGGCAAGGTGTTGGCGATGACGGAATGGGGCGGACGCGGGGGCGACCTCCCCGCCGGGACTGTCCGGGGGCGCGACGCGCTGTCGCGCGCGTTGCGTCGGCTCGACGCGCCGGCCGCGCTGATCGTGATCAGCCCCGGCGCGCTCGCCGGGATCAACCGGATTTACGGGCATGATGTCGGCGACGAGCTGATCCGCGGCGTCAGCGAACGGATTCTCGCAGCCACGCCCACAGGCGCCCTGGTCGCGCGCCTCGCCGGGGCGAAGATCGCGGCGCTGGTCCCCGCCGAAACGCCGGAGGAGGCGGAGAGCCTGACGCGCCGGCTCGCCGGCGCGGCGGCGGTCGCTTCGGGCCCCGCC
>JBKECG010000317.1:0-11716 GCA_047974395.1 Pikeienuella sp. | reverse complement strand
CGCGCGGGCGGCGAGACCGGGCGCGGGTTCGCTCCCGGCCATGTCGAATTCGAACGGGCTGGCCGGCTCCTCCAGCCGCAGCGCGCGCGGGGCCTCCAGCGCCTCGATCACGTCGGCGGCGGAGCGGATCAGCGCCGCGCCCTGGCGGATCAGCGCATTGCATCCCTCGGCGCGCGGATCGAGCGGCGAGCCGGGAACCGCCATCACCTCGCGCCCCTGCTCCAGCGCCATTCGCGCGGTGATCAGCGTGCCGGAGCGCGCGGCCGCCTCGATCAGCGCCACCCCGTCGGCGAGGCCGGAGACGATGCGGTTGCGGCGCGGGAAATGCCGGGCGAGGGGTTTCATGCCCATTGGCGCTTCGGAAAGGAACAGCCCCTCTTCGCGCATGCGCGCGGCGAGGGCGGCGTTTTCCTCCGGGTAGATCACATCGACGCCGCCGGCCAGGGCGGCGGTTGTGCCGCTCTCCAGCGCCGCCTCATGCGCGGCCGCATCGACCCCGCGGGCGAAACCGGAGGCGATGACGATTCCCGCCTCGCCCAGCTCGCCCGCGATCCGGCGCGCCATGCGCAGCCCGGCGGAGGAGGCGTTGCGCGCCCCGATCACCGCGATGGCCGGCCGGTGCGCCAGCGCCGCGCGGCCGACGGCCCAGAGAAAGGGCGGCGGGTCGGGGATCTCCGCCAGCCGCGGCGGGTAATCCGGCTGGCCGAGGCGCAGCATCCGCGCGCCGGCCGCCTCGGCGCGGGCCATCTCCTCCTCCCCCTGTCGGGCCGAGCAGGGCTGATAGGCGCTGGCGCCGGCGCGGGTCACGAGCTCCGGCAGCGCCTCCAGCGCCCGCGCGGCGTCGCCATAGCGGGCGATCAGCCTGCGAAAGGCGATGGAGCCGACATTGCGGCTCCGCGCGAGGCGGAGCCAGATCAGGCGCTCCGCCGCGGGGGCCTCGTCAGGGGGCGGCTCGACAGGTTTCAACATGCCCGCCAGTGCGGGGTGAATCGTTTAATTTCCGGTTAACGACGGGCGGATCCGCCCCGGCCGATCTTCGGCTCCTCGCCGCGCAGCAGCCGGCCGATATTCTCGCGATGCCGCCACCAGACCAGCGCCGCCAGAATCAGCGCCGCCCGGATCGCCTGCGCCGGCCCGACCAGCCAGAGCCAGACCGGCGCCGAAAGCGTCATCGCCAGCGCGGCGAGCGAGGAGATGCGGAACGCCGCCGCCGCCCCCAGCCATGTCAGGCAGCAAAGGAGCCCCGCCAGCGGCGAGAGGCCGAGAATCGCGCCGAGAAAGGTCGCGACGCCCTTGCCGCCCCGGAACCGGAGCCAGACCGGGTAAAGATGCCCCAGAACCGCGCCGATGGCGGCGAATTCCGCCGCCGGCGGGTGGAGCCACATGACCAGCGCGACCGGGGCCCAGCCCTTGGCCATGTCCAGCGCCAGCGTCAACGCCGCCGCCCGCTTGTCGCCGGTCCTGAGCACATTGGTCGCGCCGATATTGCCCGAACCGATCGAGCGAAGATCGCCCAGCCCGAAAAACCGCGCCACGATCACCCCGAAGGGGATCGAGCCGAAAAGATAGCCGAGCAGCGCCGCGCCCGTGATCCAGGGCCAGATATCGCCCCAGCCGGGGGCGGCGGGCAGGATCTCAGCCCCGCTCATGGGTGAAGACCTCCTGACCCGCGACGAAGGTGCGGATCGCGCGGCCGGTCATCAGCCTGCGGTCGAAAGGCGTGTTCTTCGATTTGGAGCGCAGCGCGAAACGGTCCAGCACATAGGGCGCGTCCGGGTCGAACACCACCAGATCGGCCGGCGCGCCCGGCGCCAGTCGCCCGCCCTCCAGCCCCAGGAGCCGCGAGGGCGCGAGGCTGAGCCGCTCGAAAAGCGCCGGCAGCGTCACCAGCCCGTCATGCCAGAGCTTCAGCGCGCCGGGCAGCAATGTCTCCAGCCCGACGGCGCCGGAGGCGGCGACCTCGAAGGGCTGGCGTTTCGATTCCTCGTCCTGCGGCTGATGCGAGGAGCAGATCACGTCGATCAGCCCCTCGGCCACGGCCTGCTGCATCGCCTCGCGGTCCTCTTCCTCGCGCAGCGGCGGGTCGAGCTTGAAGAAGGTCGGGTAATCGGCGAGGTCGTATTCGTTCAGGATGAAATGGTGATGGCTGATCCCGGCGGTGACCCTCAGCCCCCGGTCCTTGGCGCGGCGCAGCGTCTCCAGCCCGCCGCGCGTGGTGACGAGATCGGCGTGATAGCGCGCGTCGGTGATCTCCACGAGCGCCATGTCGCGCTCCAGCATGATCCGCTCGGCCATCGGGTGAACGCCGGGCAGGCCCAGATGCGAGGCGAAGCGGCTTTCGGTCGCCACGCCCTCGGCGGCCATGGCCGGGTCCAGAGGGTGATGAACCACGAGCGCGCCGAGCGAGCAGGCGTAATCGAGGCAATTGCGGAACACGGTCGGATCGGCGACGGCGCGGGCGCCGTCGGTGAAGGCGAGCGCCCCGGCGTCCAGCAGGAAACCGTATTCCGACATCTCCCGCCCCTTCAGCCCGCGCGTGAGCGCGGCCATCGGCGCGACGCGGACGAGACTGGCCTGCTCGGCCCGGCGCATGGCGAATTCCAGCACGGCGGGATCGTCGATCGGGGGCTCGGTCTCCGGCTGCACGGCGATCGTGGTCACGCCGCCGGCGGCGGCCGAAAGCCCGGCGGTGCGGTAGCTCTCCTTGTGCCGCGCGCCGGGCTCGCCGACGAAAACGCGCATATCCACGACGCCGGGGGCGACCGGCAGGCCGGCGCAGTCGATCACGGCGGCGCCTTCGGGCGCCGCGGGCGCGGCGCCTTTCGCCATGTCGGCGATCAGCCCGCCTTCGATCCGCAGCGCGCCCGGCCCGTCATAGCCGGTCGCCGGGTCGATCAGCCGGGCGTTGGAGAGGATGGTCTCCATCACGCCTCCCCCCCCGGATTGGGGATGTTGCGCGCCAGAAGGTCCAGCACCGCCATGCGCACGGCGACGCCCATCTCCACCTGTTCCTGAATCACCGAGCGTTTCGGATCGTCGGCGACATTGGGGTCGATCTCCACCCCCCGGTTCATCGGGCCGGGATGCATGACGATGGCGTCGGGTTTCGCATGGGCGAGCTTGGCCTCGTCCAGCCCGAAACGGTGGAAATATTCGCGGCTGGAGGGGACGAAGGCGCCCTGCATCCGTTCCTGCTGCAAGCGCAGCATCATCACCACATCGACGTCTTCGAGACCCTTGCGCATGTCGTCGAAAACCTCGACCCCCATGTCCCGGATCCCGTTCGGCAGAAGCGTCGGCGGGGCGATCACCCGCACCCGGTTCTCCAGCTTGTTCAGCAGGATGATGTTGGAGCGGGCGACGCGGCTGTGGTTGATGTCGCCGCAGATCGCCACCGTCAGCCGCTGGAGCCGGCCCTTGTGCCGGCGGATGGTCAGCGCGTCGAGAAGCGCCTGCGTCGGGTGCTCATGGCGCCCGTCGCCGGCGTTGATGACGGAGCAGTTGACCTTCTTCGCCAGCAGCGAGACCGCGCCCGAATGCTGATGCCGCACGACCAGAAGATCGGGATGCATCGCGTTCAGCGTCACCGCCGTGTCGATCAGCGTCTCCCCTTTCTTGATCGAGGAGGAGGCGAGCGACATGTTCATCACATCGGCGCCGAGCCTTTTGCCGGCCAGTTCGAAACTCGCCTGCGTGCGGGTCGAGTTCTCGAAGAAGATGTTGATCTGCGTCAGGCCCTTCAGCACCGTCCGCTTCTTGTCGCGCTGGCGCGAGAGGGAGACGTAATCCTCGGCGAGGTCGAGAATGGTCTCTATATCGGCCCGGCCGAGCGCCTCGATACCGAGTAGATGGCGATGTGCGAACAATCGGGCCTCCGGTGGCGTCGCGCCGGTTATAGGCGGGCGCGGCTTCGGTCACAAGCGGCTCAGCGCCGGCCGAGCCGCCGCTCGCGCAGCCAGACGTAAAGACCGCTGAGGATGATCACCGCCGCGCCGATCACGGTCTGGCTGTCCGGCGGCTGGTGAAAGATCAGCCAGCTTGAAAGCGACATCATCACGATCTGCGTATAGGTCACGGGCGCGAGGGCGGAGGCCCCGGCGTAGCGATGCGCCAGGGTCAGCAACTGGTGTCCGGCCCAGCCGAAAACCCCGATCATCACGAAGGCGAACCAGTCCGCGCCGCCCGCGGGCCAGCGCCAGTCGCCGAGCGCGAGGGGCAGGATCGCGATCACCGGAATCAGCCCGGCGTAAAGCTGCATCGTATCCGGGCTCTCCACCCCCGCGAGCCGGCGGGTGAGCAGATTGTAGATCGCCGCGGCGAAAGGCGGGATCAGGCAGATCAGCATCGCCGGATGGAAATCCGCGCCCCAGGGCCGGGTGACGATCAGCACGCCGGCGAGGCCGATGAAGATCGCGGTCCAGCGGCGCGGGCCGACCTGCTCTTTCAGGAAGATCGCCGCCAGCGCGGTGATGACCAGCGGCGAGATGAAGAAGATCGCGTTGGTGATGGTCAGCGGCAGGAACTGCACCGCGGTGAAATTGGCCATGGTCGCGGTCAGCAGCATCAGCCCGCGCAGCCCGACCAGCAACGGCTTTTTCGCGCGAAAGAGCGCGCCGCCCTCGGCCGGCGCGAACAGGGCGAGCACCAGCAGGAGATGGCCCAGATAGCGGATGAACACGATCTCAAGGACGGGAATTCCCGCCTCCGCCAGCCATTTCGCCGCGCTGTCGATGCCGGTGAAACAGGAAAACGTCCCCAGCATCAACAGGATGGCGAGGCCGGGCCGGTCCTCTTGCGCCCGGATCACCGCCTTATGTCATCCTCAAGGAACCAGCGGATATTGTCCTCGAAGCTCTGATCCTGACGGAAGCCGAGCCGGATCGCCTTGTCGGTCTTCAGATGCGCGCGCCAGCCGTCGCAGATCTTCTGCACGAAAGGGTCCGGGTTCCAGGTGATCCGCCCGGCGGCGTTGGAGCCGGCGACGCGGGTCATGTCCTCCACCATCTCGCGCACGGTGCGGGTGATGCCGGGAATGGCGAGGCAGCGATTCTCGCCCCATTCCTCGGCCGGCGGCTCCGCCGCATGGGCGAGATTGGCGACCACGGTGCGCGGCGCCGAGAGCCAGATCGGGTAATCCTCGGCGACCGGGCAGTTCGCGCTCTCGCCCTGAAGGGGTTCGCGGAAGATCGAGGACATGAACGAGGAGGCCGCCTTGTTCGGCTTGCCCGGCCGCACCGTCACCGTCGGCAGACGCAGGCCCCGCCCGTCGATGAAGCCCTTGCGGCTGTAATCCGTCACCAGCAATTCGCCCGCGGCCTTCTGCGCGCCATAGGAGGTCTGCGGGTTCAGGATGGTGAAGTCGTCGATCAGGTCCGGGATCTCGCCGCCATAGACCGCGACCGAGGAGGTGAAGACGAAGATCGGCTGGTTGCCGGCCTGGCGCGCCGCCTCCAGCAGGTTCAGCGTGCCATGGAGGTTCACCCGGAGACCGATGTCGAACTCCGCCTCCGCCTGTCCCGAAACCACCGCCGCAAGATGGAACACCGCGTCCGGCTTCGCGGCGAAGGCGGCGTCCACCGCCGCCCGGTCGCCGATATCGAGCGCCAGCCCCTCCACCTTGAACGGGGCCGCGACCGGCTCGGGCTGGAAAAGATCGGCCTGGATCATATGCGTGATCTCGCGGCCCCTGATCTCGCCCTGCTCGGCCAGGGTCTTCGCCAGCTTCGCGCCAAGAAATCCGCCGCCGCCAGTGATCAGCACACGCATGTCGTCTCCCTTCGGGAAGTGATTGAGTCAGAAATGACATAAGCGCCCAAACGGCGCGCGAGGCAAGTTGCGCGCGACGGGCGCTATACGTTCAGCAGCAGGTATTCCCGCTCCCACGGGCTGATGACGCGCATGAACTCGGCGTGTTCGGCGCGTTTGACGGCGCAGTAGATCTTCACGAACTCCTCGCCGAGTATTTCGGTCAGGGCCTTGTTCGCCTCCAGCTCGATCACGCTGTCGAGCTGGCTTTCCGGCAGGTCCCGGTTCATCAGATAGGCGTCGCCGGTGGCCTCGGGGCGCGGCTCCGCCTTTTCCTGCATGCCGAGCCAGCCGCAGGCCAGCGCCGCGGCGATGGCGAGATAGGGATTGGCGTCGGAGCCGATCACCCGGTTCTCCACCCTGCGCGCCTCGGGCGATGATTTCGGCATGCGGATACCGACGGAGCGGTTGTCCACGCCCCATTCCAGGTTGACCGGCGCCGACTGATAGGCGACCAGCCGGCGATAGGAGTTCACATAGGGCGCGGCGATCGCCATCGCCGCCGGGAAATGGCGCTGCTGGCCGCCGAGGAAGTGATGAAAGGCGGGCGTCGGCGCGCCGTTCCCGTCGGAGAAGATGTTGCGGCCCGTCGCCGTCTCAACCACCGACATGTGGACATGCATGGCGCTGCCGGGCTGGTTCTCCATCGGCTTGGCCATGAAGGTGGCGTAGCAGCCGCATTGCATCGCCGCCTCGCGGATCAGCCGCTTGAAGAGAAAGACCTGATCGGCCAGCGCCAGCGGATCGCCATGGACGAGGTTGATCTCCAGCTGCGCGGCGCCGGCCTCCTGGATGATCGTGTCGATCTCCAGCCCCTGCGCCTCGGCGTAATCGTAGATATGTTCGATCACGCTTTCATATTCGTCCACGGCCGAAAGCGAGAACGCCTGTGATCCGGTGGACTGGCGGCCGGAGCGGCCGACGGGCGGCTCCAGCGGGTAATCCGGGTCGGTGTTCTGCTTGGTGAGGTAGAACTCGATCTCGGGCGCCACCACCGGGCTGAGCCCCGCCTTGGTGAAATGGTCGACCACGCGGCGCAGGACCGTGCGCGGCGCGGCGCCGGAGGGATTGCCCTCTCCGTCCACCAGGTCGTGGATGATGACGAGAGACGGGTCCGAGGCCCAGGGCACCGCCCGCGCGGTGGTGAAATCGGGAACCAGCGTCAGATCGCTGTCAGTGTCGAAATCATGCCGGATCACATCGGCGTATTCGCCGTTGATCGTGGTGATCAGGATCGAGACCGGCAGGCGCACATCGCCGCCGCGCACGAATTTGCTCGCGGGCATGACCTTGCCGCGGGCGATGCCGGCGAGGTCGGAGGTGACGCATTCGATCTCGTCGATCCGGTTTTCGCGGATCCAATCGGCCAGCGACGCGGCGTCGGGGCGCTCAAGCGCGGGCGAATGGGCGAGACCGAGGACAGGTTTGGCAAGCGACATGAAGGTTCTCTATGGCGAGGGCGTCGCGCGCCCCCGCCTTTGTTCTGACAGATGTTTCGGCCCCGTCAACCGAGCCCCGTAAACCGAGTGCGGTCAACCGGGCGCGGTCAACCGGGCGCCGTCACCGCCGGTCGCCGGCGAAAATCCCGGCGCCGACCAGATCGGCGTTCCGGAGGGAGCGGATATCGAGCGCGCCGCCCGTCGCGCCGGCGGCCTCTCCGTTGCGCCCGTTGAAGAAATCGCCCCTGATCGTGACCGCGCCCGCGCGACCTCCGGGCAAGGTTATGGGGCTGTCGCCCGCATAAGTGGTGAACTCGCCCTCGCCGATGCGAATGGACGCATCTGCGCCGAGCAGATCGGTGATGGTCGCCGTGCCGGCTCCTTCGCCGAAATCATAAGTCAGGGCGAAGCCGGCGCCATCGACGAAATGCCGGCCGCGATCATAGCCGGAAGCGACCGCGAAGCCCTGATATGTGGCGGTTCCGTCCCCCGGGATTTCCGATGTCAGGTCGCCGGCGACATAGGCGCCGATCGGAAAACGCTGGTTCGCGGTCAGCGGATCGCAGTCGAAGGGGCAGGGAACGGCCGCCTGCTGGATTTCGCCGGACCACCAGCCCCAGGTCATGTATTGCGAACGCGGCGCGACCCCGGCGGGAAAGACGCCGCCATTCCCGGCCAGATCGGCCGAGGCCAGCGCCCCGAAGAACGGGTTCGGCTGATTGGTGCTGTCGTTGGTCTGGCCATTGGCGCTGTGCCGTCCGTCCGTCCGGTCGCGCATGGCGTAACGGCGCTCGTCGATCAGGGCGCTCTTGCCGTCGGCCCCGCCGAATTCGAGATAAGCCACATTGAGCTGCGGCGAAGTGTTGCCGACCCTGGGGAAGTCGTTCAGCCGCATCTCGGCGAAGGCGGCGTTGCCGGACTGGTCGAGCGAGAGGGTGAAATTGCCCGCGCTCTGGGTCGCCCCAGTGTAGCGCAGTCCCGAACCCAGATCGAGCGCCGTGGTCGTCGCGAAGCCCGACAGCGCGGAGGAGGAGAAGGCGGCGCGGTCGGGGAAGGACAGGGTCTCGATCCCGTTGCGGGTCGCGACGCTGCGCAGGATGAACCGGTCCACCGTGCCGTCATCGGCGAAGGCGGAGCCGCGATTGTCGCCGCCGGCGCCGGTCAACTGCGCGTTGTTCGAAAGCGCGAGATAACGCGCGCCGGGGCCGAAGGCGGTGTCGCCATAGCCGTTATCCGTCGTCGCCAGCGGCGTGGAGACGCGGGTGACGCCGCCCGCCGTGGTGAACATGCCCTCGAAGCCGCCCTCGAAGCTGGGCGCGCCGGAGCCGGAGGCGGCGACCTCGCCGGTGAAGACGCCGAAACCGGCCAAGGGCCCGTTCGCCTGGAAGAAGGTCGAGACCGCGCGCGCGTTCCCGCCGACCGCCTGCCCGTCGGTGGAGGTGATCATCATCAACTGGCCGAGGCCGGCGACGGAGAACGGGTTGGTCGGGTTGCGCTCCAGATCCCGCGAGACGTCATAGGAGCGGACGGTGACCGCGCCAGAAACCGGCGAATCCGGCAAGGGCTCGCTCGGGCGTCCGATCAGGAAGGCGCCGGGCTGGCCCCTGCCGGTGCGGAAGGCGACATAGGCGAACTCGGTCGGCTCGTTGAAGAAGCCGTAGCCGGTGATCGCCCCCTGCGGCGAGGAGCCGCCGCGGGCGAATTCGAAAAAGCCCGGCTGGGTCGGGATGGTGAACCGCTCCTTGGCGGCGGTGACGCCGATGCGCGAGCCGCGGTAGACCTCGGTGAAGCGATAGGGCGTGGCGTCGATCGCCGCGCCGCCGATAAGGCCGGGGATCAGCACATTGGGCGGTGGCGGTGGTGGCGGCGGCGGCGGCGGGGGATCGACCGGATCAATCACGTTCGGGTTCCGGCCGTCGGTGGTGGAATCCGTAAGCGAATCATCGTCGCGGTCGAATTCCGACCCGCCGTCGTCATTCAGATTCGGCTCCCGCTCGCCGGAGGTGGAGACCGGGTTGAGGTTCGGCGCGCCCTTGGCCTCGAAATTGGAGGGCGGCAGGCCGCTCGCGATCACGTCCGGGTCCTCGGGCTTGACCCGCTGGCCGGCCTGGCCGCGCCCGATCAGCGCCAGCGACGCCTCGCGGATCAGCTGCTGATCGGCCGTGCCCTCATAGGCGACGGTCCCGTCCGGCAGGATCACCGCGACGCCGTTGGAGCGGGAGATCACGATCTCCTGGCCGTCATCGGTGGTCACGCGGCTGTATTCGCCGGCGATATGCATCACCCTTGTGGTGCCGTCCTCCTCGACGATGATGATCGTCATGCCGCCGCGGATGCCGATGGTCGCCGTCGGCGTGGTGATGATCGCGTCCGTGGTCTTGGAGATCCGCCCGCCGACGAAGCGCAGCACGCCGCGCGTCATCGAGGCGGCGAACTGCCCGGTCTGGCTGGCCGGATCGTAGACATAGCGGTCGAGCACGATATTGCTGTTCGGCGCGATCGTCAGCGAGGTCTGGTCGAGGAACAGGAACTGGCCCGAGCCGAGCGGCGAGCTTTCGATCCTCTCGTTCAGCACCAGATCGTCGCCGATCGCCAGCGCGCGGGTCGTCGCCGCCGGCGGCGTGCCATCGACGCGGTCATTGGCGGCGGAGACGGCGCCGACGCGCTCGGCCCCGGCCGCGCCGGCCTGGGCGATGAGCAGGGCGGCGACCGCCGCCGCGGCGAGATTGGGTTTACCGGTCATAATGGACCTCTCCTGCGCTTTGCGCCGTCGCATCAGAACGTCACCCCCATGGAGAGGCCGACGCCGAAATTTTCCAGATCGAAATTCGAAAGATTGCTGCTGCGGTTCAGGTAATCCGCGTCAGCCTGCACGAACCAGCCGCTGTTCAGATGGAAGACATGGCTGACCCCGGCCCGAAGGTCGAGATCGCTGCGCTTCCTTGTCGGCGAAACCACGGTGTCCGGCTCGTCATACCAGCGCCAGGCGGCGCTGGCGAAACCCGAAAGGCTCCAGAGCCGGTCGGTGAAATCCAGCCCGCTGTCATAGCGATGCAACGCCGAAAGCCGCAGCCCCAGCTCGTAATTGGTGTTGTAACCCTTCTGCGCCTGATCGGTCTCGCCGAAGCCGAGCACCGAGAATGTGCTGTAGGCGTCGGGCGAATAAGAGAGGCCGAGCCCGGCGCGATGCTCGAAACCGTCGAAATCCCCGCGATCGTCGTAATCGCGATATTTCGATTCCAGCCCGGCGAAGATGTTCATCTCCTCGCTGAGCGTGTTGGTGAACTCGACCCCGAGCCCGACCCCGTAATAGAGCGGATCATTGCCGGCGCGCAGAACCTCGCCGCTGACGAAGGGGCGCAGCTTCGGCCCGAAGCGTTTCTCGTCAAGCGAGAGGCGCGGCCCGGTCTGAAGCGCGACGCTGTCGATATCGCCGCCCGTCTCGCTGGCGTAATGCACCGAATAGGCGGAAAGATCGGTCAGCCACACATCGTCGTTCGGCCGGCCGAGATCATGGAAATGCCGGCCCTGAAGCGTGGCGCGAAAGCCGATATCGTCATCCTCGACATATTGGCCCGAAAGCAGCGCCGGGCGGCCGAAGAGCAGCACGTCGGAATCGGGCGGCCCGAGATTGGCGTTGGTCGAATAGGTGACGCCGAAAGTGGCCGCGCCGCTGAAACCGCTGGTCTGGGTGCGCTTCTCGATCTGGCTCATGAAGACGTCGATGCGCCGGACCACCTCGGGCGGCGGGCTGTGACTGTCCAGCACGTCCTGAAAGTAATAGCGCGCGTTCTCATAGGCCCCGAGCCGGAAATAGGCCGCGCCCAGTTCGACCTTGGCGCGGGCGAGATCGGGGTTGAAGATCAGCATCCGCTCCAGCGTGGTGATCGCGGCTTCGTAATCGCGCAGCTCCACCGATGTCAGCGCATGCTGGAACATCAGGTCCAGATCGTCCGGCGCGACCAGCATCGCGTTGAAGAGCGAGGCCTGCCGGAGCCGGAGATCATCCTCCGCGCCGGCGCGCTCGTCGGCGAAGGCGAAATTCGCAGTGATGCATATGGACAGGCCAAAACCGGCCGCCACCTTTTGAAAAGTCATTTTATATCCCTTTTGCCCCCTCAGGCGCGTCAATCTAACACATAATTGTAATTTATCGGAATAGATTATTATCGCTGAAACAGACGTTTCCGCATGTCGGCCGTCTTTTGGCGCGCATAGGGTTTGACAGCAGGGGGGCGGGTGCGCTCTCTACCGGTGGAATTCAAATCGGGAGGTCATGTCGTGACCCTGACGACGCTTCGGAACACCGGCTTCAAACAGTCCGAGACGGATGGAGCCGTGCTGCTGGATCTGCGGGACGCGCTCGCGGGCGGGCGCGAGCTGCGCAAGCTGAGCATCGTCGCCGACGGCGGCGGGCGCAATGTCGCCCATACCGCCCTTCGGGACGGTTCGGGCGCGCTTGATGGGCGAAT
>JBKECG010000314.1:0-1843 GCA_047974395.1 Pikeienuella sp. | reverse complement strand
GGAACGTCTTCAAGATGGCTGTCCTGATGCTGGCGGCCTTCGGCTTTCTGCTTGCCGTCGGCGGGGCGGTTGGTGCGTTCTTTGCGACCGCGATGCCCGATCTTGGCATCTATGACACTTTCGGGCTTGATATGCCGCTGGGGTTTTCCGGCGGCCATGGCACAGCGGGCGTGATCGGCATCATGCTGAACGGCATGGGGCTGGAAGATTGGGAGATCGCGCAGGGCGTCGCCGTCACCTACGCCACGATCGGTCTTCTGGGCGGGATCATCTCCGGCATCGCCATCATCCGCTGGCTGAACGGCCGCAAGATGCTGGAAGGCTCCGCCAACGCCGAGAGCCTGCCGCGCTCCTGGCTGACCGGGCTGGAGCCGGACGCCGACAAGCGCCGCTCCGCCGGCAAGGAGACGACGGTCTCCACCTCGATCGACGTGATCGGCTTCAATCTGGCGCTGATCTTCGCGGGGTCGGGGCTTGCGATCCTGCTGCGCTCCTGGGTGCGTTCGCTGGAGCTGCCGCTGATCGGCGCGGTGCCGGTCTGGGCCTATGCGATCATCGTCATGTGGCTGGTCTGGCTGGCGATGAACAAGCTGGGCGTCGCCTGGCTGGTCGATCCGGGGATCAAGGGCAAGATCGCCTCCACCCTGACCGATTTCGCCATCGTCGCGGCGCTGGTCTCCATGCCGGTGCAGGGGGTGCTGACCTTCGCAGCGCCGATCCTGATCACCGCCGTCGTGGGCTTCATCGGCACCATGGCGATCAACATGATCCCGGCGAGGCGGCTCTTCTCCTCGGCGCCTTTCGAGCGGGCGATGCTGATCTTCGGCACCGCCACCGGCGTTTTCCTGACCGGGCTGCTGCTGCTGAAGATCTGCGACCCGGATTTCGAGACGCCGGCGATGCGCGACGGCTCGCTGGCCTATTCGATGAATACGGTGACCGGCTTCATCTTGCTGCCGATCATGACCGGGCTGGCGGTGGAGTACGGGCCGATCGCGCTGGCCGGGGTCGGCGGCGCGGTGATGGTCGCCTGCCTCGTCGGGGTCCTGCTGACCTCGCTGATGAAGGCGCGCGCGTCGGGCGCGGGCGCGTAAGGGGAGGCAGCCATGAACGCCGTCATCGACACCGACCGTCTGATTGATGAGTTGCAGCTGGCCTATCTGGATCTCAGCGACCGGATCTGGGACATGCCCGAGCTGCGCTATCAGGAGGAGAGATCCGTCGCCGCGCAGATCGAGATGATGGAGGCGGCGGGCTTCGCCGTCACCCGCGATCTGGCCGACATCCCCACCGCCTTTTCGGCCGAGGCGGGCGAGGGCGGCCCTCTGATCGCCTTTCTGGGCGAATTCGACGCGCTCGCCGGCCTGTCGCAGGCGGCCGGGATCGCCGAGAAGCGCCCGCTTGAGGATGGCGGGAACGGCCATGGCTGCGGGCACAACCTTCTGGGGGCGGGCGCGATGCTGGCCGCCGTCGCCACCCGCGACTATCTGAAGGCCAGAGGCCTGCCGGGGCGCGTGCGCTATTACGGCTGCCCGGCCGAGGAGGGCGGCTCCGGCAAGACCTTCATGGCGCGCGCCGGCGTCTTTGATGGGGTCGAGGCGGCCTTCTCCTGGCATCCCGGCTCCTTCAACACGGTGATGCCGGCGAATTCGCTGGCCAATATCCAGGCCTATTTCCGCTTTTCCGGCCGCGCCGCCCATGCCGCCGCCTCACCGGAGCTGGGCCGCTCGGCGCTCGACGCGCTGGAGTTGATGAGCGTCGGCGTGCAGTATCTGCGCGAGCATATGCCGGAAAAGGCGCGCATCCACAGCGCCATCACCAAGACCGGCGGCGTCTCTCCGAA
>JBKECG010000360.1:0-8149 GCA_047974395.1 Pikeienuella sp. | reverse complement strand
TCGCGGAGGCGATCCCGGCGCCGAGCGCCCGGACGCGAAAGCCATCCTTCCAGGCGTCGAAGCTGGCGTATTCCGCAGCGGGCGCGCCGGCCGCGCGCGGCGCGGGGCCGGGCGCGGCGGTCGGCGCCTCGGCCCCGCCGGAGGAGGCGCAGCCGCCAAGCAGCGCGGCCAGTCCGGCGATGATGGTCGAACGCTTCATGGCCCGTCTCCTCAGACCGTCATCCGGCGAACGCCGATGATCTCGCCATGTTCCGCCTTGGCGATGCGCGCGCGCGCGGTCTCGAACGGTTCCGAGACCACCGCCATGTGATGCCCGTTGGCGTGCAGGATCTGCGTCGGCGCGGTCATGATCCCGACATGGCCGCGCCAGAACACCAGATCGCCGCGTTTCAGCGTCTTCACCGAGGATTCGCGCCCCAGCGCCTCCATCTGCATGTCGCTGTCGCGCGGACAATCGACCCCGGCCGCCGCGAGCGCCGTCTGCACCAGGCCCGAACAGTCGAGCCCGGAGGTCGTGCGCCCGCCCCAGAGATAGGGCGCGCCGATGAAACGCTCCGCCGTCGCCACCCAGAGCGCATCCGTCGATTCGATCGGCTTCAGCGCCGGGGCGGCGGCGAAACCGCCGGGATCGAGCGCGACGAAACCGTCCTGCTCCTTGCCCGGAACCACGGTCATGCGCGCGGCGAAGGGCACGGCGCCGATCGGGCGCGATTTCACCTTCGGCTCGGGATAGATCAGCGCCTGAAGCGCGGCGACGCGGTGGGTCGGCTTGCCGGAAGGCTCCGGCATCAGGTCGGCCTCCGGCACATAGCCGACATAGCCGTCGAGCGCCGCCTGGCCCCAGGCCCAGCCGCCCTCGATCTCATAGGCGGTGAAATCCTCGCCGAAGAGAAGCTGGCTCACCTGCTCCGATTCGGCATCCGGCGCGGCGCTGAGCGGCGCGACCGCGACCGAGACGCGCATCGGCTGGCCGGAGGCGAAGGTCTGCGCCTCCACCACCCCCCTCAGATGCAGGGCGGCGAGATCCGGGCGGACCGGGGTGATCCGCGGGTCGCCCTCGAAAGGATCGTCAGCCATATCGGACCTCCAGCATCGAAAAGAGCGCGCGCGCGGCCATGCATTCGCCGCCCCGGGGCCGGCCGGGCTTCGCGCTGTTGGTGAAACCGTGAATATCGAAATGCGCCCAAGGGATTCCCGCCCCGACGAACCGGCGCAGGAACAGCGCCGCGGTGATCGCGCCGCCGAAACCGCCCGCAGGGGCGTTGTCGAGATCCGCGACCGGCGATTTCAGATCCTCGTCATAGGGATCGTAAAGCGGCAGCCGCCAGATCGGGTCGCGCGCGCGGGCGGAGGCCGTCTCCAGCTCCGCCGCCAGCGCCGCGTCGTCGGTGAAATAGGGCGGCAGGTCCAGCCCGGTCGCCACCCGCGCCGCGCCGGTCAGCGTGGCGAGATCGACGATCAGCGCCGGATTTTCCTCCGAGGCCAGCGCCAGCGCGTCGGCCAGAACCAGCCGTCCCTCGGCGTCGGTGTTGCCGATCTCCACCGTCAGGCCGAGCCGCGATGTCAGGATGTCGCCGGGCCGGAAGGCGGCGGCGGAAACCGCATTCTCCACCGCCGGGATCAGCACCCGGAGCCGGAGGTTCAGCCCGCGCGCCATGACCATATGCGCCAGCGCCAGCACATTCGCGGCCCCGCCCATATCCTTTTTCATCAGCCGCATCGCGGCGGCGGGCTTGAGATCGAGCCCCCCCGAATCGAAACAGACGCCCTTGCCGACCAGCGTGACCTTCGGCGCATCCGCCGGTCCCCAGCGCAGGTCGATCAGCCGCGGGGCCTCCGCCGCCGCCCGGCCGACCGCGTGGATCATCGGGAAATTCGCCTCAAGAAGCGCCTCGCCGGCGGTGATTTCGATCTCCGCGCCATGGCGCGCGGCGAGATCGCGCGCCGCCTGCTCCAGCGCCGCCGGACCCATGTCGTTGGCGGGCGTGTTGATCAGGTCGCGGGCGAGAAAGGCGCCCTCGGCGATGGTCAGGAGCCGCGCCGCGTCCGCGCCCGAAGGCGGGACCAGCCGCGCCTTTTGCGGCGTCGCGGTCTTGTAGCGGTCGAAGCGATAGGATTCGAGCAGCCAGCCGAGCGCGGCTTCATCCGCCGCTTCGGGGTCGAGATCGGTCTCGATGACGTAATCGCCCGCCGGCGCCTTCGCGGCGAAGCCGGCCAGCGCGAAACGGCGTGAAGCGCGCGCCCCGGCGTCGCCCCAGCCGAAAAGCGCGGCCCCGATCCCGCCCGCGCCGTCGGGGATCAGCACCGTCTCGCCCAGTTTGCCGGCGAAGCCCTGAAGCCGCGCCCAGGCGGCTTCCGCCGCCGCCATCGCCTCCAGCGCCGTCTCCGCCGCTTCGGCCTCGATCAGCCGCAGCGGGATTCCCGCGCCGCTTTCCGCGAATTCAGGCTTCATTCACGCCGCTCCCCCCAACCCGCTCCCTGATCGCATCAATAGATGCCGAGGCTGAAGGAGCCGAGCCCGATGCCGATGCCGCCGCCGACGCTGACGCCGCCGCTGCCGATCCCGACGCCGATCGTGGGGTAGATGCGCGGATAGAGCGGATCGCCGCCCCGGTCGTCCTCGGCCGGATCGTCCGCCTGGGCGCGGCCTTCGGACGGCGGCCGGGTTCCGGCCGCGGCGCTCCAGCCGTCGATCCAGGCGGCTTCATCCGCCTCGGAGAGCGCGGCGCCGCCGCGCGCGCAGGCGTCGCGATAGGCCCCGATGCGGGAGACAGGCTCCCCATCCGCGCCGTCGGCGTAGCCCACCGCGCGCCAGTCGGTCCGGCACTGGTCCGGGCCGAGCGAAGCCGTCGTCGTCGCGCAGGCGGCGAGCGACAGCGCCCCGATAAGGGAGAGGATCATCCGTTTCATGAGTTGGATCTAACACTGACCGGAGGCGAAATCGAGGCGATCCTGAAACCGCGCCCGATCGCGGCGATCAACGCAAGGACCCCGCCAGCGCATAGGCGACCAGCGCGAGCGCGGCGACCAGCCCTGCAGGACGCCGGTCCGCCCGACCAGCGCCCGACCCGCCCAGATGAAGGCGATGCTGGCGGTCCAGGCGGCGAGAATTCCGCGCAGGACCAGCCAGCGGTCATGTTTTGTCGTCGCCATCGGGCCTCGCGGGTCGCGCGCTGCGCTTGCGTCCGCCATTTATGCCGCAGGAACGGATCGTCGCAAAGCGCCGAACCCGACGACCGGCGCCAGTTGCCAAACGCGCGCGGCTCGGGTGAATTGCGCAGTGAAGGATAAGACGGTGAAGGATATGAGAGGAACCCCCCGATGAAAGCTCTGGTCTGCGAAGCCTACGGCCCCTACAACACGCATAAGGTGAAGGAGATCGACCCGCCCGCGCTGAAACCGGGCCAGGTCCGGCTCTCGGTGCGCGCCGCCGGCGTGAATTTCCCCGATATCCTGATCGTCGAGGGCAAATATCAGCACAAGCCGCCCTTTCCCTTCGTGCCGGGCGCCGAATGCGCCGGGGTGATCACCGAACTGGGCGAAGGGGTGACCGGGCTCGCCAGGGGCGACCGGGTCTTTGTCGGCATCTCCAACGGCGCCTTCGCCGAAGAGGCGGTGGCGGAGGCCGACAAGGTGTTCCGCATCCCCGACGCGATGAGCTTCGAGGAGGCCTCGGCGATCAATCTGGTCTACGGCACCTCCTATCACGCGCTGAAGGACCGGGCGCAGCTGAAGCCGGGCGAGACGATCTTCATCCTCGGCGCCGCCGGCGGCGTCGGGCTGGCGGCGGTCGAACTGGCCAAGGCGATGGGCGCGAAGGTGATCGCGGGGGCCAGCTCCGAGGAAAAGCTCGCCATCGCGAAGGAGCATGGCGCCGATATGGGCCTGAACTACGCGAAACACGACATCAAGGAGAAGCTGCGCGAGCTTTCCGGCGGCGGCGTCGATGTGGTTTACGACCCCGTGGGCGACAAGCTGGCCGAACCGGCCTTCCGCGCGCTGGACTGGGAGGGGCGCTTTCTGGTGGTCGGCTTCGCAGGGGGCGAGATCCCGCGCCTGCCGCTGAATCTGGCGCTGCTGAAATCGGCCGATATCCGCGGCGTGTTCTGGGGCCAGTGGACCGCCCGCAACCCGGAAAAGCACCGCCGGAACACAGAGGAGTTCCTGGCGATGTTCTCCGAGGGGAAGATCAGGCCGCGTATCTCGGCCGCCTATCCGCTGGCGGATTTCGTCAAGGCCTATGACGATCTCGCCAATCGCCGGGCGATGGGCAAGATCGTTCTGACCATGGGCGGGTGAGCGGCCCTGAGAGATCTTTTCCAAAACGGTTTCTCAGACCGTCAGCACGATCTTTCCGATATGGGCGGAGCTTTCCATCAGCCGATGGGCGGCTTCGGCCTCCTCCAGCGGAAAGCTCTTCGCCATGACCGGCTTCACCGCGCCGGCCTCGACCAGCGGCCAGACCTTTTCGCGCAGGCGCGAGGCGATGGCCGCCTTTTCGGCGATCGAGCGCGGGCGCAGCGTGGAGCCGGTGAGCGTGAGCCGCTTCACCATCACCTGAGCGAAATTCAGCTCCACCTTCGGCCCTTGCAGGAAGGCGATCTGCACGATCCGGCCCTGATCGGCGGCCAGTTTCACATTGCGCGGGATATAATCGCCGCCAACCATGTCGAGGATCAGATCGACCCCGCGCCCGCCCGTCGCCTCGTTCAGCGCGGCGACGTAATCGGCCTCCCGGTAATTCACCGCGATCTCGGCCCCGAGCGCGCGGCAGATCGCGGCCTTGTCCTCGCCTCCGACCGTGGTGAAGACGCGGGCGCCGAAGGCGCGGGCGAGCTGGATCGCGGTGGTGCCGATGCCGGAGGAGCCGCCATGGACCAGAAATGTCTCGCCGCCCTTCAGCCCGCCGCGGTCGAAGACATTGGTCCAGACGGTGAAGAAGGTCTCGGGCAGCGCCGCCGCCTCCTCCATCGACAGATTCGCCGGCGCCGGCAGCGCGTGATCCTGATGGGTCGCGGCGTATTCGGCGTAGCCGCCGCCCGCGAGCAACGCGCAAACCCTGTCGCCGACGCGCCAGCGGGCGACATCGGCGCCGATGGCGACCACCTCGCCCGCCGCCTCCAGCCCGGGAAGGTCCGAGGCGCCCTTCGGCGGCGGATAGGTTCCGGCGCGCTGGGCGCAATCGGGCCGGTTCACCCCCGCCGCCGCGACGCGAATCAGGATCTGGTCGGGCTCCGGCGCGGGAACCGGGCGTGTCGCGGGTTTTAGTACTTCCGGTCCGCCCGGGGCGGAGATTTCGACGACTCGCATGGTTTCGGGCAGATCACTCATCCGGCTTCCCATCCCTTCTGGTTTGTGGAACTCTGATTCCCGTTATGGCGGCTGAGGGATGATGGCGAAACCGGAAAAGGCGTTGTCGCTCGACCGTGACGCCGGGTGACGCCGGGGGAGGGAAATCATGACCGAAGCCGAAAATCCGGAGACGCCGCCCGAGCCCGTATCCATCACCCGGGCCAAATTTCAGTCCGCCAATAATTGCGAAGGGCTGAGCGCGGCCGAGCGACGCAAGCGTCGCGCCGAAAGCCGGAGCAACCCGCGCCCGCCCGGTTTCATCGCCCAACGCTGGGTGACGACCGAGGCTTTCCGCTACGATGTCGGCCATCCCGGCTCCGGCGACCGTCATGTGGTCGAGCGCGGTTATGAGTTCGACGGCGCCAGCGTGCCCTTTCCGCTGACGGTGATCGTGCCGCAGACCCATTCGCTCTATCTCGCGGCGGCGGCGCTGCATGACTGGCTCTATGAAAAGGAGCATGAAACCGTCGAGCGCGAGCGCGCCGACATGATCTTCCGCGAGGCGATGATCGTGATCGGGCTGAGCTGGATCTGGGCCGGGCTGATGTGGCGCGCGGTCCGGGCCGGGGGCTGGGCGGTCTGGTACAAGCGCAAGCCCGGCACCTTCGCCTGGCGCGTCCTGCAACTGCCCTGGCTCCTGCGGGTTCCGCTGGTCTGGCTCGTCACCTTTTTCCGCGGGTTTTACGGCGCGATCTTCATAGATCTGTTCTCGCGCCGCGCCTACCAGGAGGCGGCGCGGAAGATACAGGCGCTGGACGAAAGCTGAGACCGACGCAGGGCTTGCGCGCGGCCCTTGCGCTTGCCAGTCTCCACCGGCAACCCCCGGAGGATATCAGGAATGGCGAAGACGGCTCTGATCACCGGCGCGGGCAGCGGCATCGGCCGCGCCAGCGCGCGAAAACTGGCCGCGAAGGGCTGGCGCGTCGCGCTGGTCGGACGCCGGCGCGAGGCGCTGGAAGAGGCCGCCAAGGAGATCGGCGAGGCGGCGATCGTCCTGCCCGGCGATATCGCCAGGCCCGAGGAGGTGGAGGCGATCTTCGCCGGGGTGGAGAAGGCCTTCGGCAGGCTCGATCTCCTGTTCAACAACGCCGGGCGCGGCGCGCCGGGCGTCGATATCGACGAGGTGACGCTGGAGGACTGGTATGGCGTGATCGACGCCAATCTCCACGGCTCCTTCCTCTGCGCCCGCGCCGCTTTCGGGCTGATGAAGCGGCAAAAGCCGAAAGGCGGGCGGATCAACAACAACGGCTCGATCAGCGCCTATGCGCCGCGCCCCGGCACCGTCGCCTATACGGTGTCCAAGCATGCGATCAGCGGGCTGACGCGGACGCTTTCGCTCGACGGGCGCAAGCATGACATCGCCTGCGGACAGATCGACATCGGCAACGCCCTGACCGAGATGGCGCAGAAGATGACCGAGGGCGTGCCGCAGGCCGACGGCTCGATCAGGGTCGAGGCGGTGATGGACCCGGAACATGTCGCCGATGCGGTGGTGCAGATGGCGGAATTCCCGCTGGAGACCAATGTCCAGTTCATGACCATCATGGCGACGAAAATGCCCTTTGTCGGGCGCGGCTGAGTGCGGCGCGTCGCCAGCATCGCGGCGCTGGAGGCGCTTTACGAAAAGCCGGGGGAAGCCGCGACGGTCAAGGTCGCGCCCCGGCTCACCCCCGCCTATCGGCGCTGGATCGAGCGAAGCCGCTTTTGCGTCCTGACCACGGTCGGACCCGAGGGCGTGGACGGCTCGCCGCGCGGCGATGACGGGCCGGTCGCGGCCATCCTCGACGAGGGGACGCTGGCCCTGCCGGACTGGCGCGGCAATCAGCGGCTCGACAGTCTGCGCAATATCGTGCGGGACGGGCGCGCGGCGCTGATGTTCCTCGTGCCCGGCTCCAACAACGTCATCCGGGTGAACGGGACCGCCTTCCTGACCGATGACGAGGGGCTTCGCGCCCGTTTCGCCCGCAAGGGCCTGATCCCGGCGACGGTCGTGGTGCTGGAGATCGCCGAGGTCTATTCCCAATGCGCGCGTGCGCTTCTGCGCGCCCGGCTCTGGTCCTCGGGCGATGAGAGCGACGGCCTGCCCTCGGTTGGCGAGATGCTGGAGGAGATCACCAAGGGCGGCATCGACGGCGCCTTCTATGATTCCGAATGGCCCGGAAGAGCGGCGCAGACGATGTGGTGAGCGCCGGAAGCTGCGCGCCGGGGCGTTTGAACTCTCAGGAGTGGGACACTCGATCCGGGAGAGAGGGACGGCCGTCATGAATCTCCGTCTGATGAAATGCGTCTCCGCGCTATGCCTCGTGGCGATGCTGGCGCAGCCTGCGGCGCCGGTTTTCGCCGCCGAGCAGAAACAACCGCAAAGAATGGCGCAGGCGCGCGGCGGCGAAGCCGACGCGGGCGAACGGCCCGCAAAGCGCCGGGCGCAGGAAAATCGCCCGCGCCGCGAGGCGCAGGAAAATCGTCCGCGCCGCGAGGCGCGGGAGCAGCGTCGGAACCGGGCCGCGCGCGATGCGAACCGCGCGGAAAATCGCGAAAGGGCCGAAAGACGCCGCGCCGAGCGCCAGCGCCAGACCCGGGAGGCGCGCCGTCAGGAAAGGGAACGCCGCCAGAGACAGGAGGCCCGCCGCCAGCGTGAGGCGCTGGAGGGCGTCGGCGAAGGCAACAGCACCCGCAACCGCGCGCCGGCGCAGGCGCGGCGGGCCGAACGCGGGCGGCCCGCCGCCGAGCGGCGGCCGCGAGAGAGCCGCGAACGCCGCCGGGCCGAAACCGCCCAGGGCCGGCGCGACCGCGAGGC
>JBKECG010000280.1:0-5255 GCA_047974395.1 Pikeienuella sp. | reverse complement strand
TGTTGTTGAAGACCGGCGGGCTGTCCCGCGAGACGGAGGCCGAACCCGCGGTCATGGTCATCGCCACCCCGCCCCTGGCCCGCTCGGCATGATAGGCGCGATAGCGGTCCTTCGGCATCCCGTCCTCGGGATAGGCCGGCTCGTGGCTGGTGACGATCAGCCGGTTCTTCAGGGTGAGGTGCTTCAGCTGGTACGGCTGCAGGAGCGGGTCGCTGGACATGGGGCGTCTCCGGTGGCTTGGGCCAGTCTGCCTGAAATGTTCATAAGTGTCAAGATTAAGTTCATTCATGTACATTTTAGTGTTGCCCGCGCCGCTTTCGGCTATCCATCGGAACATGAACAGGAAAAACGACGCCCTGGCCGATGCGGAGACCGAGAGCGCCTCCGGCTGGCGCGGCTCGCGCGAAATCTGGCTCGGGGCGGCGAAACGGGCCTTTCTGGATTCGGGGCTGGAGGCGGTGAAGATCCAGCCGCTGGCGGCCGGGCTGAACATCTCTCGCGCCAGTTTCTACTGGTTCTTCAGGGACCGCGCCGCGCTGCTGGAGGCGTTGCTGGAGGAATGGGAGGCGAAGAACACCGGCGCCTTCACTGCGGCCTGCGCCGCCTATGCCGAGACCATCGCCGAGGCGATGCTGAACCTGATCAGCGTCTTCCATGACGAAGCCCGGTTCGAATCGCAGCTCGATTTCGCGGTGCGCGGCTGGGCGCATCAGTCCGATGCGGTGATGACGCGGGTCAACCGGGAGGATGCGCTGCGCCTCGACGCGATCCGCGCCCTTTTCGAGCGGTTCGGCTTCGCCCCCGACAAGGCCGATGTCCGCGCCCGCGCGATCTATCTGGTCCAGATCGGCTATATCTCGATGCAAACGCGCGAGGATAACGCCGCCCGGATGGCGCGGGTCGCCGATTATGTGCGCATCTTCTGCGGCGAGGACCCGACCGAGGGCGAAATGGCGCGGTTCCACGCCGGCCTGCAGTTTGTCCCGACGGCCCCTGAGGGCGGCGGAAAGCCCTGATCCGGTTCGGGCGGGCGGGAGACCGGCCCCCGCCCGCCATCGCGCCTTATCCCGCGAGCAGCGCCGCATTGCCGCCGGCCGCGGTGGTGTCGACGCAGAGATGGCGCTCATGCGCCGCATGCGCCTTGTCCGGGCGGGCGGCGATCAGCGGCAGGATCGCGCCTTTCCGCGATGCGAGCGCCGCGGCGTAGGCGCGCCCCTGCGCCTCGTCCCCCCACCAGAGCGCGCCGGAGAATCCGTCAAGCTCGGTCAGGGCGGCGGGGGCGAGGTCGCCCTCAACGATCACCCCCCGGCCGCCGAGCGCCTCGACCACCTCCGCCTGCGCCTCCGCCGCCGCGCGCCCGGGCCCGAGGCAGAGGAGCGGTGGGCGGGCGCGGAGCGAGAGGCGGTTCAGCTCACCCGTGGGCCCCGGCATCAGCCGCTCTTCGAGCCGGCCGCCGGAGGGCGCCGCCAGCGCCGCCCGGACCGGGGCGAGGGCTGCGGCCTCACCCCATTCGCCGGCCTCGGCGCCGCCGGGCTCGGGGGCGAAGAACCGGCCGAGATAATACGGCCCGCCGGCTTTCGGGCCGGTGCCCGAAAGACCCTCGCCGCCGAAGGGCTGCGAGCCGACGATGGCCCCGATCTGGTTGCGATTCACATAGATATTGCCGGCGTGGATGCTGTCGGAGACTGTCTGCACCCGGTCGTCGATCCGGCTGTGAAGGCCGAAGGTGAGGCCGAAGCCGCGGGCGTTCACATCCGCCACCACCTTTTCCAGATCGCGCGCCTGGACAGTGGCGACATGCAGCACCGGGCCGAAGATCTCGCGCTCTTGATCGCCGATGCCGTTCACCCGGATCAGCGTCGGCGGGATAAACGTGCCCTGATCGGGCGCGCCGACCTTGTGCAGCACCTTGTCGGCCCGCTCGGCGACATAGGCGGCGATCTCGTCCCGCGAGGCTTCGTCGATCACCGGCCCGACATCGGTGGAGAGCGCCCAGGGGTCGCCCACGCGGAGTTCATCCATCGCGCCCTTGATCATGTCGATCACATGCGCGGCGCTGTCTTCCTGAAGATAGAGGCAGCGGAGCGCGGAGCAGCGCTGGCCGGCCGACTGGAACGAAGAAGCGATGACATCGCGCACCGCCTGTTCCGGAAGCGCGGTGCTGTCCACGATCATCGCGTTCAGCCCGCCGGTCTCGGCGATCAGCGGCGCACCGGGGGCGAGGTTTTCGGCCACGGCGCGGGCGATGCGCTGGGCGGTGTCGGTCGAGCCGGTGAAGACCACGCCCTTGACGCGCGGGTCGGAGGTGATCGCCGCGCCGATGATGGAGCCGCGGCCGATCAGCAGTTGCAGCGCGGCGCGCGGCACGCCGGCCTGATGCAGGAGCGAGACCGCCTTGTGCGCGATCAGCGGCGTCGGCTCCGCCGGTTTGGCCAGCACGGCGTTGCCGGCCATCAGCGCGGCGGAAATCTGCCCGGTGAAGATCGCCAGCGGGAAATTCCACGGGCTGATCGCGGCGATGACGCCCCGCGCCGGGCGCGGGTCATGCTCGCCCTCGGCCGCGTAATAGCGCAGGAAATCAACCGCCTCGCGCAATTCGCCCACCGCGTCGGGGATGGATTTGCCGGCCTCGCGGGCGAGGATGGCGAAGATCTCTCCGTGGTTCTCCTCGAAAAGATCCGCCGCCCGGCGGAGCACGGCGGCGCGCTCGGGCGCGGGCGCGTCCCAGATCGCGGCGTCGTCGAGGGCGCGGGCGATGGTTTCTCGATCCGCCTGCATCGCTTCTGCGATGGCCGCGCCGGTCGCGGGGTTGAGGACGGGATGGCTCTCTCCGCTAGGTGGCCTGACGGTCAGCGGGGCGGCGTCGGCGAAGCTGACCGCACGCGCGGTGTCGATCCCGGCCAGCACCCCATCGTCGAAAATATCCCAGCCGCGCGAATTCACCCGGTCGGCGCCATAAATCGCGGCGGGGGCGACCAGCCCGGATGGGGCCGCCGCCGTCGGCAACGCCGCGAAAGGATCGGCGGCGATGGCGGCGGCGGAGACGCTTTCATCGACGATCTGATGCACGAAGGAGGAGTTCGCGCCGTTCTCCAGCAGCCGGCGCACCAGATAGGCCAGAAGATCCCGATGCGCGCCGACCGGGGCGTAGATCCGGCAATGGCCCCTGGTCTCCTTCAGCACGATATCGTGCAGCCGCTCGCCCATGCCGTGCAGGCGCTGGAATTCGAACGGCCGGCCCTCGGCCAGTTCCTGAATCGCGGCGACGGTATGGGCGTTATGGGTGGCGAATTGCGGGAACAACCGGTCCCCCATGCCGAAGAGCTTTTTCGCGAGGCAGATATAGGAGACATCGGTCGCGGTCTTCGAGGTGAAGAGCGGAAAGCCGGGCATGCCGGCGACCTGCGCCAGCTTCATCTCCGTATCCCAATAGGCGCCCTTGACCAGACGGATATTCATCCGGCGGTCATAACACGCGGCCATGTCATGGAGCACGCTGAGCGCCGGCCCGGCCCGCTTGCCATAGGCCTGCACCACGACGCCGAAACCGTCCCAGCCCGCCAGATATTCGTCCGCCAGCACCGCCTCGATCACCTTGAAGGAGATCACGAGCCGGTCCTGCTCCTCGGCGTCGATATGGAGGGCGATGCCGGCGTCCCGCGCCTGCCGGGCGAGCCGGGAGACCACGGGGATCAGCTCCGCCATCACCCGCGCCTCCTGCGCGACCTCATAGCGAGGATGGAGCGCGGAGAGCTTGATCGAGATGCCGGGATTGTCGACGATCTTCTCGGCCCTGGCGTGCCGGCCGATCGCGGCGATGGCCCTGGCGTAATCGCGGGCGTAACGCTCGGCGTCGGCTTTCGTGCGCGCGGCCTCGCCGAGCATGTCGAAGGAATAGGTGTAGCCCTTCGCCTCCTGCGCCTCGCCGCGCTTCAGGGCGGCGTCGATGGTCTCGCCGAGGACGAACTGCCGGCCCATCTCCTTCATCGCCCGGCCGACAGCGGCGCGGATCACCGGCTCGCCGAGGCGCCTGACCGCGCCGCGCAGCACCCCGGCGACGCCCGGCTGGCCATCCTCCAGCACCTTGCCGGTGAGCATCAGCGCCCAGGTCGAGGCGTTCACCAGCGACGACGCGGCCGCGCCGATATGCCGGTTCCATTCCGAGGGCGCGATCTTGTCCTCGATCAGCGCGTCGATGGTGAAATTGTCGGGCACCCGCAGCATCGCCTCGGCCAGGCACATCAGCGCGACGCCCTCACGGGTGGAGAGCCCGTATTCGGCCAGGAAATGCTCCATCAGGCTCGGCTTGGCCTCGACCCGGATCCGCTTCACCAGCCCCTCGGCCCGGGCGCCGATCGCGGCCCTTGTCGCGGGCGCGATCGCGGCCTTGGCGATCAGGTCTTCCAGCAGCGGCCCCTCGGGGGCGTATTTCGCATCAAAGCCAAGCGTCGGGAAATTGCGCGGGGTCATGGCGTCCTCGGTCACGGGCGTCGGGTTTCCGGGAAGATAGGGATCGGGCGTTGGTCATTGTGACCATTCTTGCTATGATTCATGGGTAAATAACCTGAAATCAGGGGGAAATCTGGATGAATGACGGGATCGACCCGATCAACCGCCGGATTCTGGAGCAACTGGTCGCCAACGCCCGGGTCCCGGTCACCGAACTCGCCAAATCCGTCGGCCTGTCGAAAACCCCGGTGACGCTCCGGATCCGGCAGATGGAGGAGATGGGGCTGATCACCGGCTATCGCGCCATCCTCTCGCCGCTGAAGCTCGGGCTGACCAATGTGACCTATGTCGAACTCAGCGTCTCCGACACACGGCAGAAGGCGCTGGAGAAATTCAACGCGGCGGTGCGGCTGATCCCCGAAGTCGAGGAATGCTACATGATCGCCGGCGGCTTCGACTACCAGATCAAGCTCCGCTCGCGCGACATGGCGCATTTCCGATGGATCATGGCGGAGAAGATCTCCACCCTGCCCTATGTGACCTCGACCACCAGCTATGTCGCCATGGAGGCGGTGGTGGAGCAGAACTGGATCGGCCTGTGATCCCCGATATGACGTCGGGGTCGAGATTCGCGGTCCGGCGTGAAAAACCGGCGCCGCGGCGGGGCGGCGGCGGCGACCGACGTTCCGCGAGACCGGGCGCGACCGAACGGGGCGGTCCCGCCCGATCCGCAAAAAGCGCTTGGCAACACCCGAAAGATCGTTAAGGTTCAAACAAAATCGCCTTCCGCAAGATCGCCCTCCGAA
>JBKECG010000273.1:0-7188 GCA_047974395.1 Pikeienuella sp. | reverse complement strand
GGCGCGCTTCCGCCCGGCGCCGACATGGATGCGCTCGCGATTTCCGATGGACGCGTCGTCCGGCTGACCGTCAGGGCGGAAACCCCCGCTGGCGGGCGGGCGGAAGTGGCGGCGGTCATCCGCCTATCGGCCTCGCGGCGCGCCCCGGTCGATATTCTGTCCTGGCGCTGAGACGCGTCGCCCGCCGCGCTACGCCATCACCGCGCCGCCGAGCAGCCAGAGCCAGCCGGCGGCGGTGAGGACCGAGATCGCCGTCGCGATGATCACGGTGGCCGCGACCTCTCCCGTGGCGCGGTCATACCTGGAGGCGAAGACATAGGCGTTCACCCCCGGCGCCATCGCCGCCATCACCACGGCCGAGCGCACGAAGCCCTGCTCCAGATCGAAGACATGACGGGTCAGGATGAAGGCGATGGTCGGGTGCAGGATGGTCGAGATCAGCGCGATGGAGACCGCTTCGCCAATCGCGGCGCGAATCCGGTAGCGGCTGAGCACCCCGCCGAGCCCGAACAGCGCCGCCGGCAGCGCCGCGCGGGCGATCATGTCGGCGGCGGCGGCGGCCGGCTCCGGCAGGGTCAGGCCGGACAGGTTCACCGCCAGCCCGGCGGCGCAGGCCATGGATATGGTGTTGCGGAACATCGCCCGCACCGTCACCCGCGCGGTCTCGGCCGCGCTCCGCCCGTCGGCGCGGGCGATCTCCATCGCGGTGATGCCGATGAAATAGCAGATCGGCGCGTGGATGGAGATCAGCGCGTAATTCGGCGCCAGCGCCTCCGGCCCGAAGGCGCGCTCCATGATCGGCAGGCCCAGAAGCACCGAGTTGGAGAAAAGCGCGCCGAAGCCGATGGCGACGCTTTCGCCGGGGCGGCGGCGAAACACCCGCCGCGCGACCAGATAGCCGAGCGCGAAACAGAGGATCGCGCCCGAATAGAAGCTGAAGATCAATTCCGGATCGAAAGAGGCCCCGAGATCGAGGCGGTAGAGCGCCATGAACAGCAGACAGGGGACCGCCACGCCCTGGGCGAAGCCCATCACCCGGTCCACCCCGTCATCCGGGAAATAGCCGGCCTTCACCAGCCCATAGCCGGTTCCGACGACGAGGAAGACCGGCAGAACCGTGTTCAGGATGCCCAGCACCGGCGCCTCCGCCCGTTCAGATCTCGAATTCGATCCGCATGCCGTCATAGGCCGGATCGACATGTGCCGGCGTTTCGGCCTTCACCGTCTCGTAATCGAGATCGACATGCATGTTGGTGACCACGGCGCGCGGCACGCCGGCGCGCTCGATCCATTCCAGCGATTGCGCGAGATGGGTGTGGGTCGGGTGCGGCTCATAGCGGAGCGCGTCCAGCACCCAGCATTCGGCGCCTTCGATCGCGGCCCAGGCCTCATCGGTCATCCGCGCCACATCCGGCAGATAGACGAGCGGACCGATGCGGAAGCCGAGCGAGTCGATGGAGCCGTGATTGACCTCGAAAGGCGTCGCGGCGATCGGGCCGCCGGCGCCGTCGATCTCCACCGCGCCGTTCAGCGGCCGCAGGTCGAGGATCGGCGGATAGGGGCTGCCCTCGGGCTGCGCGAAGGCGTAGCCGAAACGCGACAGCAGCGCGTTGGAGGTCTTGCCGTCGGCCCAGACCGGCAGGCGTTTTCGCTGGTTGAAGACAATCATGCGAAGGTCGTCCAGCCCATGCACATGATCGGCATGTTCATGGGTGTAGAGCACGGCGTCCAGATTGCCGATTCCGGCGTCGAGAAGTTGCTGGCGAAGATCGGGCGAGGTGTCGATCAGGACCCGGGTCGCGTCGGCCCCGTCGATCCGCTCCACCAGCATGGAGCAGCGGCGGCGGATGTTCCTCGGGTTGGTCGGGTCGCAATCGCCCCAGACTCCGCCAAGGCGCGGCACGCCGCCCGAAGAGCCGCAGCCGAGAATGGTGAAACGCAGCGTCGTCATCAGCCCGCCCCCGTCCATGCGGCGGCTTTCGCGAAGAGCCGCTCGAAATTGGCGGTGGTCGCGGCGGCGAACTCCTCCGCGCTCACGCCCTTCACCTCCGCCCCGACGGCGGCGGTGAGCGCGGTATAGGCCGGCTCGCATCTCTTGCCGCGATGCGGCGGCGGCGCGAGATAGGGGGAGTCGGTCTCCACCAGGATGCGGTCCAGCGGCGCGTCTGCGAAGATCTCGCGCACCTCGACGGCGTTCCTGAAGGTCGCGACCCCGGACATGGAGAGATAGAAGCCGCAGCCGAGCGCGGTCTCCGCCAGCGCGCGGCCCGAGGAAAAGCAGTGCATCACGCAGGAATAGGCTCCGGCGGCGTGTTCCTCCGTCAGGATGCGGGCCATGTCCTCATCGGCGTCGCGGGCGTGGATGATCAGCGGCAGGCCGGTCCGGCGCGCGGCCTCTATGTGGATGCGAAGCGAAGCGGCCTGCGCCGCCGCGCTTTCCCGCTCATAATGATAATCCAGCCCGGTCTCGCCAACGCCGACCATTTTCGGATGGCCGGCGATGGCGGTCAGGGCCTCGACCGTCGCCTCCTCCTCCCTGGCGACATTCATCGGATGCACCCCGGCGGCGTAGAAGACGCCCGGATGCGCCTCGGCGATGGCGCGCACGGCGGGTTCGGAGGGAAGCCTGGTGCAGATCGTGACCATACGGCCCACGCCGGCCGCCCGGGCGCGGGCGAGGACGTCGCCCAGATCGCCGATCAGGTCGGGGAAATCCAGATGGCAGTGGCTGTCCACCAGTTCGGGCGGCATGGGTTCGCTCCGGGCGCGTTATATCGGTCAAACGATGCGCGCGCGGATCTTCCTGGCGGCGGCGTCGAACGCGAAGAACATATCGAGCATGACCATGGCGGGGTCACGATTGACCGCCCGGGCGCGGGCGGCCTTCTCCTGCGTCTCGGCGGAAAGATCGGCCCAGATCCGGGCGGCGGCCTCGTCGGGGGCGAGATGGACGAAGACCGCCGTCTCGCCCTTCACCGCCTCCTCGGAGGAGGCGCCGGCGCTGGCGCCGGCGCGGGCGAGCCGTGCGAGGAGAATGTCGAAAAGCCGGATCGTGATGTCGAAGATCTCCGCCCCCTCGCGTCCGCCGCAGGCGTCGGCGAGCGCGATCATCGTCTGCCGGTCCATGCCCGGCGCGCCTTCGGCCAGTTTCACCAGCCGCACGTAAAGCCGGGGCCCGTCCAGCGCCATCAGCCGCGCCGCCTCCCCGGCGGCGCCGTCGGCCAGAAGCGCCAGCGCCTCCGGCGCCTCGCCCGGCTCGACCCCAGCCGCCGCCAGCGCGGCGGAGAGATCGGCGGGGCCGAGCGGAGAGAGCTTCAATCGCCGGCAGCGCGAGCGGATCGTCGGCAGAAGCCGCGCCGGCGCGTGGCAGACGAGGAGCAGAAGCGCGCGGGGCGGGGGCTCCTCCAGCAGTTTCAGCAGCGCGTTGGCGGCGGCCTGGTTCATCTCCTCGGCCGCATCGACAATGGCGACGCGCCAGCCGCCATCGGCGGCGGAAAGTTGGAAGAAATTCTTCAGCCGGCGCACGTCGTCCACCCGGATCTGGGCGCTGACCCGGCCGGTTTTCTCATCCGCCATCCGGCGCAGGACGAAAAGCCGCGGCTCCGACCCGGCGGCGACACGGTGGGCGACCGGGTGACCGGCGTCGAGCACGAGCGTTTCCGGCGCGCCCGATCCGCCGAAAAGCCCGTCGCCGTCATCCGCAGCCAGCCGCGCCCGGGCGATCCGGTAGGCGAGCGTCGCCTTGCCGACGCCGCGCGGCCCGCTGATCAGCCAGGCGTGATGCAGCCGCCCGGCGGCCCATGCGTCGAGAAAGGCCGCCTCCGCCGCCCCCTGGCCGAAAAGCGCGAGCGTCTCGCGCGGGTGGGGCAGGTCGCCGACGCGATCCGGCTCCGGCGGGGGCGCGGCTTCGGCCATCAGCCCAGCGCCGGTCCGGTCTCGGCCCAGATGCGGGCGGCGACCTGATCCATGTCGCCGGCGGCGTCGATCACGCGGCAGCGCGCCGGGTTTTCGGCGGCGATGGCGAGAAAGTTCTCGCGAAGCCGGGTCTGGAACCCCGCGCCGAGCCGCTCGAACCGGGCCTCGTCCGTATCGCGGGCCAGCCCGCGCGTGAGCGCGGTCTTCGGGTCCATGTCGAAGATCAGCGTCAGATCGGGGTCGAGCCCGATCGCCTGTTCATGCAGCAGATCAATCAACGCCCGGCCCGCGCCGGCGGCGTCCTCGCGCGCGGCGGCCTGATAGGCGCGGGTGGAATCGGTGAACCGGTCGCAGATCACCACCGCGCCGCGCGCGAGCGCGGGCAGGATCGTCCGCTCCAGATGATCGCGGCGCGCGGCGAAGAACAGCAGGACCTCCGTCATCGGCGACCAGCGGCCGGGATCGCCGGTCAGCAGCAGGCGGCGGATCTCCTCCGCGCCCGGCGCGCCGCCCGGCTCGCGGGTCAGCTCCACCTCGCGCCCGGCCGCGCGCAGACGTTCGGCCAGCAGCCGCGCCTGAGTGCTCTTGCCGGCGCCGTCGACGCCTTCGATGCTGAGGAAGAACCCGCTCACCTGGGCGCTATTCGATGATGGCCAGCGGATCTTCGCCCCGAAGAAGCGTGCCGATCGCGGCCCTGACCCTTGTGGAGAGCCCGCCCTTCGCCACAGCGGCCGCGGCGACCAGCGGGGTCGAGACCGGGGCGAGGCCCGGCGCCTCGATCACCAACTCGCCGATCCGGTCGCCGGCGGCGATCGGCGCCGGCACCGGCCCATCATAGCGGATCGTCGCCTTGACCTCGGCGACGCCGCTCCAGGGCGCGGTGGCGACGATGTCGCGCTCGGGCGCCAGCGGCACGGTGGCCTCCGCGCCGATCCAGACATCGGCCGCGCCGACGATCTGCCCGGCCGAGGCGACCTTGTCGGTTCTGAACTCGCGGAAGGCCCAGGTGACGATCCGCTCGGCCTCCTGGCTCCGCGCCTCCAGGCTGGGCAATCCGGCGAGGACGAAGCCGATCCGCCGGCCGTCGCGCACGGCGGAGCCGGTGAGGCCGTAGCCCGCCTCCTCCGTATGGCCGGTCTTCAGCCCGTCTGCGCCGAGATCGAGATAGAGCAGCGGGTTGCGGTTTCTCTGCTTCACCCCGTCCCATTCGAATTCGGTCTCGGAAAAGACCGGGTAATATTCGGGGAAGACGTTCACCATCCGATCAACCAGGGTCATCAGGTCGCGCACCGTCATCCTGTGATCGGGCGCCGGCCAGCCGGTGGAGTTGATGAAATGGGAGCCGTTCATGCCCAGCTCCTTCGCCCGCTCGTTCATCCGCCGGGCGAAGGCCTCCTCCGACCCGGCCAGCCCCTCGGCCAGCACGACGCAGGCGTCATTGCCCGACTGCACCACCACGCCGCGCAGGAGATCCGAGATCGCGACCCTTTCCCCCGCCCGGACGAACATGCGGCTGCCGCCCATCTTCCACGCCTTTTCCGAAACCGGGAAAGTCTCGTTCAGGGTGAGCCGGCCCGATTGCAGCGCCTCGAAGACCAGATCGAGCGTCATCAGCTTGGACATCGAGGCCGGCGGCAGCGGCTTGTCCGGGTTCTTCTCCAGCAGCACGGCGCCGCTGGTCATGTCGACGACCATGGCCGCGCTGGCGGCGGTGTCGAAGGCGCTCGCCGGTTGCGCCGCCAGAAGCGCGGCGAAAAGCGGGGCGATATAGCGGATCATAGCGTCACCTCGATTGCGTCGGCGATCCCTTCGGCCGCCGCCGCCGCCCGGGCGGCGGCGATGGCGTCGTCATTGGTCAGCGGACCGATCAGGACGACGCCCACGTCGCGCCCGTCGATCTGACGCCGATCATAGCGGACAGGCTGCCCCGCGGCGAGCAACCTGTCAGCGAGCGCGGCGGCGTTGGCCTCGACTCCGAAGGAGCCGACCTGAAGATAGGCTTCGCCTGCGACGGAAGCGCGCGAGACCGGTTTCGGCCGCGGCGTGACCGATGCGGTCCATACGGGCGCGTTGTTCTCGGCCGCCGGCGGCGGCGCGGCCGGTGCGGTCCGCTCCGGCGACGGGTCGCTCTTGGCGATGGGCGGGGGCGCGGCTGGCGTGGCCGGGGCAGGGGTGGCCGGGGCAGGGGTGGAGGCGGGAGGAAGCGAGGCCGGCGCGGGCAGCGCCGCCGTCTCCACCGCGCCATCCTCGACCGGCGGCGTGGCCGGCGCGTCGATCACCAGCGCGGTTATCGACAGTTCCGCCTGTTCGCGGGGCGCGAGCGCGAGCGCCTGCGCCGCGTCCGAGGAGACCACCACCGCCGGTCCGACCATCGCCGGATCGCGCCGGAACATCACCCCGTCCGTCTCCCGCCCGTTGGCGAGATTGCGCAGCCTCACCCGCTGCGGGCTCTCCGCCTGCGGATGCGCGATCCAGACGCCCGGAGGGGTCGCGAGACCGTCCCAGTCGGCGACCCCCGCCCCGGAAAATATTTCCGGCGCGAGCCGCTCGCCCGAGGCGGTCGTCATCGCCGCTTCATCCGAAGAGTCCGATTGCATCGTCCGCAGGGCCGATTTCAGCGCGTGAACGCCAAGCTGCGTCTCCATGCAGCCGGGCAGGGCGAGAAACGACAGCGCAACCGCCGCCGCACGGCCAAGGGCAGCGCGAGAAATGCTCATCAATAAGTCTCCGCCTCAGAGCGCATCGCCGACTTTCGCGACGTTGCCGGAATCCTAGCGCATGCCGGCGGGAATGGGAACCGAATGCGACGCTGGACGCTTCGCCCCCGCAAGGCTAAACCAGCCCCGCGCCCGGCCTATGCCCGGAACGCATGCGGAGAGATGGCAGAGTGGTCGATTGCGGCGGTCTTGAAAACCGTTGAGCCGAAAGGCTCCCAGGGTTCGAATCCCTGTCTCTCCGCCACTTCAGTCCCTGAGTGGGCACTGAATTTACGCCACTTCCCGCCACAAGCGTCTGTCGTAACCGGGACTTCGATCCCATGATGCGAACCTCGCCCTCCGCGACCTCGACGCGCTGCGCGAGCGCACGCAGGTGGTCGCGGCGATAGCCGCCGCTTTCCAGCCGTATACGGTCGCGGGCGGTTGCGGCGAACGTGCGCAGCATCTGCGGCGTCACCGCCTTCTGTCCTGTGTTCTGGAGCATGGCCTGCGCCCGGTCAGCATCGGCCTTGGCCTGATCGCGGATGGCCTTGAGGCCGTCGATACGATCTTTCAG
>JBKECG010000201.1:0-12423 GCA_047974395.1 Pikeienuella sp. | reverse complement strand
AAGGCGATCACCGCGCTGAAGGCGATGAAGACGCGGAAGGGAACCGCCGCTCGGCGCGCGCGCTGAACGCGCCAGCATATAAAGAGGGGAAGAGCCGCTTTCGGGCGGCTCTTTTCGTTTGGGGTCGCAACCGACCATGGGGGCAGGTTGCGCGCCTGGGAGGGCGGCACTCCTCCGCGGCTCAAGACCGAGGCTCCTGCTTCAGGCGCGCAAGCCAAGATCATTGCTTCATAGCTGAAAAGCAACCCTCAAGAACAGGAGAAGACTGCGCGCCCGGGAGGTCGCAAAACCCTCCCCGGCCACAAGTCCGGATGTGCGAATGGTTCAGGCGCGCCCGTGGAAAATGCGCCCCCGCGCTGCAAAAATCAACGCCGCCGGCCGCCGATCCGGATTGGACCGCTCGCCCCGCGCCCCGCATCGATTTTGAAGGGGGTATGAGCCGTTTTTAAACGGGGTTGGCGTTGCGCAGGCGTCCCGGGTAGTCTGATCCGCGAAACGCCCGCCACCGGGCCATTCCGCGCCTCTTCCCCTTCCCCTGTTCGGCGACGCGCCGAAACCTCCGAAACGCTTCGGTATGCCGAAGCCCTTCAGGGCTGCGCTATGCCGGAGCCATGGATAGCGAGCCGCAAATCTTCGATCTGGACGATACGCCGAGTTGCGCGGAGGCGATGGCGGTCGGCTGCGAGATCAATCCGCTTCTGGTCGAAATCGAAGAGACCTTCGGCGATGTCGCGTCGCGCGGACTCATGTCCCGACTTGGCGGGCAAAGGATATTCGTCGCCGGCAAGCGCTTCGACCGCTCCCCCCTGAACCGGGCCTGCGGTCCGGTCGTCGCCAGATGTATTACCGACCGTATCGGCGCGTGCGGATGGACCGTTCCCATCGGCTGCGCTGCGCTGACCGTGCGGCGGCGGGTGCTGGTCTACCGCATGATCCGCCTTGGCTACAGCCTCGCCGATATCGCGGAGGCCGCGCGATGCACCGAGCGCGCCGTCTCCATGCAGAAGAAACGTTTCCGGGAAGCCGGAATTCTCCCCGACTGAGGACAGAACCACATGCCCACCATCCTGAACGCCCAATATCTCGATCTGGCCTTCAAAGGCTTCAAGACGCTCTATTCGACTTCCTATCTCGCCGCGCCGGTCTACTATCCCGAAATCGCGATGACCGTGCAGAGCGCGGCCAGCGAGGAATCCTATGGCTGGATCGGGCAGATGCCCGGCATGCGCGAATGGCTCTCCGGCGAGCGCGATGTGAAGCAACTGGCGGCGCATGGCTTCACCATCGTCAACCGGAAGTTCGAAAGCACTGTCTCGATCCGGCGCGAGGATTTCGAGGATGACCGGCTCGGCGTCTTCAAGCCGATGTTTCAGGAAATGGGGCTGACCGCCCGCCAGCACCCCGACGAGCTGATCTTCGCGCTGCTCGCCCAGGGCTTCGCGGAGCTGGCCTATGACGGCCAGACATTCTTCGACACCGACCACCCGGCGCCCAACAAGGCCGGCGATGTGGTCGCCACTTCGAACATGCAGGACGGCGCGGAGACTCCGTGGTTCCTGCTCGACAGCTCGCGTCCGATCAAGCCGCTGATCTGGCAGGAGCGCGTGGCCTATGATCTTCAGATGGTCAATGCGCCGACCGATCATCAGGTCTTCATGACCGATATCTATCATTACGGCATCCGCGCGCGGGTGAATGCGGGTTTCGGCCTCTGGCAACTGGCCTTCGGCAGCAAGGCCGCGCTCGACGCCGAGAATTACGGCGCCGCGCGCGCGGCGATGATGAGCCGGCGCGGCGACAAGGGCCGGCTGCTCGGCGTCCGCCCGGACACGCTGGTGGTTCCGCCTTCGCTGGAGGAGGCCGGCCGCAAGCTCCTGAACTCCGAACAGGGCGAAGGCGGCGCATCGAACCCGTGGAAGGGCACGGCGAAGCTGATCGTCTCTCCCTATCTCGAAGCCTGAGGAGCGGCCCCATGAACAACATCGCCGCCATTTGCGCCGAGCGCGAAATCGAAGCCGCCGAAGCGAAGAGCTGGGCGCATCTCCTGCCGCTCGGCGAGATCGAGGGGCGCGACAGCCGACGCTTCCGGCTCAGCGACCCGGACGCCGTGATCGATGCCTTCCGCCGGCATGACGGGCCGATTGTCGTCGATTACGAACACGCCAGCGCCGGGGGCGAGAGAGCGCCGGCCCCGGCGGCTGGCTGGATCGCCGACATGGAGATCCGCGAGGATGGCGTCTGGGGGCTGATCGACTGGACGCCGAAGGCGCGCAACATGGTCGCGGCGCGGGAATATCGCTACCTCAGCCCGGAGGAGCTCATCGACCCGCAGGACGGCGAGATCAAATCGCTGCGGAGCGCCGGCCTGACCCATCAGCCCAATCGTCGCCTCACCGCGCTCAACAGGAGAGAAGCGAAGATCATGCCCGACAACGCCGGCCAGCTCCGCGCAGCGGTATGCGAAGCGCTCGGCGTCGAGGCCGGCGCGGATGACGGCGCCATTCTCGCCGCCGTCGCCGCCCTGAAGGAGAATCCGGACCCGGCCCGTTTCATGCCTGTCGAGGCCGCCCGCGACCTTCTCGCCGACCGCAACCGCCGCATCGCGACGCAGGCGGAGGAAGAGGCCGGAAGGCTGGTCGATGGCGCCGTCATGGACGGCTACATCACCCCGGCCATGCGCGGCTGGGCGACGGCGCTCTGCCGCTCCGACCCGGCGAGCTTCCGGGACTTCATGGCCTCCAGCGCGCCGCAATGGGCTCATCTCTTCAAGGAGTCGTCCAGCGGCGGCGAGCCGCCGCGCGCCGCGCAAAACCGGCTTCACACTGGAGGCGACGCCGCCAGCATCGCCCGTCAGCTCGGCGTCGATCCGAAAGACCTCGCCTGAAAGGCGCGTTTGAAGGGGCTTCAATGGCGGCTCAAAGCATCACGCCGATCCACGATTATCGGGCCATTCTCCGGCGCGCGGAGGAGATCGGGCGCAGCTCGGCCGATCTCGCCGAGGCCCTGCGCCGGCTGATCGCCGAGGAGGAAGAACACCTCCGCCTCGCGAATCGCCCTGAGCCGCCGATTCCCGCCACGCTCCACAATCACCGCCCCGGCGCTCGCCGCCGCCTCGACCGCGACCCGGAACAGGCCGCCTTCATCGAAGCCCGCCTGCCGCACATGACCTATGCCGAAATCGCCGACGCCGCCCGCGAACGCTTCGGCGAAGCCCGCGCGGTCGGCAAATCCACCGTCCACAACTGGCATCGGAAGTATCGCCCAAGCAGCCGCCTTCCATGCCCGGACGCGCCCGACGATCCGGGATAGGCTCCGGACCGCCGCGCTCTTCCGGGATCAAACCGTTGGTTTCAGTCTCAAACGGTAGGTATCAGCACACCGGCCATGCTCGCAAAAAAAAGACGGGGGCCGCAGCCCCCGCCTCATTGCGTTCAGCAGTGGCTCAGACGCCCCAGCCGGAGATCGCCTTGGAATCGAGGAATTCCTCGATCCCCCAGACGCCGCCCTCGCGGGCGCGGCCCGAGGATTTGACCCCGCCGAAGAAGGAGCCGGCGCCGCGGCCCTTGCCGTTCATCTCCACCATGCCGGCGTTGAGCTTGCGCGCGAGGCGGTTGCGACGCTCGTCGCTCTGGCTCTGGACATAGTTGGTCAGGCCATAGGCGGTGTCATTGGCGATCTGGACCGCCTCATCCTCGCTGTCGAAGGGGATCATCGACAGGACCGGGCCGAAGATCTCCTGCTTCTCGATGGTCATGCCGGGCTTCACATCGGCGAAGACGGTCGGACGGACGTAATAGCCGCGGTTCATCCCCTCGGGGCGGCCAAGACCGCCGGTGACGAGCCGCGCGCCTTCCTCGATCCCCTTGGCGATCAGGTCCTGGATCTTGTCGAACTGGATCTGGCTGACCACCGGGCCGATATGCGGGCCGGATTCGGAGGCCGGGGCGACCTTGGTGCCCTCGGCCACCTTGCGGGCGATCTCGACCGCGTCGTCATAGATCGAACGCTCGACCAGCATCCGCGTCGGCGCGTTGCAGGACTGGCCCGAATTGTTGAAGCAATGGGCGACGCCCCGCTTCACCGCGTCGGCGTCGGCGTCGGCGAAGACCAGATTCGCGCCCTTGCCGCCCAGCTCCAGGCAGACCTTCTTCAGCGTGTCGGCGGAGACCTTGGTGATGTCGATGCCGGCGCGGGTGGAGCCGGTGAAGCTGATCATCTCGATATCGGGATGGGCCGACATCGCCTTGCCGACGCCCGGCCCGTCGCCGTTCACCAGGTTGAAGACGCCTGCGGGCACGCCGGCCTCGTGGACGATCTCGGCGAAGACCAGCGAGGAGAGCGGCGCGATTTCGGAGGGTTTCAGCACCATGGTGTTGCCGCCGAGAAGCGCCGGGATCACCTTCAGCGTGACCTGGTTCATCGGCCAGTTCCACGGCGTGATCAGGCCGACGACGCCGACCGGCTCAAAGGCGATCATCGTGTCCGGGGCATGCGCGCCGAGCGGACGGATGAACTGGAAATCCTTGAACGACTTGATGAAGTTGGCGATGTGCATCTGCCCGACCGCGGCCTGCGCGCCATTGGCGAGGTCGATCGGCGCGCCCATCTCCAGGCTGATCGCCTGGGCCATGTCGCCGGCGCGGCGGGTGTAGATCTCCAGGATCTTCTCGACATAGGCCAGCCGCTTGGCCGGCGGCGTCGCCATCCAGCCCGGCAGCGCCGCCTTGGCCGCGGCGACGGCGGCGTCGAGATCGGCCTTGGAGCCGACGGTGATGATCGCGCAGGGCTCCTCGTTGGAGGGGTTGATGACCTCAAGGTCATTGGCCTTGAGCGGGGCGGTCCAGCCGCCGTTGATGTAAAAGTCGCGTTTCTCGATCATTGGGGGCCTCGGATTTTGAAAAGACGTCAGATAGGACCGGCTTGAAGCGCGCCGCCCGCTGGCGGCGCCCGCCCCTGGCGCGGACGGGTCAACCTGTTGCCCTTTCCGCCCGCCGTCAAGGGTGATGTGTCCGGGCTGACATATCGTGGCGGGGCCTTGTCCGGGCGTGCGCGGTCGCGTTAATCATGCTGCGCCGCAACAGGGAGCATGGCCATGACCGTCCGTCTGCATCTGGTGTTCGGGGGCGAACTCAGGAACGCCGCGCGCAATGAATTCGCCGATCCGGACAATCTGGACGTGATCGGGGTCTTTCCGAGCTACGCCAAGGCCTATGACGCCTGGAAGGAGGCGTCGCAGCGCACCGTGGACAGCGCGACCACGCGCTATTTCATCGCCCATCTCCACCGGCTGCGCGATGAGGAGAGAATCGATTCCCAGACCGAGGAGATCGGCTGACCCCCGAATGCGAAACGGCCCCGCCCGAAGGGGGGCGAGGCCGCGCAGGTCGTATTGAATTCGGGTTCAGGCGGTCTTTCGGCGCGCCGCGAAACCGAGACCGGCGAGCCCGGCCAGCAGCAGCGGCAGCGCCGCCGGAACCGGAACCGCCGCGACCGGATTGCGGACATAGACGGAGAACTGGCTGATCTCGCCGGGCTTCACGAAATTGGTCGGGCTGTAGAACGGCGTGAAATAGGTCCCCGACGCGGCCAGCGCCGGCGACAGGAGATAGGCGAGATAGTTCTGGCCGGTATTCGCGCTCTCGGTGTTCGCGAGCACCAGCATTACGTTGCTCCAGCGGCCGAACGCCGTCTGGTCGAGCGCGAAATCGCCACGCCGGCTCGCGTTGTCGTTGATCTTCGCAAAGCCGAGATCGGCGATCATCAGCGCCTTGTCGGCGCCGGTGCTCGCGCCGGCGAAGCCCCAGTCGGAAAAGCCGAAGGCCTGATCGACATTCACCTGAAGCGCGCCGCTCTCGCGGGCGTCCGCCACCGTGGTCCCGCGGAAGCAGGATGCGGCGGTCTTGTCGGCGCCCTGGGTGACCAGATCCGACTGATATGAGCGGCAGGTCGCCGCCTGCGAAACGCCGGACGTCGCGCCCAGCATGAGGAACATCGCCGCAAAGGCGAAACCGAGTTTCATTGTTACATACCCCTATGCAGAATTGGCGCCGGGGGGCGATGCGCGCGGCCCCGGCGGCGGGCAGATAGGCCGGGGGTTCCGCGAAGGCAAGGCCGTTTACCAACTTTTATCGCCTGACGTTGCGGCGCCCTGGGGCGCGCCCATATTTCGCCCGATTTCAGACGAGGGATCGCCGGGTTTGGGGTTTAGGAATCGTCTTCTGTCCCTCGAAGACGTTCACTGGCGCGCCGGAATCGGCGCGCCTTTTTTCGCACCGTCCCTCAGGTCTCCCCCTCACACCTCCACGGCGCGCGGCGCCTGCGCGCCGATGTCGAAGACCCGGCGATAGCGCGCGATCTCCGTCTTCGGCCCCATCGCCTTCAGCGGGTTGTCGGAAATCTTCACCGTCGGCGCCCCATCCGCCTCCACCGCCTTGCAGACCAGCGAGAAGGGCGCGAGCCGCTCCTCCGCCAGGCCGCGGAAATCATTGGTCAGATTGGTGCCCCAGCCGAAGCTGACCAGCGCCCGGCCGGCGAAGGCGGCGTGCAATTCCTCGATCAGCCCCACATCCAGCCCGTCCGAGAAGATGATGCGCTTTGTCGCCGGATCCTGCCCATGGGCGCGCCACCAGGCGATCACCGCCTCGGCCTGCTCGAACGGGTCGCCGCTGTCGATGCGCACGCCGGTCCAGTCCGAGAGCCAGCCGGGCGCCCGCGCGAAGAAGGTGGCGGAGGAGAACGTGTCCGGCAGGATGATCCGCAGATTGCCGTCATAATCGCGGCTCCAGTCCTCCAGCACCTGATAGGGCGCGTCGCGCAGCGCCGGATCGTCGCCGCCCCGGCCGGCCAGCGCGGCGTAGACCATCGGCAGCTCATGCGCATTGGTGCCGACCGCCTCGACCTCGCGGCGCATGGCGATCAGGCAGTTGGAGGTGCCGGTGAAGCGCGGCCCCAGCCCCTCGATCATCGCCTGCGCGCACCAGTCCTGCCAGAGGAAGGAATGCCGGCGCCGGGTGCCGAAATCGGCGATCAGCAACCCGTCGAGCCGGCGCAGCCGCTCGATCTTCTCCCAGACCCGGGCCATGGCGCGGGCGTAGAGCACCTGAAGCTCGAACCTGCCCATGCCGCGCAGCACCGCGCGGCCGCGCAGCTCCATCAGCACCGCGAGGGCCGGGACCTCCCACATCATCACTTCGGGCCAGGCGCCTTCGAAGCTCAGCTCATACTGGTCGCCCCGGCGCTCCAGATGATAGGCGGGCAGGCGCAGGTTCTCGAACCAGGACATGAAATCCGGGCTGAACATCCAGCGTTTGCCGTAGAAGGTGTTGCCGCGCAGCCAGGTGCTTTCCCCGCGCGAGAGCGATAGCGAGCGGATATGGTCGAGCTGCTCGCGCAGCTCCCCTTCGTCGATCAGCCTGGCCAGCGGCACCGCGGAGGTGCGGTTGATCAGGCTGAACTCCACCCGCACGTCGCGATGGCGGCGGAACACGGTCTGGGCCATCAGGATCTTGTAGAAATCCGTGTCCAGCAGCGAGCGGACGATCGGGTCGATCTTCCAGTTATGGTCATGGACCCTCGTGGCGATATCGACCATCAGAGCAGATCCCCGACCCGGGCGCGGGCCACCCCGGCCGCGCTCATCTCATCCCACGCCGCGGCGAGCGAGCCGTCAAGGTCGATCCCCCGGCAGGCGTCCTCGGCCACGGTCACGCCGAAGCCGAGCCTCGCCGCGTCGAGCGCCGAGAACCGCACGCAGAAATCCGTCGCCAGCCCGCAAAGCGCCAGATCCGTCACCCCCCGTTCGCGCAGATACCCGGCGAGGCCGGTCGGGGTCTGGCGGTCATTCTCGAAAAAGGCGGAATAGCTGTCGATCGCGGCGCGAAAGCCCTTGCGGATGATCAGGTCGGCGTCGCTGCGCAGATCGGGATGAAACGCCGCGCCCGGAGTTCCCTGCACGCAATGGGCGGGCCAGAGCGCCTGTTCGCCATAGGGCGCCATGATCACGGAGAAGGGCGCCGCCCCTTCGTGATTGTCGGCGTAGGAGGACTGATCGGCCGGATGCCAGTCCTGCGTCAGGACGCGGAGCGGATAGCGCGCCGAGAGCGCGTTCGCCGGCGCGACGACCTCATCGCCGCCGGGCACCGCAAGCGCGCCGCCGGGGCAAAAATCATTCTGCACGTCGATGATGAGCAGCGCCGTCGTCCGCATTCCAGCCTCCCGCCTCGGTCATCCAAGCCATGCGACGCTTCGCTGATGAAGGCAAGCCGGGATGGAGGATGAAGAAAGCCCTCTCCGGCGAGGGGGATAGGCCGGAGAGGGCAAGAAAAAGCGCGCGTGGGGCTGACGCGCTTTTTTCTCATACGGACGATTACGCTGTCCGCGCGTGTAATCCGGCCAATACGCAGGACCGGTTGGGTGGCTACGCGTTGAGTGTGGACGCGTCGCACAACTGAAAATAGTTGGTTGAGGCGTCATGTCATGACAAAAATTATTACCTGAGATTGCCACATTGCGGAGCGCCCCATTTTCGCCGCTTTGTAAAATGATTTTATTGATGTTTTCGGGGCGTCGATCAAAAATTCACCAAAGATAAAATATCAGCGGCGGTCCTCGCGCCCCCCTGGAGCGCCGGATATGAGCGAATCAGCAGGCTTCGGCGAGTGCAAGGGTTTCGCCCCCGGTTGTGTCGGAAAAGATAAATCCGGGACGAAAATGCAGCAGATTCGGAAGAAGCCTTGACGCCTGCGCGTCTTTGCGCGCCCCATCGCGGCCGGAGGCGCGGCATGAGCGAAGAATATGATTATATCGTCATCGGCGCCGGCACGGCGGGTTGCGTGCTGGCGAACCGGCTTTCGGCCGACCCGAATATCCGGGTCGCGTTGCTGGAGGCGGGCGGGAACGACAATTACCACTGGATCCATATCCCCGTCGGCTATCTCTATTGCATCGGCAATCCGCGCACCGACTGGGGCTACAGCACCGCGGCCGAGCCGGGGCTGAACGGGCGCGCGCTGCTCTATCCGCGCGGGCGGGTGCTGGGCGGCTGTTCGGCGATCAACGGCATGCTCTATCTCCGGGGGCAGGCGGCCGATTATGACGGCTGGCGGCAGATGGGCTGCGCCGGCTGGGGCTGGGAGGACGTGCTGCCGCTCTTCAGGGCCAGCGAGGATTATTACGAAGGCGAAAGCGCCATGCACGGCGCCGGCGGCGAATGGCGGGTCGAGGAGCAGCGCCTGCGCTGGGAGGTGCTGGACGCGATCCGCGACGCCTTCGCCGAGATCGGCGTGCCGCTTCGGGCGGATTTCAACGATGGCGACAATTTCGGCGTCGGCTATTTCAAGGTGAACCAGAAATCCGGCTGGCGCTGGAGCGCGGCGACGGGTTTCCTGCGCCCGGCGAAGGGGCGGGCGAACCTGACCATCCGCACCGGCGCGCAGATCGCGCGGCTCACTTTCGACGACCGTCGCGCGCGCGGCGCGCGGCTGCTGGACGGGACCGAACTGAAGGCGCGGCGCGAGGTGATCCTCTCGGCCGGTTCGATCGGCACGCCGCAGATATTGCAGCTTTCCGGGATCGGGCCGGGCGCGCTTCTGCATGAGCATGGAATCGGGGTGTTGCACGAGGCGCCGGAAGTGGGGGCGAACCTTCAGGATCACCTCCAGATCCGCTGCGCCTATCGGGTCAGCGGGACGAAGACGCTGAACACGATCTCCGCCTCGCTCTGGGGCAAGGCGAAGATCGGGCTGGAATACGCGCTGAAACGCTCGGGGCCGATGTCGATGGCGCCGAGCCAGCTTGGCGCCTTCACCCGCTCCGCGGCGGACAGGGCGACGCCCGATCTGGAATATCATGTCCAGCCGCTCACATTGGAGGCTTTCGGCCAGCCGCTGCATGATTTCGACGCGGTGACGGTCAGCGTCTGCAATCTGCGCCCCGAAAGCCGCGGGCGGGTGGCGATCGCCAGCCCCGACCCGGAGACGCATCCCCTGATCGCGCCCAATTACCTGTCCGCCCCGGCCGACCGTCGGGTCGCGGCGGCGGCGATCCGCCAGGCGCGCCGGCTGATGGCGGCCCGCGCCGTGGCGCGCTACCGGCCGGAGGAGTTCAAGCCCGGCCCCGAGATCGCCAGCGACGAGGCGCTGGAGAGCGCGGCGGGCGATATCGCCTCCACCATTTTCCATCCTGTAGGCACCGCGCGGATGGGCGCGGATGAAGGCGCGGTGGTCGATCCGGCGCTGCGTGTGCGCGGGGTGGAGGGGCTGCGGATCGCCGACGCCTCGATCATGCCGCGGATCACCTCCGGCAACACCAATTCGCCGGTGGTGATGATCGCCGAGAAAGCCGCGCGGATGATCCTCGCGGCCTGAGCCGGCCGGTTTCGTCGAGCGGCCAATAGCCGCGGTTCTGGCGGCGCTGATCGTTCTGGTCGTTTTCTTGCACTTCCGCACCCTGCGGAAGGAGCATAAAGCGCGCCTGAGCGAGGCGGAAATTGATCATGACATGCATGACGCGCAGGTCAGATAGGCGCCGGTTCGCCTGCCTGCCCGATCTCGAGACTTGAACGCCCGGATCACCCATTGGATAACGCCGATGCATCTGCGATTGCGCATCTGTAACAAGGATTCGAGCATGGCTCTGGTGAAACTAAACTCTCCTATAGATATAAATAATATTATTGTAGACAGTGATGCAAGGGCAGCCATTACTGGAAGTAATTTGATAAGACTTAGTGGTGATGATTATACCTATGATTACATGGGATCTTTTTCGTACTCAGGATATAATGTCCATGGAACCTTGCGGGGGCTGCGGGTTTACGATTCGGCCTGGAACAAGACGGCCGACATTTCGCAAGTAAACAGAGACGCCGGCGAATATTATGCGAAGCTGAACACCGGGAATGCAGAGCGCGTGCTGAGCTTCGTATTCTCCGGCGATGACCGCATGAAATTGTCGAGCGGCGCGGACAGGGTCAAGGGCTACGCCGGCAATGATTTCATCAACGGCAAGAGCGGGGACGACACGCTCAACGGTGGGCCCGGGAACGATACTGTGGTCGGCTCCTGGGGCGCCGACAGGCTCAAGGGCGCCGCGGGCGCCGATCTGCTGAAGGGTGGCGGCGGAAACGACATGCTCTCCGGCGGCGGCGGCAATGACCGGCTCAACGGCGACGGCGGCGATGACCGGCTGAAAGGGAACAAGGGCGATGACGTCCTGAACGGCGGCGCCGGGAACGACAGGCTCAGCGGCGGCGGCGGAAACGACGTGCTGAAGGGCGCGCAGGGCGCCGACAATATCGCCGGCGGCGCCGGCGCGGATCGGCTGGTCGGCGGCTCCGGCGACGATACGCTGAAGGGCGGGGCCGGCAATGACATGCTGAAGGGCGGAGCGGGCGACGATCTGCTGAACGGCGGCGGGGGCGCCGACAGGTTCGTCTTCAACGGCCGCAGCGGCGACGATGTGATCGCCGGCTTCCAGCAGGGCCTGGACAGGATCGAGATCCGCGCGGCGCGCAACATGCGCGATCTGGATATCCGCGCTTCGGGCGATGACGTGGTGATCAAGTTCGGCGATACGACCATCACGGTCGAGGACGCCTCGCGGTCGGATTTCAGCGCCGCCGATTTCCTGTTCTGAGATCAGACGGCGCGGCCCTGCGGGGCCGCGCCGCCCTTGGGCTTATTTCTGCAACTCGGTCCAGATCGCAGTGTAGTATTTCTGCGCCTCGGCCGAGCAGGTCGGCGTGAATTTGCCGGCGGCCTGGAACTCTTCCGGCACGTTGATCTCGGGCGCGGTCTTCATGTCCTCGGGCATGAAGGCCTCGGAGCCTTCGATGCCGTTGGCGTAGCGCGCGAAGGCGGAGATCAGCGCCGCGTTCTCCGGGTCCATGATGAAGTTCAGGAAGAGCTTCGCATTCTCGACATTGGCCGCGTCCGAAAGGATTCCGGCCGAATCCATCCAGAGGACATAGCCCTCTTTCGGGTAGCCATAGACCACATCGGGATTGTTGAGCCGCGCCCGGAAGGTGGAGCCGTTCCAGTTGACCGAAGCCACCACGTCGCCGTTGGAGAGCTTCTCGGTCATGCCGTAATCCATCGACATCCATTTCGGCTTCGCCGCCAGCAGCGCGTCGCGGGCCGCTTTCAGCTTCTCCTTGTCGGTGGAGCAGGGCTCGCCGCCGACATACATCAGCGCGATGCCCATCACGTCCTGCATTTCGGGCACGACGTTGATCTTGCCGATCAGTTCCTCGGGCGGGTCCATGAAGATGGCGGAGGTGTTCGGATCGCCCGAATAGGCGGTCTTGTTGACCGCGACGCCGGTCGAACCCCACTGCCAGGGCACGGTGTATTCGCGGCCCGGATCCCAGTCGACATTCTTCCAGCGTTCGGCGAGATTCCCGTAATTCTCCATCTCCGGGATGCC
>JBKECG010000191.1:0-2666 GCA_047974395.1 Pikeienuella sp. | reverse complement strand
GGGCTCTGCGACACCGGGATGATCTGGCGACGCCATGGCGTGCCCGAGGTCACGGCCGTGACGGCGGCCTGGTGGGAGAATTTCTCGCGGGCGCCCGGCTTCGACGAGATCAGCCTCTACGCGGCGCTGCACGATCCGGCGCGGCCCTGGGCGGCGCACGCCGAGGCGGAGATCCGGGACGGCGTCCCCGACGCCGACCGCGCTCCGGGGCCCGCGCGCCTCCTGCCCGCGGCGCTCGGCCCGGCCTCCTACAATGCCTTCACCGCCCGGCGTTTCCCGAAGCCGCCGCCGCGGCCGCGGGAGACGCCGGGTCCGGTTTCCGGCCCGATCCCAGGCCCAACCTCCGGCCCGATCTCCGGCCCCATCTCCGGCCGGCCGCTCGGCGTCGCCTTTCTCTACGCGGAACCCTTCGCGAATTCCGCCTCGACCATCCTGCGCGGCAGGCAGCTGAGCGAGATGGTCGCCGCGCGCTACCCCGAAGCGATCGACAGGGTCTATACGAGCGACATCGGCGCGCTCCGCGACCGGGTGGTGATCGTCACCAAGGGCGCGCTCGACACCCATTCGGCCGAGGCGCTCGAGACGCTCCGCCGCCGCAACCGCGCGGTCATCGGCAGCTGGGACGACCGGCTGCCGGTCGAGGAGAAGGTCGCGGCGACCGATGCGATCATGGGCGTCTCGAACCGCCAGACCCACGATCTCGCGCGGCTCTTTCCCGCGACGCGGGTCTATCACGTCACCCATCACGTGAATTCCGAGATCCCGCCGAGCACGCCGCCCTCGGACCGGCCGCGCACCGCCTATTTCGGCTTCCGCTCCAACACGGTCCTGCCCGAGAGCCTGCGCAACATGATCGACATGGTCTCGCTCGAGACCGCGAATGTCGACATGAGCTGGATCGCGCTCCTGCCGCGCTACAATTGCCACTGGATCGTGCGGCGCTCCAAGGCGCATGACGGCTGGAAACCCTTCCTGAAGGGTTTCACCGCCGCGCGCGCCGGCGCGGTCGTGGTGGTCGGCCGCGATGACGAGGACGCACCGCAGTATCTCGGCGACGACTACCCGTTCTATGTCGGCGGCACGGGCATCCCGCAGCTCGAATACGACATGGCCCGCGTCGCCTCGGCCTTCGGCGGGCCGGACTGGGCACGCGCGCGCGACATCATGGCCCAGGTCGCCGACCGCTCCTCCGACGCCCAGGTCTGCGCCGAATTCCGCGCCATGATCGAGGACGTGACCCGGTAATGCGCGGGCGGCGGACCCCGGTCCGCCTTTCCCGGCCCGCAGGATGCCCGGCCGATCCGGAACCGGGCCGATCCGGGACAGAGCTGATCGGGGGCTGGGCTGATCGGGGGCTGGCCGATCCGGAGCTGATCCGGGACTGGCGCCCGCCGCCGGGCGCCCCTATCTTCCGCCCGTTCTCCAGTATCCCCACCAGTATCCCGAGTGACCGATGACGACGATTCTCTATTCCTGCGCCAATCTCGCCTACGACCAGATCTTCTCGCCCGTCGTGGCGAGCCCGGGGATCGAGCCGGTGCTCTTCTCCGACCGCCGCCCGCGCTTCGTGCGCGGCTGGAACTGGCGCCCGATGCCGGAGGCGGCGGCGAGCCTCGGCCCGGCGCTCGGCAACCGCTCTGCGAAGTTCTTCCCGATGAAGATCTTCCCGGAGGCCGATTACTCGATCTACATCGATGCCAACCTGCTGGTGATCGCCGACCTCACTCCGCTCCTCGCCGAATTCATCACCTCGGACGCCGATATCGGCCTCTTCCCGCACAGCGAGCGGCGCGACATTTTCTCGGAATTCGACTTCTGCAAGCAGGTGGGCAAGATCGCGCCCGGGGACTACGCGCTCGGGGCGGAGCAGCTCGATTTCTACCGCGCCGAGGGGCTGCCTGAGAACCATGTCCTCACCGAGAACGCGATCATCCTGCGCCGCCACGGCCGGGGCGAGCCGCGCGGCGCGGCGCTCGAGGCGGCGATGGAACTCTGGTGGGACCAGCTCGCCCGCTTCACCAAGCGCGACCAGCTGAGCCTGCCCTACGTGCTCCACCGCGCGGGCCTGGACTCGGGCTTGAACCCGGGCCTGAAGGTGAAGGTCTGGGACTGGAACTACCTCGCGCCGAACCCCTATTTCAGCCGCTACATCCACCGCCGGGGCGCGCTCAGCGACATCCAGATCTTCCTCTCCGCCAAGCGGCACTACAGTGCCGCCTGGCGGATCCCGATCGATGGCGCCTTCTCGGTCTACCGCGGCTTCGTGAAACCCGGCATCGCGAAGCTGCGCGGCGGGCGCTGAGGCGCCCGGAGTAGACAGCCCTGAGCCGGGGACAGCCGGACCCGCGCCAGTCGGCCTTCGTGTCTCCGCGCCCCGCGGACGCGAACGAAGCTCCGCGGGCGGGCGAATCCCCCGCTCAATCCCCTGAACGACCTTGGGAGACCTCGGGCGAGGCGCGCGCCCCGGTTCCCCGGGGTCCCTGCCCCGGCGCGCGCCTATTCCGCCGGGTGGCCGACCGCCATCGCGCGGAACTGGCGGCTGTTGTCGATCAGCTCGTCATAGGTGCCCTCGGCGATCTTGCGCCCGTGTTCGAGCATGAAGATCGTGTCGCAGGCTTGGACGGTCGAGAGCCGGTGCGCGATCAGGACGATCGTCTTCCTGCGGC
>JBKECG010000182.1:0-7914 GCA_047974395.1 Pikeienuella sp. | reverse complement strand
TCTTCTTCGCCCATCTCGGCGCCGCGCTCCGGGCGCGGGGAGCGAGGGTCTGGCGGGTCTTGCTCTGCCCCGGAGACCGGCTCTTCTGGCGCGGCGGCGGCGCGCTCCCCTATCGCGGTCGGCCGGAAGGCTGGGCGGAGTGGCTGCGGCGCGAGATCGCGGCGAAGGGCGTCACCGATATCGTCTGCCTCGGCGACGGGCGGCGCTGGCATGACGAGGCGGCGCGGCTGGCGGCGCCGCTCGGCCTGCGCGTCCATGTGGTCGAACAGGGATATCTCAGGCCCGGCTGGCTGACGGTGGAGCCGGACGGAACCGGCGGGCGCACCCGTTTCCCCCGCGACTGGCCGGCGATCGAGGCCCTTGCCGGGCCGGGCGGTACGGCGCCCCGGTTTCGCGCCGGCTTTTTCGGCTACGCAGCGATGGATGTGGCGTTCAACCTCGCCAATATCTTCGCCTCCTGGGCGACATATCCGCATTTCCGCATCCACACGCTTGTCCATCCCGCCGTCGAATGGGCTGGCTGGATCCGCAACAAGGCGCTCCCCTTCCGCCGCCGGCGGCGGGAGCGCGAGGCGGCGGAGGCCCGGATCGGCGCGCATGACGGGCCGCTTTTCATCCTGCCGCTGCAACTCGACACCGATTTCCAGATCCGCCTCCACGCCCCGCCGGGCGGGGTTGGCGCGATCCTGCGCCGCACGGCGCTTTCCTTCGCCGAACATGCGTCGCGGGACGCGCTCCTGGTGGTGAAGCCGCACCCTCTGGACCATGACGCCGCGCAATGGCGCGAGGCGGCGGAAGCGACGGCGGCCAAGGCCGGGATCGCGGGCCGCGTGGTCTTTCTCGACGGCGGCGATCTCGACGCGCTGCTCGCCCGCGCCGCCGGGGTGATCGTCGCCAATTCGACCGTCGGCCTCTCGGCGCTCAGGGCCGACACGCCGGTGATCGCGCTCGGGACCGCGATCTATGACCTGCCCGGCCTGACCTTCGCCGGCGGGCTGGACCGGTTCTGGGCCGAGGCCGCGCCGCCCGATCGCGAGCGGCTGGATATCCTGATCCGCGCGCTTCAGGCCTCGATACAGGTTCCCGGCGGTTTCGACGGCGAGGGCGCGAGGCCGGGGGCCGAAGCGATGGCCGCGCGCATGCTCGCCCCGCCGCCATGGAAGAGGGCCGCATGATCCGCAACATCATCCTCACCGGCGCCTCCAGCGGCATCGGCGCCGCGCTCGCGGCTGAATACGCCGCGCCCGGCGTCGCGCTGCTGCTGATCGCGCGGGACCAGACGCGGCTGAGCCAGGTCGCCGACGCGGCCCGCGCGGCCGGGGCGATGGTGGAGAGCCGGGCGATCGACGTGACGGATGCGGAGGCGCTGGCCGCCGCGCTTCTCGATTTCGACGACAGGCGCGGCGTCGATCTGGTCATCGCCAACGCCGGGATCGCCCGCGGCGGATTGCCCGAACCCGCCGGACAGGCCCGCGAGCAGATCGAGATCAACCTGATGGGCGCGCTCCATACCGTGGAGCCGCTGATTCCCCGGATGATCGCCCGCCGGGCCGGGCGGATCGCGCTGATCAGTTCGATTTCGGCGATCCGCCCTTCGGGCGACCTGCCGAGCTACAGCGCCGCCAAGGCCGGGGTCCGGGCGTATGGGCAGGCGATCCGCTCGGGGCTGCGTCGCCATGGAATCGCGGTTTCGGTGATCTGCCCCGGCTTCGTCACCTCGCCGATGTCAAGCCGCCATCACGGGCCGAAGCCCTTCGAGATTCCCGCGGAAAAGGCCGCGCGGATCATCCGCAGGGGGATCGCGCGGCGGCGCGGCGCGCTGACCTTCCCGTGGCCGTTTTCGGTCATGGTCTTTCTCGGCAACCGGCTGCCGCCCTTCCTTTCGGACTGGTTCGAACGACGCTACGCCGCGCGCATCGGCGATTGAGGCCGCTCAGTTCCGCAGGCTGGCGAAAAGATCCACGTCCTCCAGCTCGCGCACCACTTCCGCGGTCACATCGACCGCGCGGTCGATCTGCTCGTCGGTATGGTCGGCGGTCAGGAAGAACCTGATCCGCGCCTGCTGTTCCGGCACGGCCGGGAAGATGATCGGCAGGGCGTTGACCCCGCGTTTGAAGATCCGGTCCGCCGCGACCACGGCGCGCGGGCTGTCGCCGATGATGATCGGCGTCACCGCATAGCCCTGCGTCAGCCCGATATCGAGCCCGGCCGCCGCCGCCCGGTCGCGGAAACGATGGCCGTTGGCGCGCAGCCGCGCGACGCGCTCCGGCTCGGCCAGCATCGCCTTCACCGCCGCCGCCGCCGCCGCCGCGACCGGCGCCGCGAGCCCGACGGAGAAGACGAAACCCGGCGCCTTGTGCTTCAGATAGGCGATCAGCGCCTCCGAGCCGCAGATATAACCGCCGCAGGAGACCAGCGTCTTCGACAGCGTGCCCATCCAGATCTCGACGGATTTCGGATCGACCCCCTGCAATTCGGCGACGCCGCGCCCGGTCTCGCCCAGAACGCCGAAAGCGTGCGCCTCATCGACCATCAGCCAGGCGTCATGGCGCGCCTTGATCTCCACGAACCGCGCGAGATCCGGCAGGTCGCCATCCATCGAGTAAAGCCCCTCGATCGCGATCAGCACCCGCTCATAGCGGCCCCGCACGCGCGAGAGGGTTTCATCCACCCATTCGAAATCATTATGCGGAAAGGTCAGCCGCGCCGCGCCCGAAAGCCGCGCGCCCTCGGAAATGGAGTTATGGATGAGCTGATCCATCAGGATCAGATCCTTCGGCCCCAGCATCGCGCCTATCGTGGTGACATTGGTGGCGTGGCCCGAAACCATCGCCACCGCCGCCTCGACCCCATAGGCGGAGGCCAGCGCCTGCTCCAGCTCGGCATGGAAGGGCCGCTCGCCGCCGACCAGCCGCGAGGCGTTGGCGGAGACGCCCCATTTCGAAGCCGCCTCCACCGCCGCCCGCCGGACATCGGGATGGCCGGACAGGCCAAGATAGTCATAGGAGGCGAAATTGATCCGCTCCTCGCCGTCGATCACGCAGAGCGCGCCCTCGCGCGAGGAGATCTCGCGGAAGAAGGGCGTGCCGATGCCGAGCGTCTGGCCCACCGCCTCCTGAAAGCGCATCTGCTCGAAGATCGGCAGGGTCGAGAAATCGAAGGCCCTGGTCGGCTTGCCGCCCGTGGGCGCGACCGGCGCCGCGACGCGCGAGCCGCCGCGCGCGCGGGCCTCGCGCACCTTGCGCAACCGGTCGACCAGCGCGCTTCTGTCCTTTTCGTGAACGCTCATCTTCGCAACGCCTCACTCGGCCTTCATGTCTTCCGCCTTCTTGGCGAGTTTCTCGACAACCTTGCGGTCCGCCTCGTCGATCTTGCCGGCGACATGCTGCGTCACCACGGCCTGCACCTCGGGCGTATCGCCGCCGGCGGCGCGTCCGCGCGCCTCGTCGAGGAGCTTTTTCGCCAGATCCGCGAGCCCGACCCCGTCCGAAAGCGACATCAGCGGCAGCGAGGCGCCGATCCGCTCCTCCACCGCCAGCTTCAGATCGACCGCCATCAGGCTGTCGAAACCCATCTCGGTCAGCGGCCGGCGCGGGTCCAACTCGCCCGGCGGCTGACGCAGGATGCGGCCGGTCTCGGTGGCGAGGAAATCGACGATCGCCTTCAGCGCCGCGACATCGTCCAGCCCCTCGATCATCGCCTGGATGTCCAGCGCGCCCTCCGCGCCCCCGGCCGCGTCGCGCGCGGTCTCCACCCGCTCGAAAAGCGGGGTCGAGAGGAGCGGCAGGTCGGCGGCCAGCATTCCCCAGCGCAGCGGCGCGAAAGTGACCGCCGGATCGGGCGCGCCCGCCGCCAGGATCGCATCCAGCCCCCTGAGCGCGTCCGCCGCGGTCAGCAGCGTCCCGCCCATGCGCTTGGCGAGTTGCTCGCGGACCTTATCCTCGCGCGCCAGATAACCGATATCGCCGATCGGCCCCCAGCCGACCGCCAGCCCCGGCAGCCCCTCGGCCCGTCGCCGGGCCATCAGGCTTTCGAGATAGGCGTTGGCGGCGACATAGGCGGTCTGGCCCGGATTGCCGAAAAGCGTGGTGACGGAGGAATAGACGATGAAGTGATCCAGCGCCTCTTCCCGCGTCGCCCGGTCCAGCGCCGCGGCGCCGGCGATCTTCGGGCGCATCACCGCCGCGAGGCGCGCCGCATCCTGGCTTTCGAACAGCGCGTCGTCCAGCACCATCGCGGAATGGATCACGCCGCGCAGCGGGGTCCCCTCCTCCCGGATCTCCGCCATCAGCGCGTTGAGCGCCTTCGGATCGGCGATATCGGCGGCGACGCTGTTCACCGTCGCGCCGGCCTTGCGCATCGCCGCGACCGCGCTCCGCCCCTCCTTGGCCACGGCGCCGGAGCGCGAGGCGAGCCAGAGCGTGCGCACGCCCCTGGCGACCAGCCAGGAGGCCGTCTCCAGCCCGAAACCGCCGGCGCCGCCGGCGATCAGCCAGGCGCCCTCGCCGATCTTCGGCGCCGGGGGCGCGGTCGGGGCCGGCGCGGCCGGCGGGCGAATCACGATCTTGCCGACATGGCCGGATTTCTGCATCAGCCGGAAGGCGTCCACCGCCTCATCGGCCTCGAAAACCTGCGCCGGGGGCGGGGTGAAGGCGCCGGAGGCGAAACCATCCGCCAGGTCCCGGAACAGCCGGTCGGCGATATCGGGCCGGGCGGAGAGCAACTGGTCGGCGTCGACGCCGAAATAGGTCAGGTTGCGCCGGAACGGGCGCAGGCCGATCGGCGAATTGGCGTAATAATCGCGTTTCCCCAGCTCCACGAACCGCCCGAAGGGACGGAGACAGCCGAGCGAACGCTCCATCGCCTCGCCGAAAAGCGAATTCAGCACCACATCGACGCCCTCGCCCCCCGTCGCGGCCATCACCTGGTCGGCGAAGGCGAGCGAGCGGCTGTCGAAGACCTCATCGGCCCCGAGCGCCCGCAACAGCCGGCGCTTGGCCGGGGAGCCGGCCGTGGCGATGATCCGCGCCCCGATCCGCCGCGCGATCTGGACCGCGGCGAGGCCGACGCCGCCGGCGCCGCCATGGATCAGCACGGTTTCGTCCGAGCGGAGATTGGCCAGCTCCACCAGCCCGTATTGCGCGGTGATGAAGATGGTCGGCACCGCGGCGGCGGTGTCGAAAGAGGTGCCCGCCGGCAGCGGCGCGACGGCGCGGGCCGGGATGGTGGCGTGGGTGGCGAAACAGGCCGGGCCGAAGGCGATCACCTCATCGCCCGCTTTCCGCCCGCTTGCGGCCCCGGCGCGGGTGACGACCCCGGCGCATTCCATGCCGAGCGTCGCGCCGGCGAAACCGTCCTCCAGCGCCTCCTCGGGCAGGAGGCCCTGCGCCCACATCACGTCGCGAAAATTCAGCCCGGCGGCGCGGATTTCGATCTCCACCTCGTCGGGCTCGGGCGCGCGGCGCGCTTTCGGCCGCCATCCAAGGCTGTCGAAAGAGCCCTGCTGACCGATCTCCAGCACCCGCGCGGCCTCGGCGCTGAAGCCGGAATCGGCGGCGCGGTCGAAAAGACCGGGCGTCGCCTCGACGCGCGGCGCGGCGCGGCCGGCCTCGTCCCAGACGATCTCGCGTTCGACCGAGGGCGCGGCGAGTTCGGCGGCGAGCAGTTCGACCAGACGTTCGGTCTCCATCGCCGGATCGAAATCGGCCAGCCTGATCTCCGGCTGGCCCGGCTCGTTGGCGAGCACGCGGCCAAGGCCCCAGAGCGCGGAATCGGCCGGACGGCGCGCGCCCGAAGCCCCGGCGGCGGCCGGCCGGCCGCCGCGGGTGACGAGCCAGAGCCGCGCCGGTTTCGCCGCCGCCAGCCATTCATGCGCGCCGGCGACCCGCGCCGCGGCGATGGTCATGTCGTCATCCTCGGCGAAGAGACCGGGCAGGAACACGGTCTCCCATCCGGGCTCCAGCCCTTCCGGGGCGTCGCCAAGGGTCATGATCCGCACTTCGCGGCCGATCGCGGCCATGGCCGCCTCGATCTCGCCGGCGGCGGCGATCTCCGCCCCGGCGCCGCCATGCAGCACCACGACCGCGCCCTGACGCTCATCGGCGGTCTCGGCCGCCGCGATCCGGCGGCGGGCGCGGGCGAAGAAGGCGGAGCCTTCCGCCGTCTCGACCCGGAGCGGGGCGGCGCAGATATCGACCAGCCGCGCCTCGGTCATGGCCGCGCACCAGTCCTCGGCCGGCTGGCGGCGCCCGACCGGCGCCTCCGGCGTCAGCGAGCCGGCCCACCAGGGTTCGGAAACACCCATGAGGAGATCGGAATAGAGATCCGGCCCCCGCTCGATCGCGGCGAAAAGCCCGCCCGAATTCAGCGTCGTGGCGAGGGAGGAAAGCCCTTCGCGGCCCAGCCGCGACAGGCTGTCGCCGCAGATCACCAGATCATAGTTTTCGGCGGCCGCCCCGGCGAAGGGCAGGATGCGCAGTTTCGGCGCGCGCAGGGCGACCTGGCCCAGCGTCTCCACCACGCGATCGTCGAAATCGCTCACCGTCAGGCGCGAAATCCCCGGCAGCGCCGCGAGCCGGCGCAACAGGCCGGCCGGCGCGGCGCCAGCGATCAGCGCCTCCAGCCGCTGCTCGGGCGCCCAGGTTGCGGCGATATCGGCGACGATCGTCTCGACCGAGGCCCAGACCGCGCGCGATCCCGGCGCGATATCCGCCGCCGGGATCGGCGGCAGGGTCTCCGCGAGACCGGATTGCAGCCGCTCCGGCAGCTCCGCCTCGAAGCGCAACAGCGCCATCAGGTCGGCGCCGCGGGTCGGGGCCTCCTCGGCCAGGGCCTGGGCCAGCTCCTCCACCGCCGGATAGGGGCAATCCGCCGTCAGCCGGCCGACGCCCAGCGTCTCCGGCGCGAAGGCGCCATCCTCCTCCAGCGCCAGCAGCGCCCGCGCCAGCAACGGACGCGCGGAAGGGTCGAGGTCGATCGCCGCGGAAATGTCGATCCACATGTCCTCGTCGGCGAAGCGGCGGGCCATGTTCCAGGCCAGACGCCGGCTGAGCGCGTCGACCAGAAGCGAGCCCACATCGGGCTCCGGCGCTTTCTCGACGGTGACGCCGAGCGCGGCGGCGCGGGCCGCCGGCGCCTTCCACAACTCGGGAATGGCGGAATCCTGATCGGCGTCGGCGAGGCGAACCATGTCCTGCCGCCAGACCCGCTCGATATCGCGCGCAGCGCGGTTCAGCACCACCGATTTCAGACGAAGCCCGGTCACCGCCGCGATCAGGGCGCCATCCTCGGCGAGAAGGTCGATCTCCGCCTCGGCCCCGCGCGGGCTGAGCTTGACCAGCCGCACCACGGCGCGGGCGGGCTGGGCCTCCACCGCGTAGAGCCGGGCGCGGCCGATCCTGACCGGCAGGAAGGCGACCCCGGCGCGCAGCGCCCGGTCGCCGGCCTGACGCCGGATCAGCGGGAAGATCGCATGCATCGCGCCGTCGAGCATGGTCGGGTCCAGCGCCATGCCGGCGACCGGGGCCGGGGCCTCGGTCAGCCGCGCCTCGGCGGCGACGCCGTTCATCCGCGCCGCCTTGATCCGCTGGAAGGCGGGGCCGTAATTCAGCCCGTAGCCGTCAAGCGACTGATAGAGCTGGCGCCCGTTCAGCTTCGCCGCGCCCTTCAGGTCCGGGGCCTGCGCCTCCGGCGCCTCCACCGGCGTCTTGCGCAGCACGCCGAAAGCGTTCAGCCCCCAGTCGCCGCCCGAAAGCCGCCGGCGGCTTTCGATCCGGATCTCGCCGGTGCTCTGGTCGAAGCTGAAGCGGCTTTCGGCCGCGGCGCCGTCATCCAGCACCATCGGGCGCAGGATCTCGAATTCGGAAAGCTCGGCCGCGCCGAAGATCCGCCGCCCGGCGGCCAGCGCCATCTCGT
>JBKECG010000168.1:0-4920 GCA_047974395.1 Pikeienuella sp. | reverse complement strand
GGCCGGTCTCATTCTGGCCATTCGCTGGAAAGCGACACGGGCCGTCGCAGCGAGGCGCCGGAAGCGAAAGGATCACACAACATAAGGCGAACCTTCCACCAAGGAGGCTGCACTAATGAGCTACGGGGTTGTCTTTCCGAAATGGCGCGCGGCGGCGGGGGCCGACTGGGCCGCCTATACGCGCCACGCCTTCGTCGAAGGGCTTGGCGACGGGACGCTGCCGCGCGAAGCCTTCCTTCGCTATCTGACGCAGGATTACGTCTTTCTGGTCCATTTCGCCCGCGCCTGGGCGCTGGCGCTGACCAAGGCCGACACGATCGAGGAGATGCGCTTTTGCGCGACCACGGTCCATGGGCTGATCGTCGAGGAGATGCGCCTGCATGTCCGGCTCTGCGCCGAAGCGGGGATCGACGAGGCGACGCTGTTCGCCGCCGAGGAGGCGCCGCAGAATCTGGCCTATACCCGCTATGTGCTGGACGCCGGGCATTCCGGCGATTTCGTCGATCTTCTGGCGGCGCTCGCCCCCTGCGTGCTCGGCTATGGCGAGATCGGCGCCCGGCTGGCGCAGGGGCCGACCGGCGCGGCCTGGCGCGACTGGATCGACGCCTATGCCGGGCCGGAATATCAGGCGCTTTGCGCGACGGTCGGCGGGCTGATCGACGATGCGGTCGCGCGCCGGCTTGGCGATGCGCCGGAACGCGCGCCGCGCTGGGACGGTCTCTGCCGTCGTTTCCGCATGGCGACGCGGTTGGAGGTCGGCTTCTGGGACATGGGTCTTGGCGGATGACGGCGCCCGGGCTTTTCCTGCGCGGGGCCGCGCGGATCGGCGGGCGGCCTCTTTTCGGCCCGCTTGATCTTCTGGTGGAGCCGGGGCGCTGGACCTGTCTTCTCGGCCCGTCCGGCGTCGGCAAGTCGAGCCTTTTGCATCTCTTCGCCGGCGCGGCCGAGGGGATCGCGCTTGATGGCGAGATCGGCGCCGACGACGGCGCGCCGCTCATGGGGCGCGTCGCGCTGATGGCGCAGACCGACATGCTGCTGCCCTGGCTCAGCGCGCGGCGCAATGTCGGGATCGGCGCCGCGCTTCGCGGCGAGGCGCCTGCGCCGGGCGCGGCCGACCATATGCTGGCCCTTGTCGGGCTGGCCGGGTTCGAACACCGCAAGCCGCGCGCGCTTTCGGGCGGCCAGCGCCAGCGCGTCGCGCTGGCGCGGACGCTGATGGAGGACCGGCCCGTCGCGCTGCTGGACGAGCCTTTCTCCGCGCTCGACGTGGCGACGCGGACCCGGATGCAGGATCTGGCCGCGTCGCTCCTCGCCGGGCGCACGGTGCTGCATGTGACCCATGACCCGGCCGAGGCCGCCCGGCTGGGCCAGCGCATCCTGTTGATGACGCGCAGCGGCCTGACCGAGATCGCCCCGCCATCGGCCCCCGCGCCGCGCCCGCCCGGCGCGGCGGAGACGCTGGGAACCACCGGCGCGCTGACCGATCTGCTGCTGGAGGCGGCGTGAGGGCCGCCCGCATCCTCGCGCCCGTTCTGCTCGGGCTGGCGCTCTGGCAGGGGGTGGTCGCGCTCTGGGCGCCGCCATCATTCATCCTGCCGGGGCCCTGGCGGGTGGCGGTCACGCTCTGGACCAGCCGGGCGCTGATCGCGGAACATGGGCTGGTCACGGCGGCGGAGGTCTTGCTGGGGCTGGCCCTCGGCGCCGCGCTTGGCTGGGTCTCCGCCGTGGGGTTGGCGCTCTCGGCGCCGGCGCGCGCCGCGCTCAGGCCGATCCTGGTTTTCAGCCAGGCGGCGCCGGTCTTCGCGCTGGCGCCGATCCTGACGCTCTGGTTCGGCTATGGGCTGGCGTCGAAAGTCGCGATGGCGCTGCTGATCATCTATTTCCCGGTCACCTCCACCTTTCTCGACGCGCTGATGAGGACGCCGCCGGAATGGCTGGCCATGGCGCGGGTCATGGGCGCGTCGGAACGGCGGGTGATGTGGAGGATCCGCATCCCCGCGGCCTTGCCGGGCTTTCTCTCCGGCGTGCGGCTGGCGGCGGTCTACGCCCCGATCGGGGCGGTGATCGGCGAATGGGTCGGGGCCTCTCGCGGGCTCGGCTATCTGATGCTGCTGGCGAACGGGCGGGCGAAGGTCGATCTGATGTTCGCCGCGCTGATCGTGCTCGCGGCCTTCGCCATGCTGCTTCACCGCGCGGTGGACATGGCGGCGGAGGCGATCCTGCGGCGGCGCGAGGGGTGAGGGGCGCCGCGCCGCCGGCGCCCACGCCGCTTTTCGTCAGTGGTCAGCCGGATGCGCCCCAGCAGGGAACCGGGTCGCCCGGCAGCGGGGCGGCCAGATAGACCGCCCGCGCGATCGCCCGGGCGAGGCAGATCGCGGCGGCGTGGCCGAGCGCCAGCGGCTCCAGCGGGTCGCCCGCCGGCGCCCGCGCGCCCGAGGAGGCGGCGAAGATCAGGTCGCCGTCAAAGGGCGTATGCGCCGGAACCAGCGCCCGGCCCAGCCCGTCATGCGCGGCCCAGGCCATGCGCGTCGCCCCGGCTTTGTCGAGCGCGATATCGGTTGCGACCACGGCGATGGTGGTGTTGGCGCCGGGTCTGCGCCCGCCGGCCTTGGTGGCGAAGGTCGCGTCAGGCGCAGGCGCCGGCGCGGGGCCGAGCCCGCCGAACTCCGCGTCGATCTCGAAAGGCGAGGCCCAGAAATGGCGGGAGCCCGGAATCACCGCGCTCCCGAGCGCGTTCACGGCCACGAGCGCGCCCACCATCGCCCCCGAAGGCAGCGTCAGCGAGGCCGAGCCGAGCCCGCCCCGAAGCCCCGCCGTCGTCGCCCCGGCTCCCGCGCCCGCCGTGCCGAGCGCGAATTCCGCGCCCGCCGCATCCAGCGCCGCGCGGCCAAGCGCGGGGTAGGGGGAGTCGTCCCATCCCTTGTCGCCGCCATTGTTCAGATCGAAGATGATCGCCGAAGGCGCGATCGGCACCCGCACGCCGCCAGCGAGATGCCCGCGCCCCGCCGCGCGCAGCCCCGCCATCACCCCGGAAGCCGCGTCCAGCCCGAAGGCCGAGCCCCCCGAGAGCACCAGCGCGTCCACCGCCTGCACGGCCTTGTCGGGGGCCAGAAGCTCGGTGTCGCGCGTCCCCGGCGCGCCGCCCATCACCGCGACCCCGGCGGTGAAGGGCTGTTCGGCGGTGACGACGGTGACGCCGGTCTTGATGCGCAGATCTTCGGCGTTCCCGACCCGGAAGCCGGGAACGTCCGTCAGCAGGTTGCGCGGGCCGGGGCGGTATGCGCCGCTCAAATGCAGCGCCCCCCGTCCACCTCCATCGCGACGCCGGTCACCATGGCGGCTTCGTCGGAGCAGAGGAAGGCGGCGCAATTGCCCATGTCCTTCGGCTGCGAGAACCGGCCGAGCGGAATGGTCGAGAGGAATTTCGCCCGCACCTCCGGCGTGTCCTCGCCCATGAAGGATTTCAGCAGCGGGGTCTCGCCGGCCACCGGGCAGATCGCGTTCACCCGGATGCCGAACGGGGCCAGCTCCACCGCCATGGCCTTGGTCGCTGTGATCATCCAGCCCTTGGAGGCGTTGTACCAGTTCAGGTTCGGGCGCGGCGACAGCCCGGCGGTGGAGGCGACATTGAGGATCGCGCCGGTCTTGCGCCCCTTCATGTGCGGCACGATATGGCGCGCGGTCAGATAGACGGATTTCGCATTGACCGCGAGCACGCGGTCGAACTCCTCCTCGCTCACATCCTCCATCGGCGTCGGCAGATGGGTGATCCCGGCGTTGTTGACCACGATATCGACCTGGCCGAAGGCGTCGAGCGCCGTCTTCATCATCGCCGCGACGCTGTCGCCGCGCGAGACGTCCACGGCGCAGGGAAGGGCGCCGGTCTCCTTCGCCTTGGCCTCGGCCCTGTCGCCCTGGATATCCGCGACCATGACGCGCGCGCCCTCGGCGATGAACTTGTCGACGATGCCGCCGCCGAAACCCTGCGCGCCGCCGGTGACGATGGCGGTCCTGCCCTTCAGTCTCATCTCGCGTCGCTCCCTTTTACGCTGTTGGCGAGCGATGTTGCGTCGGCGCGCTCCGCGCGGCAAGGGCGAAGGCGCGCCGAAAAAGAGAAACCCCGCCCATGAGCGGGGTTTGCAATCTTTCCGAAACCCCGTCGCGAACGAGGCGCCCGGTCGGCCGGATCAGTTCTTCGCGTAATACTCGACGACCAGATTCGGCTCCATCGGCGCCGCATAGGGCACGTCGGAGAGCGCGGGCGCGCGCACGAAGGTCGCCGACATCTTGGAATGATCGGCGGTCACATATTCGGGCACGTCGCGCTCCGGCAACTGCACCGCTTCGAGCAGGATGACGAGCTGGCGCGACTTCTCGCGCACCTCGACCACATCGCCCGGCTTGCAGCGATAGGAGGGGATGTTGACCCGCTTGCCGTTCACCATCAGGTGGCCGTGATTCACAAACTGGCGCGCGGCGAAGACGGTCGGCGCGAATTTCGCGCGAGAGCAGATCGCGTCGAGGCGCGATTCCAGCAGGCCGATCAGGTTCTCGCCGGTGTCGCCCTTGATCCGCTCGGCTTCGGCGTAGATGCGGCGGAACTGCTTTTCGGTCAGGTCGCCGTAATAGCCCTTCAGCTTCTGCTTGGCGCGGAGCTGAAGGCCGAAATCGGACATCTTGCCCTTGCGGCGCTGGCCATGCTGGCCCGGCCCGTATTCGCGACGGTTCACCGGGGATTTGGGACGGCCCCAGATGTTTTCGCCCATACGGCGGTCGATCTTGTGTTTCGCGGCGGTGCGTTTGGTCACCGGCGGTCTCCATAATGCTGCGCGGCGTGAAATCGCCGCATATCCTATCGGGGCGTTCTCCTCTTCCGGGCTGATCCCGAACGACCGGGTCCGCCTTGCGGCGGCCGCGAAC
>JBKECG010000124.1:0-16715 GCA_047974395.1 Pikeienuella sp. | reverse complement strand
CCTGTCGATCCGCGCGGCGCGGCGCGGCGCGGCGGCGACGGAGCCTCTGGCCGCCGCCATCGCCGAGATCGGCGGCGCGGTGAAGGCGCTGGACCAGAACCAGCATCAGCTCGCCGGCGGGCTGCGCCATGTCGCCGAGGCGCAGGCGGCGGCGCAGGCGCGCATGGTCGAGACCATGGAGCGGCGGCTGGAATCGGTGCAGAAATCCATGGGCGAGACGCTGCATGGCTCTTCGCAACGCACCACGCGGAGCCTCGCCGAATTGCAGGAGCGCCTCGCCGCCATCGACAAGGCCCAGAGCAATATCGAGAAACTTTCGGGCGACGTGCTGTCCTTGCAGGACATCCTCTCCAACAAGCAGGCCCGCGGCGCCTTCGGCGAGATCCAGTTGGCGGAGATCGTCGCCAGGGCGCTGCCGCCCGACGCCTACGCCCTTCAGGCGACGCTCTCCAACGGCAAGCGCGCCGACTGCCTGATCCATCTGCCGAACCCGCCCGGCCCGATCGCGATCGACGCGAAATTCCCGCTCGAAGCCTATGAGGCCCTGCGCGCGGCGGAAACCGAGCGCGCGAAGCAGGACGCCGCCCGCGCCTTCCGCAGCGCGGTGCAGATCCATATCCGCGCCATCGCCGAGAAATACATCATCGCCGGGGAGACCGCCGAGGGCGCGCTGATGTTCCTCCCCTCCGAAGCGGTCTACGCCGAGTTGCACGCCGGCTTCGGCGATGTGGTCCGCGATGGCTTCGCCCGCCGGGTCTGGATCGTCTCGCCGACCACCTGCATGGCGACGCTGAACACGATGCGCGCGATCCTGAAGGACGCCCGCATGCGCGAACAGGCCGGGGCGATAAGGCGCGAGTTGAGCCTGCTGACCAAGGACATGGACCGGCTGGCGGAGCGCGTCGGCGCGCTGGACCGCCATTTCGAGCAGGCCCGTCAGGATGTCGAGAAGATCAAGATCAGCGCCGCCAAGGCCGGAAGCCGGGCCGGCAAGCTGGAGAGCTTCGAGTTCGACGAACCCGCCCCGGCCTTGCCGAGGGCCGCGGAATAGGCCGCCCGCCTCTGGAATACAGATCTCTACGCACGGGATTCGGATGACAATCGAGAACGACTTCGGCGAAATTCTCACCTCCCGATATTTCGAGATATTCGCGACGATCCTCGGGCTGGCGAACGTCATCCTGATCATACGCCGCAGCATGTGGAACTATCTGTTCGGCATATCCATGGTGATCGCCTACGCCTTGCTGTTTTATGGCGTGCGCCTTTACAGCGACGCGCTGTTGCAGGTCTTCTTTCTCATCATCCAGATCTTCGGCATATACTGGTGGCTCAAGGGGCGGGACCAGTCCGGCCGTGTGCGGGTGATCGACATGCCCGCCCCGCTCGCGCTTTTCTCCGCCATCCTGGCGGCGGCCGGGGCGGTGGCGCTCGGCCATGTCATGGCGACCCGAACCGACGCCGACCTGCCCTATTGGGACGCCTGCACGACGGTGCTCAGCATGGCGGCGCAGACCCTCATGGCCCGCCGCTACCTGCAAAGCTGGCTGGTCTGGATCGTGGTCGATGTCATGGCGATCGGCATCTATTTCACCAAGGGTCTCTATCCGACGGCGGCGCTCTACACCCTGTTTCTCGGGCTCGCCGTGATCGGTTATGTCCAGTGGCGGCGGTCGATGAACGCGGCCCCCGCATGAGGACGCGCGGCTTTCTCCTCGGCAAGTTCCTGCCGCCCCATGCCGGGCATGTCTTTCTCTGCCGGACGGCGGCCGCGCTCTGCGACGAGTTGACGGTGCTGGTCTGCACGCTTGAGCGCGATCCGATCGACGGGCGCTTGCGCCATGAGTGGATGAAGGCGCTGCTGCCGCAGGCCAATATCGTTCATTTCACGGAGGATGCGCCTCAGGAGCCTTCGGAGCACCCCGATTTCTGGAATATCTGGCGAAAGATCTGCCGGGACGCGCATCCGCGGCCGATCGACCTCGTCTTCGGCTCCGAACCCTATGTGGCGCGGCTGGCGCGGGAGCTGGGCGCGGCGCCGATGATGATCGACCCGGAGCGCCTCGCCTTTCCGGTCTCGGGAACCGCGGTGCGGGCGGACCCGGCGCGGGTCTGGGACATGATCCCCGGCCCGGTCCGCCCCCATTACCAGAAGCGGGTCGTGCTGGCCGGGGCGGAGAGCACCGGGAAATCGACGCTGGCGAGCCGGCTGGCGGCGCGGCTCGGCACGCGTTTCGTTCCCGAATTCGGCCGCGTCTTCGACGCCAGTCGCGACGCGGACTGGACAGGCGGCAGTTTCGCGACGATCGAGGCCGGCCACGCCGCCACCCGCGCCGCCATCGCGCCCATGGCCGGGCCGCTGCTGATCGAGGATACGGACGAGCTGGTCACAAGGGCATGGGAGCGGTTGCTGACCGGCGCCGCCCCGGCGCGCCCGCGCCCGGCGGCGCTCGCCGATCTCCATCTGCTGCTGGATACGGATCTTGTCTGGCGCGACGACGGCACGCGTTATCAGGGCGATCCCGCCTTTCGCGAGCGTTTCCAGTCGCTCATGCGCCGCGAGCTGGAGGAATCGGGCGCGCGCTGGCGACTGATCGGCGGTCAGGGCGACGAGCGGCTCGCGAACGCGCTCGCCGCGATCAATGACGCTTTCGGCGCGGCCGTCTCTCAGACATCCCGCGCCACATAGCGCACGGTTTTGCCCCGCGCCTCCAGCCGCGCCTCGCCCACGGTGCGAAAGCCGAGCCTTTCGTGAAAGGCGTCGGATTCGGGATTCGCCGGCTCGGCGTTGATCTCCGCGACCACGGCGGGATAGCCCCCTCTGGCTGCGAAGGCGAACAGATCGGCGTAGAGCGCCGCCGCGAGCCCGCGCCGGCGAAGCCGCGCCGCCACCGCGATCCGATCGACATAGAGGAACCGCTCCCGCCGGGCGCGATGCCAGAGGAAATTCTCGCTGTCGTAATCGGCGCCCTGATCGAACCCGATCAGAAACGCCCCGCCCTCCGCCGCGCGCGCATAGGCCGCGCCGGAGACGAGCGCGGCCAGCGCCGGCGCGCTCAGGGGCGAAAGCGCGGCCGCATGCGCCTCGTTCAACGCATGGACCCAAGGGAGATCATCTGCGCCGATATCGCGGATCAGCGCGCCCACAGCTTGTGATCCCGCATGAGCTGGCCGAGATCGGCCTCCGGCCGCGCGCCGATATGGCCGATCACCTCCGCCGCCGCGACGCAGCCCATGGCGGCCGAATGGGCGAGTTCCCGCCCCTGCGCCAGCCCGGCGAGGAAACCGGCGGCGAAAAGATCCCCGGCCCCGGTCGCGTCCACGACCTTCGTCGCCGCGGTCGGCACATGTTTCACCTCCGCCGGCGTCGCCACATAGGCGCCCCGCGCGCCGACGGTGACGGCGGCGATCTCCACATCCGCCCTCACCCGCTCCAGCGCCTGATGCAGGTCGTCGGTCTGGTAGAGCGACATGATCTCATGCTCGTTGGCGAACAACAGATCGGTGCTGTCGGCGATCAGCTTGCGGAACGCCTCCCGGTGGCGATCGACGCAAAACGGGTCAGAGAGGGTGATCGCGACGCGCCCGCCCGCGCCCTTCGCCGCGCCGATCGCCTTCTCGAAGGCGGCGACGGAGGCGGCGCCGTCGAAACGATAGCCTTCGAGATAGATCCAGGCCGCCGTCGCCATCATCGCCGGATCGACGTCATCGGGACCAAGCGCGTCGGAGACGCCGAGATAGGTGGACATGGAGCGTTCCCCGTCCGGCGTCACCAGCACCATGCAGCGCCCGGTCTCCTGCGCCGCGTCGGCGGGGGCGAACGGGGTCTCATAGGCGGCGCCGATGGCGCGGATGTCATGGGCGAAGATCGCGCCGAGTTGATCGTCCCTGACCTTGCCGACATAGGCCGTGCGCGCACCGAGCATCGCCAGCCCGGCGATGGTGTTCGCGGCCGAGCCGCCGGAGATCTCCTGCGCCGGGCCCATCGCGCCATAGAGCGCGGCGGCGCGGGGGGCGTCGATCAGGGTCATGACGCCCTTCTCGACCCCGTTCGCCGCCAGAAACGCTTCATCGCAATGGCTGAGGACATCGACCAGCGCATTGCCGACCCCGACCACGTCATAGGTTTTCATGTCGTCTTCTCCTCGAACTGGCAAAGATCGGAAATCAGGCAATCGGGGCAGCGGGGCTTTCTGGCGGTGCAGATATAGCGCCCGTGCAGGATCATCCAGTGATGGGCGTGGCGCTGATAGCGCGCCGGCACCCGGTCCTCTATCGCCCGCTCCACCACGGCCACATCCTTGCCGGGGGCGAGGCCGGAGCGGTTCGCGATGCGGAAGATATGCGTGTCCACCGCCTGTGCCGGCATGCCCCACCACATGTTCAGGACGACATTCGCGGTCTTGCGCCCCACGCCCGGCAGCGATTGCAGCGCCTCGCGAGACGAGGGGACCTCGCCGCCATATTCGTCAATCAGGATGCGGCTGAGGCGGATGACGTTCTTCGCCTTGTTGCGGAAGAGCCCGATGGTGCGGATATGCTCGATCAGCCCTTCTTCGCCCAGGGCGAGCATCTTTTCCGGCGTATCGGCGACCGGGAACAGATTCGCCGTCGCCCGGTTCACGCCCTTGTCCGTCGCCTGCGCCGAAAGCGCGACCGCGACCAGGAGGGTGAAGGCGTTGGTGTGGTCAAGTTCGCCCTTCGGCTCCGCCGTTTCGGCGTGGAACCGGCGAAACGCCTCCTCGATCTCATGATAGCTCATCGGGCGCAGCATGAAGGGCTTATGGCAAGGCCGGGGCGGGCGCGCAATGGCGGCGCCCCGCGCTGAAGACGGGGCGCATGAAACGGGTGGCGCGGCGGTCCGGTCCGGGCCATTTTCCGACATGAAGGAGATATCGAAATGAACCAGCACGCCGCCCCCTCGGCCTTCCATTACGACCTGATCGCGGAGGCGATCCGCCTGATCGGGGATCGCGCCGGCGAGCAGCCCTCGCTGGACGATATCGCGGCGCGGATGGGCTTCTCGCCGGCGCATTTCCAGCGGATGTTCTCCGAATGGGTCGGGGTCTCGCCGAAACGTTACCTCCAGTATCTGACGCTGGACCATGCCCGCCGGCTGCTGTCGGAGCGTTTCACCGTGCTCGACGCGACCATGGAGACCGGGCTGTCATCGCCCGGCCGGCTGCATGACCTCTTCATCCGCTGGGAGGCGATGAGCCCCGGCGAATACGCCGCCGGCGGCGAGGGGCTGGAGATCTCATGGGGCTGGTTCGACGGCCCCTTCGGCGAGACCCTGGCCATGGCGACGCCGCGCGGTATTTGCGGCATGGCCTTCGCCGCCGAAACCGGGCGCGAGGCGGCGATGGCCGACATGGCGGGCCGCTGGCCGAAAGCGCATTTCCGCGAAGACCCGGCCGCGCTGGCGCATTGGGTCGAGGCCGCGTTTCGCGGCGGCGAGACCCGGCTGGAGCTGATCGGCGCCCCGTTCCAGATCAAGGTCTGGGAGGCGCTGCTCCAGATCCCCTCCGGCCATGTGACCACCTATTCGGAGATCGCCCGCATCACCGGCCGCCCCAACGCGCAGCGCGCCGTCGGCACCGCGGTCGGCCGTAACCCGATCTCCTGGCTGGTGCCCTGCCACCGGGCGCTGAGGAAATCCGGCGGCCTCGGCGGCTATCACTGGGGCCTGCCGGTGAAACGGGCGATGCTGGCTTACGAGGCGGCGCGGGAGGAGGCGTAGGCCCGGCGGCTTCATCCCGCCGCCGGACCTCGCTCTGTCAGTGATTATGCCGCGGCACCGTCTCGCGCACTTTCTGATAGCGGATGGCGAGGTCGATGCAGCCGCCCTCGGCGAGTTGCATGACGTGGTTGCGCGCAAGTTCCTGCCAGGGGGTCTGGTTGGCGGGCGGGATCAGCGGGCCGGCTTTCTTGCGCTCGGCCCATTCGGCCTCCTCGACCAGCGCATCGACGCGGCCGGTGTTGAGGTCGATCCGCACCATGTCGCCGGTCCGAAGCCATGAAAGCCCGCCGCCCGCCGCCGCCTCGGGGGAGGCGTTGAGGATCGAGGGGCTGTCGGCGGTGCCGGACTGGCGCCCGTCGCCGATCGTCGGCAGCGACATGATCCCGCGTTTCAGGAGGGCGTCGGGCGGCTGCATGTTCACCACCTCGGCCGATCCGGGCCAGCCGATGGGCCCTGCGCCGCGCACCACCAGCACGCAATATTCGTCGATATTCAGCGCCGGATCGTTGATCCGGTCGTGATAATCCTCCGATCCGTCAAAGACGATGGCGCGGGCGGTGAAGGCGTTCTCGTCGCCGGGGGTGGAAAGATAGCGGTCGCGGAACTCGGGCGAGATCACCGAGGTCTTCATGATCGCGGTGTCGAAAAGATTCCCGGTCATCACCACGAAACCGGCCTTTTCCGCGATCGGATCGGCATAGGGGCGGATCATCTCGCGATCCGTCGTCTCGCGCCCGTCGAGATTCCCGGCCATTTTCAGCCCGGTCACCGTCATCGCCTCATGGAGCTTGCCGGCCTCGCGCAGCTCCCACATGATCGCGGGCACGCCGCCGGCGCGGTAGAACCGCTCGCCAAGATATGTCCCCGCCGGCTGCATGTTCAGCAGCAGCGGCACGTCATGGCCGTAGATCTGCCAGTCCGCCGGTTTCAGATCCACGCCCATGTGATTGGCGATGGCGTGAAGATGCGGCTGCGCGTTGGTCGAGCCGCCGATGGCGGAATTGACCGCGATGGCGTTCAGGAACGCCTCGCGGGTCATGATGTCCGAAGGTTTCAGATCCTCATGCGCCATCTCGACGATGCGCTTGCCGGTGACATAGGCCATGCCCATGCGCTGCGTATAGGGCGCCGGGATCGCCGAGCAGCCGGTCAGCGACATGCCGAGCGCCTCGGCCATCGCGTTCATGGTGGAGGCGGTGCCCATCGTGTTGCAATGGCCGAGCGAGGGGGCGGAGCGGCCGGCCCCTTCCAGGAACTCCTCCTCGGTGATCCTGCCGGCGCCCAGCTCGCGCCGGAGCCTCCAGACCACGGTGCCGGAGCCCGCGAGCTCTCCGTTCAGCCATCCGTCCAGCATCGGCCCGCCGGAAAGCACGATGGCCGGAATATCCATCGTCGCCGCGCCCATCAGCAGGGCCGGCGTCGTCTTGTCGCAGCCCGCCGTCAGCACCACCGCGTCGATCGGATAGCCGTGCAGCACCTCCACCAGCCCGAGATAGGCGAGATTGCGGTCGAGCGCGGCCGTGGGGCGTTTCCCCGTCTCCTGAATCGGGTGGACCGGGAACTCCATCGGAATGCCCCCGGCCTCGCGGATGCCCTCGCGCAGGCGCGGAACCAGATGCTGGTGGATCTTGTTGCAGGGCGAGAGGTCGGAGCCGGTCTGCGCGATGCCGATCACCGGCTTGCCGGAGCGCAACTCCTCATAGGTGAAGGCGTTGTTGCAGTAACGCTCGATATAGAGCGCGGCCATGTCGCTCCGATGCGGGGCGTCGAACCATTCGAGCGAGCGGAATTTCCGTTTCTGGGCCATGTCTTGCTTCCTCCCTGGCGCGCTGGCGACCTGCGCGAGACTAGAGCCATTCCGCCCCGCATTGAAATGGGAAAAACGCCCGGCCAAGGGGCGGCCGCGCCCCGGACGATTGCGCTCTAGTTGAACGGCGCCGGCCGCTCGCCGCGCCACACGCCTGGCGCGACATGGAGACTGACGCCGCGGGCTTTCAACTCGTCGAGCAGGCGCCGGGTCGGATGGCCGGGGGTCGTCGCCTCCTCATAGGTCCGCGTGTCGATGATGCGGAGCCTGTTCAGCGCCGGCAGCGCCCGCAACGCTTCGGGATTGGTGAAACCGGAGGAGATCGAAAGCTCCTCCAGCCGGTCAAGCCCTTCGAGCCTGCCGATATCGAAAGTCTCGATCATCGAGATGACCTGAATGAATTTCAGATTCCGGCAAAGCGCGATCCCGTCGAGGCTGGAGACGTCGAACCCTTCATCCTCGCCGCTCCAGAAATACCAGATATAGCGGTAGATATCGTTCCCGCCGTCGAAGATGAGCGTTTCCACCTGATCCAGAAGCGCCTGATCGAGCGGGTAGCGGAGGAGGTAATCCCGCGCTTCGGGGATCGGGTCATAGCCCTCCTCCTCCATATCGACCTCGCGGCCGAGCACATGGGCGGCGAGGTCCTCGGGGCGGCCGAGATCGAGCGCCCTGCCGTAGAGCAGGCCGTCGAGAACAACCAGCTTCAGATTCGCATCGGCGAAGGGCGCGCCGGGGGCGCCGGCCGGCCCCGGATAGGGCGGCGCGAAGGGCTCGTCATATTCGGCCCCCGGCGCCCAGAGCCGGACGCCGTTCACCTTCTCCAGGGTGAATTTGACGCTCATTCGCGCGCCGCCCGGCAGGTCGCGCAGCCCGTCCCGCACGCCGCGCATCAGCGGGCGATCCTCGCCGATCAGAAGGTCCGGCGCCGCCTTCCTCGCCTCCGCGATCGACATGCCCATGCGGAGCCGATCCACCGCGCCCCTGAATCGCCAGTCGAAGGCGACGCTCCCGCTCGCGCCGTCGCGGTCGAGCCGGAGGCGGAAGCCATGGCTGTTCTCCAGCACATCGACGACGCCGCCCTTGTGCGGCGCCGGGGCGCGCCAGAGCGGCCCCATCGCCGCCTCGGCCTCGGCGGCCGGCATGCCGGGGCGCAGCGCCGCCAGCGCCGCGATTTCATCGGCATCGCCCTGTGCGGCGGCCTGCGTGCTCGCCGCCGCGCCAAAGATGGCGGCGAACAGGCCGCGAAGAAATCCGAAGCGTAACAAGCTCGACCCTCCCTGCGCCCGGCGACATTGCGCTCATATCCGTTTGACGAAGCCTCTCGCGCCGGATTCTATGTCGGAAAAGGAAGGAAGTCATGGAACAGACAAAGATGCCGCACCTGCCGGTGCGCGAGGACTGGCTGGCGAAGACTATCGAGGCGCCGATCGAACCGGACCGCCCGATCATCGACCCGCATCATCATCTCTGGGAGCGGCCCGGCGCGCGCTACATGTTCCATGACCTGCTGGCCGACGCGGATGCGGGGCATGACGTGCGGGCCACGGTCTATATCCAGTGCCGCTCCATGCATCGCGCCGACGGGCCGCCGGAATTGCAGCCGGTGGGCGAGGTCGAATTCGCCGCCGGCGCCGCCGCCATGGCCGAAAGCGGCCATTATGGCGACTGCCGGATCTGCGCCGGAATCGTCGGCTGCGCCGATCTGACGCTCGGGGCCGATATCGGCCGGGTGCTCGACGCGCTGGAGGCCGGCGCGAACGGGCGGCTGCGCGGCGTTCGCTTTCCGATGGCGAAATCCTCCGATCCCGCGATCATCGGCAGCGTCGTCGATCCCCCCGACGGGCTGATGCGCGAGGAGAGCGTCGCCGAAGCGGTGCGCGTCATGGGCGCGCGGGGGCTTGTTCTGGATACATGGTCCTTCCAGACGCAGCTCAAGGACCTGCTGACGCTGGCGAAGCGCGCGCCCGACACGGTGATCGTGGTCGATCATGTCGGCGGGGTGCTGGGAATCGGCGGTTTCGCCGGGCGGCGCGAAGAGAGTTTCGAAGGCTGGCGCGCCGACATGGCGGCGCTGGCGGCGCTGCCCAACACCCGCGTCAAGCTCGGCGGCCTGGCCATGCACACGGCCGGTTTCGGCTTCGAAACGCGCGAGGCGCCGCCCGGCTCGGCCGAACTGGCCGCCGCATGGAAACCCTATATCGAAACCTGCATCGAACTCTGGGGCTCGGCGCGGGCGATGTACGAAAGCAATTTCCCGGTGGACAAGGGACAGGTGAGCTACACCAATCTCTGGAACGCCTTCTTCCGGCTCTCATCGGGCGCTTCGGAGGAGGAAAAGGACAGCCTGTTCCGCAAAACCGCGGCGGAGACCTACAGGCTGACCGTCTGAAGCGGCATGAAGGGGCGGCGATACGATGATATTCCTCGATCGCCGCCCGCTTCGCCGAGCCCGTCATCGCGGCGGCCGCGCCAAGGTCACTTCAAAGCGCCCGGCCCGACATGGCCGCCGCCACGTCATCGCTCCCCTTGCGTTCCGGTGATTCATCTCGCCGGTAATTTTGTTACAAAAAGACAGATGCAGGCGAACTAATCAAGCCCGAGCATGCAACCGACGCCCGATTTCACGCCGGGCTCAAGGCCCGCGGCCGCGCGGCGGGGCGCGGATCGGCGCGCGGCGGGGCCGGCAGGCGCGGGACCGCCTCCAGCAGCCGACGGGTGTAATCCTCTCGCGGAGCGGTCAGCACGGCCTGGGTCTCGCCCATCTCCACCAGCTCGCCCCGATACATCACCCCGATCCGGTGGCTGACCCGTTCGACCACGGCGATATCATGGCTGATGAACAGGAAGGAGAGCCCCTCGCGCTCCTGCAATTCGCGCATCAGGTCGGTGATCTGCCGGGCGATGGAGACATCGAGCGCAGAGACGGATTCGTCGGCGATGATCAGCCGGGGCTTCACCGAAAGCGCCCGCGCGATGCAGAGCCGCTGGCGCTGCCCGCCGGAGAACTGATGCGGATAGCGATCCACCGCATCCTCGGGCAACCCCACGCGGGCGACCAGCTCGGCGGCGAGATCGCGGCTGTCGCGGGCGGAGACCAGCCCGTGGATCCGCGCCGGCTCGGTGATCAGATCGCGCACGGCCATGCGCGGATTGAGGCTGGCGTAAGGATCCTGAAACACGAGCTGCGCCTTGCGCCGCGCGCGGCGGAGCGCCGCCTTGTCGGCGCGGTCGATCCGTTCGCCGTCGAGCGTGATCGCCCCTTCCTGCGGCTCGATCAGGCGCAGGGCCGAACGGGCGAAGGTGGACTTGCCGCAGCCGCTTTCGCCGACCAGCCCCAGCGTCTCGCCCTCGCGGATCTCCAGCGAGACGCCGCGCACGACATGCGCGCGCGCGCCGCGCCGGCCGGCGAAACTGGTGGAGAGCTTCTCCACGCTCAGCACCGGCGCGCCGCCGCCCCGATATTCAGGCGAGCCCGCGCCCAGCCGCGGGCTCGCCGCCATCAGCATCCGCGCGTAATCCGAGCGCGGCGCGGCGAAGAGCCGGTCCTTCGGCGCCTCCTCCATCCTGTCGCCGCCCTTCATCACCACCACCCGGTCGGCGATCTGGGCGACCACGGCCATGTCATGGGTGATGAACAGCACCGCCATGCCGATCTCGGCCTGAAGCGACTTCATCAGCGTCAGGATCTCGGCCTGCGTGGTCACATCAAGCGCCGTCGAAGGCTCGTCCGCGATCAGGAGTTTCGGCCGGCAGGCCAGCGCCATGGCGATCATCACCCGCTGGCGCAGCCCGCCGGACAATTCATGCGGATATTGCCGCAGCCGCCGGGCCGGCTCGGGGATGGCGACGCGGGCGAGCGCCTGGCCCGCCGCCTCCAGCGCCTCGGCCGGGCGCATCTTCCGGTGGCGGACATAGACCTCGGCGACCTGATCGCCGATGGTCAGCACCGGGTTCAGCGAGGTCATCGGCTCCTGAAACACCATGGAGATCTCGCGGCCGCGAATGCGCGACATCTCCGCCTCGTCGAGCGCGGCGAGGTCCACCGCCTCCCCGTCCCGGTCGAACAGCATCCGCCCGGCGACGACGCGCCCGCCCTCGCGCTCGATCAGCCGCAGGATCGCCATGGCGCTGGCGGATTTGCCGGAGCCGGATTCGCCGACGAGCGCCAGCGTCTCCCCCGGCGCGATGTCGAAGGAGAGGCCATGCACGGCCTCGGTCTCTCCGAAAGCGACGCGGAGATCCTGAACGCTCAGCAGCGGCGTCATCGCTTCAGCCTCTCCGCGAAGCGGCGCATCTCGGCGAAGGGCGGCAGCGGCGGGGTCCAGCGGCCGGGCGCGGGGGTGAGCGTGGCGGCGAAAGGGTCGCGCCCGGTCACGCGCCAGTCCACCGTCTCGCCAAGCTCGATGATCCCCATCGCGCCTGCGGGTTCGCCGGCGGTGGTGAAGCTCTCGGTCAGCGACTGCTGGGTCAGGTGAAAGATCCCGTCGACATTGGTCACCGTGTTCCAGTGCACATGCCCGGCCAGACAGACCACCGGAACCCGCGCCTGCGCCAGCGCGGCGCGCACGCGCGCGGCCTGCGGATAGGTGGAGACCGCCGCATTGCGCTCGAAATAATAGTTCCCGATCTGGGAATGGTCGGAAACCGGCGCATGACTGGCCACGAGAGTCGGCTTTCGCGCGGACTGCATCACCTGCGACAGCCAGATCAGATCCTCTTCGGGCAGGTCGAAGCCGACATGTTCGGGTCCATGATGGATCTTGCTGTCGGCGCGCCAGAGCGCGATCTGCCAGTCGCCGGCGTCGATCAGCTCATGACCGAGCGAGACGCCCAGGATCTCCTCGTTCTCGGCGACGCCCAGATGGTCGCGATCGTGATTGCCGTTCAGATGATGGACCGGCGCCCTGATCGGCGCGAAGGCGGCCGCGATCTCGCGTTCCAGCCGCAGGTCGGTCTCATGGTCGATATCCGAAATCCGGTCGCCGAGGTCGATCACCATGTCGGGCTTCGCCGCTTCGACGAGGTTGGCGAACTCCTCCATCAGCGTCAGCGCGGCGTCGCCGCGTTTGGTGAGCGAGGGGGCGCCGTGATGGATATCGGCGACGATGCAGATGCGAAGGGACATTCAGGCGGCCTTTCGGGAAGGTGGCCGGGCGGCCATGGCCGCCGCCCGGCGCTTTCAGGGTTCAGTTCGAAGCCAGCGAGATCGAGCCGGCGCGGAAATCGAGCACATAGGGGATATGCCCCGGTCGCGGCGCCCATTCGACATGGTTGCTCATCGCCCAGCTTTCATAGGGCCGGTAGAGCGGCAGCACCGGCGGGTCCTGGCTGATGCGCTCCATCAACCCGGCATAGGCCTCGCGGCGCTCGGCGACATCCCCGGAGAAGCGGAACCGCTCCCAGAGTTCGGCATAGGCGTCGTCGGTGTTGAAGCGGCCCTCGCCCTCCGAGGGGCCGTCCGGCGCCCACATCACCCCGAAACTGCCGAACGGGTCGGCGAAATACATCGGATTCGACCAGTTCCGCGCCGCCATCTCCGGGTCGCTCCCGGTCCAGGATTCGCTCACATCGACCCGGCCGTTGATGCCGACGGCGCGCCACATCTCGACAATGGCCTGCGCCGCCAGAAGACCGTTGGTGTAATAGGTCGGCGCGGTGTCATAGGTGATCTCCTCGCCATTGTAACCCGCCTCCTTCAGCAGGGCGCGGGCGCGCTCGGGATCGTATTCGAAGGTCTTCAACTCCGGCATGTAGAGATCGCCGAACTCCTCCATCGTATGCGAGGAGGGCACCACCGCCCTGCCGAGCCAAAGCGCCTCGTTGAGCGTGTCGCGGTCGATGGCCAGGCTCATCGCCTGACGGATGCGCGGGTCCTTGATGGCGGGGTTGTTCATATTCATGATCATGACATGGAACAGCGCCGTCGCCGCGCCGACCGCGTGCATGTTCGGGTCGGCGTCGATGATCGCCAGTTGGTCGGGGGCGATATTGGTGACGATATCGGCCTCTCCCGTCCTGAGCGCGGTGATGCGCGAGGCGGTCTCGGGGATGCCGATCACGTTCACGCGCTCCAGCGGCGCGGCCTCGCCCCAGAATTCCTCGAACCGCTCCCAGACGATGCGCTCGCCGGGGGTGAAGGCGGCGACGCGATAGGGGCCGGTGCCGACCGGGGCCAGCGAGAAGGCCTCGAAATCGTCATTCTCGACCACGGTCGGATCGCCGGCCAGCGCGGCGGTGTAATCAAGCGGGATGATCATCGTCTGCTGAAGGTTCAGCAGCGTCTCGAACAGCGGCTCCGGCCGGTGGACCGAGACGCGGATAGTGTGATCGTCCACTTTCTCGGCGCCGGCGAAATTGTCCAGCCGGTCGCGCTGACGCACGACATAGGGCGGAAATTCGGCCTGGAACATGCGGTTGAGCGAAAAGACCACGTCATCGGCGGTCATCGCCTCGCCATTGTGGAACTTCACGCCCTCGCGCAGCTTCAGCTCCATCACCGTCGGCGAGACCATCTCCCACGAGGTGGCGAGGCCGGGCTGGAACGCGCCCTGGGCCTCGGCGTGATCGCGGGCGATCAGCGTGTCGAAACTGTTGTAATAGAATTGCGAACCGACATTGGAGTGATCCCGGCCGGGATCGAGATAGGAAGAGATATTGGCCGCCCCCACGGTCAGTTCCTGCGCGAAGCCCGGCGCCGCGCATGTCGCGGCGAGGGCGGTGGAGATGAGCAGTTTCTTCATGGCGGCCTCCATAGAGCCATTGAGGAAGGGAAAGAGGGTCATCGGCTGCGCAGCCGGACATCCACGCGGTCGCGCAGCCAGTCGCCGAGGATCTGGATGGTGAAGGTGATGCAGATGATCGCCAGCGCCGGAAAGACCACGATCCAGGGCGCGGTCGGCATGTAGTCGCGCCCCAGCCCGACCATCGCCCCCAGCGTCGCCGTCGGCGGCTGCACCCCGATGCCGAGGAAGGAGAGCGTCGATTCCAGCAGCACGATATTCGAGATCGCCAGCGTGAACTGCACCACCAGCGGCGAGACGATATTGGGCAGCACATGGCGCAGCGCGATCCGCCCGGAGCCGGCCCCGGCGGCGTGGGCCGCCTCGATGAACGGGAGCCGCATCAGCCGGCGCACCTCGCCGCGGACGATGCGGCCATATTGCTCCCAGCCGGCGACGCCGAGGATCAGCACCAGCACCTCCAGCGACGAGCCGAAGATCGAAAGGATCAGCAGCGCGATCAGGGTGAAGGGTATGGCGATCTGCGCATCGACCAGCCCCATGATCAGATCATCGACCCGCCCCCCGGCCATGCCGGCGATCATGCCGAGCGCGCCGCCGAACAGCAGCCCGACAATGGCGCCGGCCAGCGCCAGCAGCAGCGTCAGCCGCAGCCCGTAAAGCGCGCGGGAGAGAATGTCGCGGCCCAGCTCGTCCGTGCCCCAGAGATGGCCGGGCGCGTTGCGCTCGAAACCTGCGGGCGGGCGAAGCCGCATCAGCAGGCTCTGCGCGTTCGGATCATGCGGCGCAAGCAGCGGGGCGAGGAAGGCGGCGAGGATCAGCAGCGCCGCCATCGCCATCGCCGCGCGCTGGATCGGGTCGGCCTCGGCCCAGATCCGGCCCGGGGCGAAACGGCGGGCGCCGGGCCCGGTTGCGGAACAGGCCATGGCTCAGGCCTCCCTCAGGCGGATGCGGGGATCGGCGTAGGCGTAGGCGATATCCACGACCGCGTTGATGATGATGACCGCGCAGGCGACGGTGACGACGCCGAACTGAAGCACCGGGTAGTCGCGCTGGATCGCCGAATTCACCAGAAGCTGGCCCATGCCCGGCCAGGCGAAGATCGTCTCGACGACGACGCTGGAGGCGGCGGCGCGGGTCGCGATCTGCAAGCCGATCACCGACAGGACGGTGATCCAGGCGTTGCGGAACCCGTGTTTCAGGATCACCGTCCCTTCACGCAGCCCCTTGGCGCGCGCGGTGCGCATGTAATCCTGGCTCAGCACGTCCAGCATCGCGTTGCGGGTGAACCGGGTCAGCGAAGCGATCAGCGAACCGGAAAAGGCGAGGACCGGCATGATGAAATGCCAGATCGTGCCGTTCCCGACCACCGGCAGCCAGTTCAGCGCATAGGAAAACACCAGAACCATGAAGACCGAGAAGATGAAATCCGGCACCGCATAGCCGAAAAAGGCGAAGCTCATGATCCCGCTGCCGATCCACGACTTGCGGTGGAGCGCGGCGAGAATCCCCATCGGCAGCGCCAGCACGATGGTCAGCGCCATGCCCGCGATCAGCAATTGCAGCGAGGGCCAGATCCGCTCGGCCACGATCTCGATCACCGGCCGGCGCTCGATGAAGGACAGGCCGAACTGCCCATCGGCGAAAGCGCCGAGAAACCGCAGATATTGAACGCCGAGCGGCTCGTTCAGCCCGTAATACTCGATCAGCAGATCGCGGCTTTCCTTCGTCAGCCCGTCGGTGACGATATAGTCGATGGCGTCGCCGGAAAGACGCGTGGCGAAGAAGACCAGCGTGACGATGGCGAAGAGCGTCAGGAAGGACTTGAACAGAATGCGGGCGATATAGATCAGCATCGGTCGGCCCCCTCGCGCAGATCCGCGCTGCGGTCGATATGGTGGAAGATCATCCCCATCCGCGCCGCCGCCGCGCCATCCGTCGAAGGATTGTCGCCGATGAAGACGCAGTCGCGCGCCTCCGCCCCGGCCAGATCCAGCGCGGCGCGGATCAGCGCCGGCTCGGGCTTGCCGATCCCGACATGGGGCAGATCCGGCCTGACCTTCAGCAGCGCCGCCAGAAGCGCGCCGGTCTCGGGCACCGGGTGGCCGTCGGCGCCGGGATGGGCGTGGTCGGTATTGGTGACGATCAGCCGCGCGCCTCCGGCGACGGCGCGCAGGGTCTCGCCCATCTCCTCGACGCCGAAAGCCGGATCGCGCGCCAGAACCACCAGATCGGGATCATCGACGCAGGCGGTCAGCGCCAGCCCGGCCAGAACCTCATGCAGCGCCGGCGCGGCGAAAAGCCGGACCCGCGCCCCCGGCCGTTCGGCGGCGAGCAGCTTCAGCGTCTGCTCCCCCGCCAGCAGGATGCGCGAGGCCGCGACATCCAGCCCCAGCGCCGCCAGCCGCCGGGACATGATCGCGGC
>JBKECG010000122.1:0-4843 GCA_047974395.1 Pikeienuella sp. | reverse complement strand
CAGGCGCGCCGCGCTTCGGTCTCGTCGCCGTCGCCCTTCGCGGCGAAGCCAAGCTCGAACCAGCCCAGGGCCTCCTTCGGATCGGCGGCGATCGCGGCCTCGGCGTCGGCGCGCGCGCGGGCGGCGTCGCCGAGCCGTCGGTTGGTCGCCGCCCGCAGGGCCAGGGTCGCGGCGTCGCCGGGCTTCAGCCGCAACGCCGAATCGAGATCCTCCCGCACCCCTCGCCAGTCGTCCGAAAAGGAGCGGATCGTCGCGCGCTCGACATAGGCGGGCGCGGCGGCCTCGCCGGCGGAAAGCGCCGGCTCCAGCGCCGCCAGCGCCGCGGCCATGTCCCCTTCGGCCCGGAAAAGGCGGGAGGCCTGTATCCGGACCGGCGCCGATTCCGCCGCCGTCAGTTCCGGCGCGTTGGCGAGCGCGGCCAGTTTCTCCGCCGCGAGCCGGGTCGCGCCCTGCTCGGTCAGCGCCATCGCCTCGCAATGGAGCGCGCCCAGCGCGCCGGTGGCCTCATACCAGGCGCGGGCCTCGTTGCGGGCGCGCTCGGGGTCGGTCTCCGCCAGCGCGGCGCATTCGGCGTAGCCGGAGACCGCCCGCGCGCCCGAAGGGGCGAGCGCGGCGAGGATCGCGGCGAAAAGAACGGGCGGAAAGGGTCGCGTCATCTCGGCTCCTGGGGTTAGGTTGCGCGAATCTAGCCTCATGTCGCCGGAGACCCAATGCCAGATCGCCCCGTCATGCTCGCCGCCGGTTTCGGCTATTCCGCCGGCGCGCTGGCGCCGAAGCTGATCGCGCGCGGCTGGCGCGTGATCGGAACCCATCGCGACCCGGCCCGCGCCGCCGCCATCGCCGCCTCCGGGGTGGAGCCCGCGCTCTGGCCGCCCGCGCCCGCGCTTGTCGCCGAGGCGAGCCATGTCCTTGTCTCCGCCGGGCCGGACGAGGCGGGGGATCCGACGCTTCGCGCCGCGGGTCCGGCGCTGAACGCGTCGAAACGGCTGGAATGGGTCGGGTATCTCTCCACGACAGGGGTTTACGGCCATCATGGCGGCGACTGGGTGGACGAGGACAGCCCGCTTTCCCCCGGCACCGTCCGCGGCGCCGCGCGGGTGAAGGCGGAGGAGGAATGGCGCGCTGCTGGCCTGCCGCTGCATATCTTCCGCCTCGCCGGCATATACGGGCCGGGGCGCGGGCCTTTCGCCAAGCTCCGGGCCGGCGTCGCCCGGCGGATCCTGAAGCCGGGGCAGGTCTTCAGCCGCATCCATCGCGACGATATCGCCGCGGGGCTGATGGCCTCGATCGAGCGCCCGCGTCCCGGCGCGATCTATAATCTCTGCGATGATCTGCCGGCCGCGCCGGAGGATGTCATCGCCCATGCGGCGCGGCTTCTGGGCATGGACGCGCCGCCCGAGATCCCGATCGGCGAGGCGGAGATGAGCCCGATGGCGCGGAGCTTCTACGCCGAATCGAAGCGCGTCTCCAACCGTCGGCTGCGCGAGGAGCTGGGCGTCGCGCTCGCCTATCCGACCTATCGCGAGGGGCTGGCGGCGACCCTTGAGGAAGAGCGAAAGGCGCCGGTCTGAGCCCGCGCCCCGGTTGCGCCGGGCCGCGCCCTGATTAAGTTCACCTCCATCACGCCAACCGAAAACGAGCCTTTCCGATGTCAGACGCCACCGCCTACACCCCGCCCAAGGTCTGGAAATGGGATGCTGAAAGCGGCGGCCGCTTCGCCAGCATCAACCGCCCCATCGCCGGCCCGACCCATGAAAAGGCGCTGCCGGTGGGCGAGCACCCGTTGCAGCTCTATTCGCTGGCGACCCCGAACGGGGTGAAGGTCACGGTGATGCTGGAGGAGCTTCTGGCCATCGGCCGGAAGGGCGCCGAATATGACGCCTGGCTGATCAGGATCGGCGATGGCGACCAGTTCGGCTCCGGCTTCGTCGGGATCAATCCGAACTCCAAGATCCCGGCCATGGTCGATCATTCCGAGCCGAGCCCGGTGCGGCTCTTCGAATCCGGTTCGATCCTGACCTATCTCGCCGAGAAATTCGACGCCTTCCTGCCGAAGGATCGCGCCGGGCGGGCCGAATGCATGAACTGGCTGTTCTGGCAGATGGGCTCCGCGCCTTATCTCGGCGGCGGTTTCGGCCATTTCTACGCCTATGCGCCGGAAAAATGGGAATATCCGATCAACCGTTTCTCGATGGAGACCAAGCGCCAGCTTGACGTGCTCGACCGGCGGCTGGCGGAGACGCCCTTCGTCGCCGGTGAAAGCTACTCCATCGCCGATATCGCGATCTGGCCCTGGTATGGCCAGCTTGCGCTCGGCCGGCTCTATGACGCGGGCGAGTTCCTGGATGTTGGCTCATACGCCCATCTTCAGCGTTGGGCGAAAGAGATAGACGCCCGGCCGGCGGTGAGCCGCGGACGCATGGTCAACCGGGCCTCGGGCGCCCCGGCGATGCAATTGCGCGAACGTCATGACGCCTCGGATTTCGAGACGAAGACCCAGGACAAGATCGAGGCGGCGGCGGAATAGGCCGTCGCCGGCCGGCCGCTCCGGTCCCGCGCTTACGCTCGTCGCCAGCGCGGGTGAAGCTCATCAACGATCAATATGTGACGGTGACCGCCGCGCGGGCCATGCGCGCGCAGATGCGGATGATCGGAGGGCAGTTCGGGGTGGTCATGGGCGATCTGGCCCGGCTCGCCTTCGGGCCAGAGGCGCAGGGCCAGCAAGAGGCCGACAAGGCTGATCGACGCCATCGACAGGAAAGCCGACGAGAGGCCCAGCTCCGCCCCGAACCAGCCCGCCAGAGGATAGGCGATCAGCCAGCAGGCGTGGCTCAGCGCGAATTGCGCGGCGAAGATCGCGGGGCGATCCTCGGGATGGGCGGAGCGGCGCAACAGCCGGCCCGAAGGCGTCTGCGCCGCGCTGTAGCCGAAACCGAGCGCGAACCAGAGCGACGCCAAGAGCGCGAAGGAGAGCGGCAGCGCCCCGATCGCGAGGGCCGGAACAAGAAGCGCCGCGCCGCCGATCATGACCGGCCGATCGGGAATCCGCGCCAACAGGCGCGGCAGAATCAGCGCGGCGAACATCGAGCCGCCGCCGAAAGCCGCCAGCGCCCAGGCGACTTCGGCTTCGCCGAGCCCGAAGCCTGTCTTCACGATCACGACAGTATTGACGATCACCATCGCGCCCGCCGCCGCGACCGCGAGATTGATCGCCAGCAATCCGCAGAGCCGGGGCGTGGCCAGATAGATGCGAAGCCCCCGCGTCGTCCGCTCCCAGACGCCGCGTTTCGGGCCGGGGGCGGAGGCCGGCAGCGTGACGCTGACGACCAGCGCCGCCGAGGCGAGAAAGCCGACGACCGTTCCGGCGAAAAGCCCGTGGAAGCTGATCACCGTCAGCAGCGCCGCCGCCAGCATCGGGGAAATCAGGCTTTCCAGATCATAGGCTAGCCGCGACAGCGAAAGCGCCCTGGTGTAATCCTCCTCATCGGGAAGAATATCGGGAATGATCGCCTGAAAGCTCGGGGCGAAGCCGGCCGAGGCCGCCTGCAGGATGAAAATCAACAGATAAACCTGCCAGATCTCCGTCACGAAGGGCAGGCAAAGCGCGACTGCGGCCCGCGCCAGATCAAGCGCGACCAGCACCGCGCGGCGAGGGAGCCGGTCGGTGAAGGCCTGCGCCACCGGCGCCGTCACGACATAGGCGGCCATCTTGATCGCCAGCGCCGTCCCCAACACCACGCCGGCGTCGGCGCCGGCCAGATCATGGGCCAGAAGCCCGAGCGCCACGGTCATCAGCCCGGCGCCGATCAGCGCGATCGCCTGCGCGGCGAAGAGATGACGATAGCTGCGGTTCCTGAGGATGCTGGACATCGCCGGCTCAGTCCAGCCGGCGCAGCCGGGCCGCGCCGGCGGTCATCTCACCTGTAGCGCGGTCGAAGCGCAGATGCGCCAGCCCCTCGCCCCCGGCGGTGGTGAAAAGCGTGCCGACGGGTTTGCCGTCGGCCTCGATCGGGGTTCCGGGCGCGGCCTCGCCCTCGACGGCGACCCGCGCCAACCCCTTGCGCAGCACGGTCTTGTGCTTCATCCGGGCGGTCACCTCCTGCCCGACATAGCAGCCCTTGCGGAAATCGACGCCGTGGAGCCGTTCGAACCCGGCCTCAAGGATATAGGTCTCGTCGGGGATCAGTTCGATCCCGGTTTCGGGAACGGCGTGGGCGACGCGGAGCGCGTCATGATCGGCGCGCGGCGCGGCGGCCCCTTCGGGCGCGGAGAGATCCGCGCCGATCAGGCGCCAGCCCAGCGCCTCGTCGCGCGGATCGGGCCGCGCGCCCTCCGGCGCGGCCCCGCCCCAGATCATCGCGACGGAAAGCCCGGTCGCCTCGATCGCGACCTGCCGGCGCAGCCGGTACATGGCCAGCCTTTGCGCCAGCGGCGCGGCGCGGTCGTCGGCGATGTCGATCAGCAGATCCTCGCCATCGGCCCAGATGAAGAAATCGAAAAGATATTTCCCCTGCGGCGTCAGCAGCGCCGCATAGACCAGCCCGGCCTCGCCGATCCGGGCGATGTCGTTCGTCACCAGATCCTGCAACATCGCCCGCGCGTCGGGCCCCGAAAGGCGCAGCACCGTCCGGCTATCGTCGATCAGCCAGTTCGCGGTCATGCTCATTCCGATTTCAGATATTCGGAGAAGGCCGAAATCGTCGATCGCCAGCGCCGGTAGCTGGCGCGGATATTGTCCTCGGTCACGCCGCCGTCGACCACCACGCTCATTTGCAGCGCCCTCTCGCCCCACGCGTCCCGCCCCGCCTTGCCGAAATGATAGACGTCGTTCCAGCCAGTGGCG
>JBKECG010000107.1:0-1634 GCA_047974395.1 Pikeienuella sp. | reverse complement strand
GAAAAGCGCATGGGCTTCTCGCGTCTCTCGGATATCTACGGCTTCCGGGTGATCACGGAGGATGTGCAGGACTGCTACATGGTGATGGGGGCAATCCATCAGCGCTGGAAGGCAGTGCCGGGGCGGTTCAAGGATTACATCAGCCAGCCGAAATCGAACGGCTACCGCTCGATCCACACCACCGTGTCGGGGCGTGATGGCAAACAGGTGGAGGTGCAGATCCGCACCCGCGAGATGCACGAGGTGGCCGAATCCGGCGTCGCGGCGCATTGGTCCTATCGCGACGGCGTGCGGGCGGAGAACCCCTTTGCGGTGGATCCGGCAGAGTGGATTTCCAACCTTTCCGAGCATTTCAACGAAAGCGACAATGTCGATTTCATCGAGCATATGAAGCTTGAGATGTATTCCGATCAGGTCTTCTGCTTCACGCCCAAGGGCGATGTCATCAAGCTCCCCAAGGGGGCGACGCCGATCGATTATGCCTAGGGCATCCACACCCGGATCGGCGACCGTTGCGTGGGCGCGAAGATCGACGGCGTGCGCGTGCCGCTCTGGACGCGGCTCAAGAACGGCCAGTCGGTGGAGATCATCACCGCCGAAGGCCAGCGGCCGCAGGCGACATGGCTCGATATCGTGATCACCGGGCGGGCGAAATCCGCCATCCGCCGCTCCCTGCGCGAAGAGAATCGCGAACGCTATATCCGGCTCGGAACCGAACTGGCGCGCGTGGCCTTCGACCATATCGGCAAGAGATCGACGCCCAAGGCGCTGAAAACCGCAGCGAAACAACTCGGGATAGGGGATCCCGACGATCTTCTGGCCCGCCTCGGCTCCGCCGAGCTGACGGCGCGCGATGTGGTCTCGACGCTTTATCCCGAACTCGCCACGCGCGAAGGCGAAGAGGTCGAACGGAGCCGCGCCGTTCTCGGCCTTGAGCCCGGCCAGACGCCGTCGCGCGGCACCTGTTGTCAGCCGGTGCCGGGCGAGCGCATCGTCGGCATCACGCATCGCGGGCAGGGCGTGGTGGTGCATGCCATCGATTGCCCGACGCTTGTCGATCTCGAGGAACAGCCGGATCGCTGGGTCGATCTGCACTGGCATTCCGGCCTGCACCCGGCCGTTTATGAAGTGGCGCTGGGAATGACGATCAGCAATGATGCCGGCGTGCTCGGGCGGATCTGTACATTGATCGGCGAGCAGAAGGCCAATATCTCGGATCTGATCTTCATTGACCGGAAACCGGACTAGTATCGCCTCGAAATCGACGATGATCTGCGCGATGTGGAACATCTGCACATGGTGATGACGGCACTGGAAGCCGACAATGACGTGGCGGAGGTGAAGCGCCTTCGCAATGCCGATCGCAAGGCGCAGCGCGCTTTTGAGTACGTTTGAAAGGTCCGGGGACGCTGTGGTCTTCAAGAGACGAGACAGACGAAGCTGGCTCAGGATCGTGGGCGAGAGCTTCTGGCCGCGCGGTGGCTGGGGACGGGCGGCGCTTTATGTGCAGCACCGGATCCGCCGCCTGCCCGACAAGCCGCAGCGCATCGCGCGCGGCATCTCCTGTGGCGTCTTCGTGTCCTTCACGCCGCTCTATGGTCTGCATTTCATCGCCGCCTTCTTCGTCGCCAGGG
>JBKECG010000472.1:0-2468 GCA_047974395.1 Pikeienuella sp. | reverse complement strand
CCGAGACGGTCGAACCGCTTCCAAACAGAATTCCAACGTCCGAACCGTTCGGGCAACGCCCGCCAAGTGATGTTGTGGACCGTGAAGTGATGGAGCGCCTCAAGGAACAGTCGGTCGTCTCTGGCCTTCGCCCCCCGAGCCGGCAGGCAGGCCCGAAACACCTCCAGCGCAAGATCCCAATCCGCCTCGTTCATCTTCGTGGACATCGCCGACACTCCCATCCGGTCGGCAGATCATGAATCAGACAAATCGAGCCGCGTGAATCCTCAAACCGATACCTGAGGCAATTCGTCCACACCGCCTAGAAAATTTGCGACACAACCGTTACTTCTCGTCCGGAAGCGCATGGCGGCGCAACAGTCCGGCCTGCGAGATCATGAAGGCCAGCGTCACCACCGGGCTGCCGAAGGTCTTGAAATTGACCCAGAATTCTTCGGAAAAGCCGCGCCAGACCACCTCGTTCAGCCCCGCCATGCAGAGGAAGAACACCGCCCAGCGGCGGGTGAAGGCCAGCCAGCCCTCATCGGTCAGCGGCAACAGCTCCCCCATCAGATATTTCAGATAGGAGCGCCCGCGCAGCAGGCCCCAGCCGAGGATCGCGGCGAAGATCAGGTTCACGATGGTCGGCTTCATCTTGATGAAGGTCGCGTCATTGAGCCAGATCGTCAGCCCGCCGAACACCACCACCACCACCGCCGTCACCGCCGCCATGCGCGGCAGATGCCGGGTCAGCGCCCAGGAGATCGCCAGCGAGCATAGAATCGCCGGAATGAAGGCGATCGTGGCGACGACCACGCCCTGATAGGGTTCGCCGAAAAGCACGACTTCCCTGTCCGCATAGGCGCGGTAGGTCAGGAAGAACACCGCCAGCGGCCCGAATTCGAGACCGATGCGGAGGAAGGGATTGATCTCTTTCGCGCTCATGGCCTGCGGCTTAATCCAAAACCGCGGCGACGGGAAGCGCGGATCGCGCCTCAGCCGAACTCCACCAGCACCGCGCCGAGGCCGATCAGCGCCATAAGCGAGCCGCGAAGCCAGCCCACCTCCTCCCTGAGGAAGAGCCGGCCGATCACCGCGGCGAAAACCACCGAGGTTTCGCGCAGCGTCGCGGCTTCCCCCACCTTGTCGAGCCTCGTGGCCATGATGACCGCGCCGAAACTGACGAAGGCGACCAGCGCGCCGACAAGGCCGCGTTTCAGGATCGGCCCGAGGGGCGGCCGCTCCGCACGCCGCCGCCAGATCGTCCAGGAGAGAATGGGAAAATACACCCCATCAACGACGAAGAACCAGAACAGGAAGGAGAACGGATTCTCCGCCAGCCGGATCCCCCAGGCGTCATAGGTGGTGTAGAGCGCGGTGAAGATTCCGGTGCCGAAGGCGAGCGCCAGCGCGTTCGCCAGGGTTTCGCGCCCGATCACCACCTTGCGCAGGTTGACCAGCGCCAGCGCCATGATCGCCAGCGACAGCAGCAGCACCCCGCCCCATTGGCCGAGGCGGAAGCTTTCCCCGAAAGCCAGCCCGGCGAAGACCACCGTCGCCAGCGGGCTGACGCCCCGGACCACGGGATAGACCACGGTGAAGGCCCCCCGCGCATAGGCCGCCGCCAGCAGGGTCTTGTAACCGCCATGAATCAGAAAGGCGCCGAACAGCACCGGGATCAGCTCGGCCGGCGGCGGGGGAAAGACGAAAAGCGCGACCGGAAGCGCGATGATCAGGAACCAGATGTCGATCGCGCCCCGGATCAGCCAGGGGTCCACCCCCCTGCCCTTTTGCAGCGCGCCGAGCGTCGCATGGGCCAGCGCCGATATCAGCGCCAGCGCGGTGGCGGCGCGCGCCCCCGCTTCGGTTCCTTCGATCGTCAGGACCCAATCGGCCAGCATCCGCCCATCCCTTCGGCGCGCGCCGGTCGGCGCGCCCTTCCGGGCGCAGATGAAACGCTCTCGCGGCGCAGGACAAGACCGCGCCGCAGCGGCGCGTCAGCGCTCGTAAACGGGATCCTGCGTCAGCTCCCATCCCGCGGTCGCCCGCCGCGCCCAGCGCACGGCCGCCCGTCCCGAAGGAACATATTCCGGATTTTCGGATCGCCCCCAGCGATATCCTCCCCGCGTCGTCGGCGCCACGTCCAGAGCGAGATCCAGAACGGAGCCGGCGTCTTGCCAGTCATCATTCGACATAACCACTTCCCCACATACATCCACAACACATGCCGGTCGCCACATCGACCAACACCAGCAGTATGGCGCAATTGCGGTGAAAGTAACGTGCTTTTTATTACACGCGGCGCCATCGGCCAAAGATATCCGGGGTTCCCTTCGGATTCCTGACCCGGAGCCGAAGCCGGCGTCGGGGCGCCGCACGCCTCGCTCACGCCCGCCCCGGACGCGAGGGCGCCTGATCGGCCGGCGAAATCCGGCGCTCTTGCCCCCGCGCGGCGGGGCGCCTAAGGAACTATGGACGCCTGTCCGAAT
>JBKECG010000450.1:0-1770 GCA_047974395.1 Pikeienuella sp. | reverse complement strand
ACCGCCAGCCCGGCCCCGATCAGGAACGGAGCGGCGGAACCCATGCTCATCCAGAACCAGCCGGCGGCGGTGTTGCCGATCAGGACCACGACGCCGGTGACCAGATTGAAGGCGCCGAAGGCGCTCCCCTTCATCGCATCGGGCGCGGCGCCGGCGATCATCGCGCCGAGGAGCCCCTGCGAGAACCCCATATGCAGGCCCCAGAGCATCGTGCCGAGCAGATAGACCCAGACCGTCGCCGCGAAGGCCAGCACGAGATGCGCGGCGGCGAGGAAAAAGAGGCTCCAGAGCAGCAGCCCCGAAACCCCGATCCGGTCCGAAAGCCGCCCCACCGGATAGGCGGCCAACCCATAGACCGCATGCATGACCACCATGGAGAGCGGGACCCAGGTCGGCGCGAAACCCGCCTCCAGCGATTTCAGCAGCACGAAAGCCTCGCTGAACCGGGCCAGCATGATCAGCGCGGCCAGCGCGATCACCGCCCGGACCGCCGGGGTCAGCTTCAGCGCGGCCGAGAAGCTGAACCCCTCGCGTTTCGCCGCCCGCTCGCCCGCCGGCTCACGCACGCCGAAGATCAGCGCGGCCATGGCCAGCGCCGCCGGAATCGTCGCCAGCCAGAACACCGAGGCGATATCCCCCGCCATCAGCATCATCGCCCCGACCGCGATCAGCGGGCCGAGAAAGCCGCCGACCGTGTCCAGCGATTTCCTGAGGCCGAAAGCCGCGCCCCTGATTGCGGGCGGCGCGGCCGCCGCCAGGATCGCGTCGCGCGGCGCGCCGCGCACGCCCTTGCCGACCCGGTCCATCGCCTTCGCCAGCACGATCTGATCGACGCTGACCGCCAGCGGAAAGATCAGTCGGGAAAGCGCGCCCAGCCCATAGCCGATCACCGCCAGCGGCTTCGCCCGCCGGCTCCAGTCGGCGAAGACGCCGGAGAAGAATTTCACCGCCGTGGCGATGGCGACGGAAAGCCCCTCGATGAAGCCGATCGCCAGCGCCGAGGCGCCGAGCCCGGCGGAGAGATAGAGCGGCAGCAGGGTCTGGATCATCTCCGAGGAGACATCCATCAGCAGGCTGACGCAGCCCAGCATCCAGACCGTCGCCGGCATCGAAGGGCCGGAAGGCCGGCCCGGCCCGAATCTGCGCGCGAATTTCAGCATCTCGCCCCATGGGTGAATGACCGGCGCAGGAATGCACGGCCCGCAAGGGCGCCGCAACCACGCGCTTGTTTTACATCAGCGGGAAGCTGGTCCGGGACCCGATCATTTCAACCGGCAGCACCCCCGAAAGGTATTCGGACCCACTTCATGCACGGATGAAATGACCGAATGGAAACCATCATCGCCTTCCAGATCAAAATAGCAGTAATCCTGATATTTCCACCACGGGACTACCACCTTGATAAGGCCATGATCTTCGCGGCCCGGAAGCCGATAGGAGAATATAAATTCACCGTCCGCAACGATGCTGAATTCGGGAGATTCGCGCCCCATGTATTTTTCTTCCGGCGTATCGGATGAAAACTCGCTTCCCGAGAGCCTGATATCGAAATCCGGCTCATAGCCGGAGCAGGCCAGCTCCGCCTGATTGCTCCGCATGACATCGACGATGGATTCCGCCGTCGGGTACTCGATGGCGTCCGCATCCACGCCCTAGCAGTTCGCGGAAAAACGGTTTGATCCCGCGCTGATCCGAGCATCCTGACCGGCTTTCAGAACATCACGGCCTGCTTTTCGATATTCTGGTGGCTTCCCGGAATTCGGGGGGCTC
>JBKECG010000445.1:0-8596 GCA_047974395.1 Pikeienuella sp. | reverse complement strand
TCAAGCTGGTTCCCGGCCTGAACGTGATCTCAACGATCGTGGATGTTGTGGATACGGCGATGACGGCCAAGGATATCTACGACATGATCAGCAGTTCCGACACGATCTTCGATAACGCCATCAAGGTGAAGCCCGATTTCTCCGTCCACGGAGAGGACGGCTCGCTGAAGGATGTTTACGATTTCAAGTTTGACGACCCCGAGACCGGCTATCTCGACGACTGGCAGGAGGAGCAGCGTCAGGAGGAAGCCTACAGGAGAGCCTCTGGCGGCGAGTCACCCAAGAAAGTGGACAATGCGACATGCCAATGCGATCGGGGCGCGTCGCGGGCCAATACCGGAGTGTAGGACGGATATGCCGGAGATCCTGAAGGTTGACAATATGGGGGTCGCCGAACCCGCTTTCCGCACGCTCGCCTATCTGGATGGTGATCTGGGTGACGAACGCGTCATTGCGGGTGTGACCCGGCTTGTGGAGAGCTTTATCGACCGGTTTGGCGATCAGGTCGCCCTGTTGATGGTGCGCGACAAGGGCATCCCCCCCAAGCCGCGAAAATTTGACGACAAGTCGCTGCGACTCGCGAGGGACTGGCTCGCCCGCCCGGAAAAGACCTTCGCCAGTTGCCTGCGCATGAACCGCTATCCGACCGAGGATATGAACGCGCCTCGCGCGCCGCATTTCCGGGTCGAACAGAACCACAAGCTGGTCAGCCTGGAGATCTCGGTTCCGGATGTCGCCGAAGGACTCGTCGATTTTGCAGACGGGATCGCCGATACGCTGAAGACGCTTCCGATCCTGAGCGCGGCGCAGGGGATGGGATTCTATCTCCCCGCCGCGCTCGACAGTCTGGTGACGCGATTCCCGATGACCTTCGCGCGCTACAAAACCGCCATCGAGATCACGCTTGGCGGGCCGCTGGACGGCATTCGCAGCAAAGGGTCGGCCTTCCCTTATGACAAGCATCCCGATGTTCGGCCGGGTATCGCCGATATCGGTTGGCGGACCTTTGTCGGGGCGCCGTTTCTCGACCGTTTGCCGCATATCGAAAAGGTGGCCGATACGGATGGCGTCAAGCTGGAGCGGATGGAGAACATGGCAGTCCTGACCGCCGGCCCGGTCCCGATCTGGGGCGATGTGAACCGTGGTGAGGACATCTCGTGCTATCGCGCCGTCGCGCGCGCCTTGGCGCCGGTGCGCTATCCTCATGATGTGGCGATCCGCAGCCTTTTTGGCGGGCGGAGCGCGGACCCCGACGGGCCGGAGCGGATCTCGGGTTATCTGAACCGCTATGCGTGACCTGAACTTTGCTCGCGCGCGAAGCTGGCGTGATCGTTTCCGCCATAGCCCGAAAGGCGTATCCGAATGACAGAGCTTGCGGACATCAGTTCTCGAACCCATCTGCCGCCCGCCTTGCCGACCGTGGCGACAGGACTTGAACTGACCGTGATCTACACGCCCCAAGCCGTTGAGGACGGCTTGCCGGATGAGTGCGTGGACCTGCTGGTCGGCGATCTCGACAAGCTGGGGGTCCTGTTGCGCGCGGGCTTTCTCATGCGGCCCATCGGGGCGCGGTTCGCCCGGCTTGCGCTCGAACGCGCCGGACCTGACCGCAGCCGCGTCATCTTCGAAGGCGACGGCGGCCACATAAATCTGCTGACGGTGCTTTTGCGGATCGTTCACAGCCATCACCACACCCCGGACGGCGCCTTTGAGGAACTGGTCGCGGCGATCGGTGACGAGGACGAAGCGCGGGCGGTTTTCGGCGGGATCACCTTTACCGGCGCCGTCGAACGGATCGAGGTGACGGCGACCGGGATCGACGGGGCGGTTTCGGTCGAGATTCCGTTCGACCGGGTGATCGACGACGCCTCGGGATCGGACGAGGATGGGGGCGAAGCCCTGATCGAGGCCGGGCGGCTCAAGGTGTCGGGCTTTCCGGCTGGCGCCATTGATCCGGCCATAGAGGATGCGCTGCTGACGATGGCGGGCGTTCCGGCCTTCATCCCCATCGGCGCCGACCCGGAATTCGAGCCGGGCGAGGAGGAGATTTTCCGCGGCGCGGAAGGGGAGGGCGCCCCCCTGATCATCGACAATATCTCGATCCAGCGCGCCTTTCTGTTCGAGATGCTGAACTGCATCAGCGGCGAAGAACTGGACCGCGCCTCCTTGCGGCTGGAGATTTCGTGACGAGCCGGGTGGAGCGACCTCCGTTGAGCTTTCTGATTGCAGGCATCGGGCTTTCGACCGCCTTCGCCGGCACGGCGGCGGGGACCTCGGCGGATCTTTCCGACCGGGGGTCGGCGTATTTTTCCAACCCCGCATTCATCGACAGCGCGTATCGGCCGCAGATCTGCGCCTTTCGCGCGCGCGAGGGTCTGGACAGCTTCGAAGCGCGCTGCGGGGCGCTGCTCGCGGAGGCCACGGCCGATTTTCTTGAGAATATCACGAAGGTCCGGGGGGCGACCGACTGGCCGCTGGACATCATCCTGAACCTGCCGGAGGTCTCCGATCGGGATGGTTGCGGGCCGGATCGTCTGTCCGATCTGGCCAAGGGGCTTGCGCGGCGCCTGCGCGACGATCTTGGCGGGACTGGTGGCTTCGAGATCGGCGAGGTGCGGGTGATTTTCGGGGGGCAGGCGGGCCCCGGCGTCGCCATCGCCGCCGCCGCCGAAAAGGGCCTCGCGGAGCGGGGGCTTCTGGTCGCGGCTGTGGACAGTTTCAACGACCGTGACCGTCTGCTCGCCTGTTCCGCGCAGAACCTGCTGTTCAGCGACAGCAGCCCCTATGGGCTGGTCCCCGGCGAAGCCGCCGGCCTGATTCTGCTTGTCCCCGAGGTCGAGGACCCGAGCAAGGCCGATCCGGGGTTTCACCGCGTCCTGTCGGCCGGATCAGCGCAGGAGGAGGCGGGGGAGCGGTCAGGCGCCGACAGCGCCTTCACCGGCCTGAGCGACTGCGCGCTGGAGGCGCTCGATGGCGTCGAAGCCCCCGTGGCGGTGGTCCTGTCGGACTGGAACAACAGCCGCTACCGGGCGGCGGAGCTGTCCTATTGTTTTCATCGCCTGAGCGGGCCTCATCTGGCGGCAGGCGCCGAGCCGGAATATCCCGGCGTCGCCTTTGGCGATGTCGGCGCGGCCTTTGCGCCGCTGGCCGTCGCCAGAGCTCTTGAAATGGAGACGGAGGAGGCGGAACTGATCCTGCTGCTGGCGTCCTCGACCCATAGCTGCGAAAGATCAGCCATTCTGATCCAGCCCAGTCCGTCGAAACAGCGGCGAAGCGCTATCGGGGAGGCGTAGACGCCTGTCCGGCCGGGGACGTGAACACGGTCCTGCTGCGCTCAGCGACCTGCGCCGAAGCGTCGGGAAGAGCTGGTCGGCCGCGGGGGCTCAGGCCGCCTCGGTGCCCGAATCCGATTTGGCGCGGCTGGCGCGGGCCTTGGATTTCGGGATCGGGATCGAGAGGAAGGCCGGCACGTGATCGCCGAGGCCGATCACCGGCGGGTGTTTCGCATCCTGATCGCGCCGGCGACGTTCGCCGCCCTGTTTGCGCTTCGGCTCTTCGCGCCTGGCTTCCACGGGCGCGGCCTCTTCGGCGGCGGCCTGCGGCTCCTCGGCGGTCTCCTTGCGCGCCGCGCCGCGCCGCGGGCCGCGCGCGCGCTTGCCTTCGCTGCGCGTATCCGGGCGCGGGCGACGGCCAAGGCGCACGCCCTCGGTCGGCGTGTCCATCCGGTCGATCCTGGCGCCGATCAGCTCCTCGATCTTGTCGAGATATTTCTGCTCATGCGGCAGGAACAGGGTGAAGGCGTCGCCCGAGCGGCCGGCGCGGCCGGTGCGGCCGATCCGGTGGACGTAATCCTCGGACTGGATCGGCACGTCGAAATTGAACACATGGCTCACGAGCGGAATATCCAGCCCGCGCGCCGCCACATCCGAGGCGACCAGGATCTTGATCTCGCCGGAGCGGAACCCGTCCAGCGTCCGCATGCGGACCTTCTGGTCCAGATCGCCATGGATCGCGGCGGCGTTGTAGCCATGTTTCGCAAGGCTCTTGGCGACGATATCCACATTCGACTTGCGGTTGCAGAAGACGATGGCGTTGGTCAGCTTCTCGCCTTCGCCGTCGATCAGCGCGCGCAGCAGGTCGCGCTTCTCGCCATCGGCGGCCGCCTTGTCGCTCGGCTTCCACTCCACCACCCGCTGGGTGATGTTCTCGCCGGTCGTCGCCTGGCGCGCGACCTCCACCCGCACCGGGTTGTGCAGGAATTCCTGCGTGAGGCGGGTGATCTCCGGCGGCATGGTCGCGGAGAAGAACAGCGTCTGCCGGGTGAAGGGGGTCAGGTTGAAGATGCGTTCGATATCGGGGATGAACCCCATGTCCAGCATCCGGTCGGCCTCGTCCACCACCATGATCTCGATGCCGGTCAGCATCAGCTTGCCGCGCTCGAAATGATCCAGAAGCCGGCCCGGCGTGGCGATCAGCACATCGACGCCGCGGTCGATCAGCTTGTCCTGATCCTTGAAGCTCACGCCGCCGATCAGCAGCGCCATGGAGAGCTTGTGATATTTGCCGTAGATCTCGAAATTCTCGGCGACCTGCGCGGCGAGTTCGCGCGTCGGGCAAAGCACCAGCGAGCGCGGCATCCGCGCCCGGGCGCGCCCCTGCGCCAGGATGGAGATCATCGGCAGGGTGAAGGCGGCGGTCTTGCCGGTGCCGGTCTGGGCGATGCCCAGCACATCCTTCGCCATCAGGGCGTGCGGGATCGCCTGCTCCTGAATCGGCGTCGGGCTGTCGTAACCGGCTTCGGTGACGGCCTGAAGAACTTTCGGATCGAGATCGAGTTCGCTGAAGGTGGTCATGCGGGCCCCTTGTGTTGTCCGGCGGCTTTGAAACGGCCGCTTTCTCAACACGGCCCCGAGCGCCCGTATTGACGCTCTCCCTTCTGTTGCGGGGTCTAATAGTTACCGCAATGCAAAAAGTCAATATTCGCTCCGGTTTCACCCGGACGCGCGGATTCGGGCTCAGGTATGCGTTTCCTTGACCGCGCTCAGCGCAATACCGGGAAAGTCCTTCTCCGCCCGGTCGATATCCCACTGGATGCGGGTCATGAACACCGGGTCGCCGTCATGGTCGCGGGCCATCTGGCCGCGATTGGCCTTGATGAAGGCGTCGATATCCTCGGCCGGGCCGCGCAGCCAGCGGGCGGAGGTGTATTGCGTCGGTTCGAACCGGACGGGAAGGTCGTATTCCGCCTCGATCCGGCTGCCCAGCACGTCGAACTGAAGCGCGCCAACCACGCCGATGATCCAGCCGGAGCCGATCTCCGGTTTGAAGAGCTTGGCCGCGCCTTCCTCGGCGAACTGGGTCAGCGCCTTGTCCAGATGTTTGGCCTTCATCGGGTCGCCTGCGCGCACCGATTGCAGCAATTCCGGCGCGAAGGAGGGGATGCCGGTGAAGCGGAGATCCTCGCCCTCGGTCAGCGCGTCGCCGATGCGGAGCTGGCCATGGTTCGGCACGCCGATGATGTCGCCGGCCCAGGCGTCGTCGGCGATCTCGCGATCATTGGCCAGGAACAGCACCGGGTTGGAGATCGCCATCGGCTTGCCGGTGCGCACATGTTTCAGCTTCGCGCCGCGTTTGAAATGGCCCGAGCAGAGCCGCACGAAGGCCACCCGGTCGCGGTGCTTGGGGTCCATGTTCGCCTGCACCTTGAAGACGAAACCGGCGACTTTCGGCTCCTCGGCGGAGACCTGACGGCTCTCCGTCGGGCGCGGCTGCGGGCCGGGGGCGAATTCGCCGAGGCCGCGCAGCAATTCCTTCACCCCGAAGGAATTGATCGCCGAGCCGAACCAGATCGGCGTCATCGTCCCGTCAAGGAAAGCCTGTCGATCAAAGGCCGGCAACAGGCCGCGGGCCATCTCCACCTGCTCGCGGAGCGTCTCCAGCAGGTCCGCCGGCACATGCTGGGCCAGGGCGGGGTCGTCCAGCCCCCTGATCTCCACCGAGCGGCCCTTCACGTTCCGCTCCGCCCTGTCCATCAGTTCGAGCCGGTCATTGACCAGATCATAGGCGCCGATGAAATCCCGCCCGATCCCGATCGGCCAGGAGACCGGGGCGACATCCAGCGCCAGCATCTCCTGAATCTCGTCGATAATCTCAAATGGATCACGGCTTTCGCGATCCATCTTGTTGCAGAAGGTGAGGATCGGCATGTCGCGCAGGCGGCAGACCTCGAAAAGCTTCCGCGTCTGGCTCTCCACGCCCTTGGCCCCGTCGATCACCATCACCGCGGCGTCGACCGCGGTCAGGGTGCGATAGGTGTCCTCGGAGAAATCGGCATGGCCGGGCGTGTCCACGAGATTCAGCCACCAGTCCCCGAACTCGAAGGACATGGCCGAGGCGGAGACGGAGATCCCGCGCTCCTGCTCCATCTTCATGAAATCGGATCGCGTCCGCCGCGCTTCGCCCTTGGCGCGCACTTGCCCCGCCATGTTGATCGCGCCGCCATGAAGCAGCAGCTTTTCGGTCAGCGTGGTCTTGCCCGCATCGGGATGCGAGATGATCGCGAAGGTTCGCCGGCGGGCGATCTCCGGCGGCAGGTCGGGGGCGTTATGGGCGCGGCTCATGCGCCCGGCGTATAGCTGCGCGCGGGGCCGGAGGGAAGGGGAGGCGGTGGCCCTGCGCGCCGGAGACGCTATAAGCGGTCTCGCGCCCGGAACGGGAGGAAAGATGCGCCCCTTGCTGATCGCCGGGCCGACCGGAGCCGGAAAATCCGCTCATGCGCTGGAGGCGGCGGCGCAGGGCGGCGTGATCATCAACGCCGACGCCAGCCAGGTCTATGAAGGCTGGCGCATCCTGACGGCGCGCCCCGACGCGGCGGATGAGGCGCGGGCGCCGCATCGGCTCTATGGTCATGTCGATCCGGCGCGGCCCCATTCCGTCGGCGACTGGCTGCGCGATCTCGCCGCCGGGATCGCGGATGCGCAGGGCAGGGGCCTTCGCCCGATCCTTGTCGGCGGAACCGGGCTTTACTTCATGGCCGCGACCGAGGGGCTGGCCCCGATCCCGCCGACGCCGCCCGATGTTCGCGAGGCGCTGACGCGCAGGCTGACCGAAGAGGGGCTGGCGGCGCTGGCGGCCGAGCTTTCCCGGCGCGATCCCGAAAGCGCCGCCGCGACCGATCTGAAGAACCCGATGCGGGTCGCCCGCGCGCTCGAAGTGCTGGAGGCGACCGGGCGCGGAATCGCATCATGGCGGGCTTCGACGCCGGCGCCGCTGATCGCGAGGGCCGAGCGCCTGCTGATCCTGCCCGACCGGGCGGCGCTATATGACAGGCTGGACCGACGCTTCGACGCCATGCTCGCCGCCGGCGCGCTGGAGGAGGCGAGGGCGATGCTGGCGCGCGGGCTGGACCCGGCGCTGCCGTCGATGAAGGCCATCGGCGCGCCGGAGCTGTTCGCGCATCTCGCCGGCGAGATCTCTCTGGAGGAGGCCGCCGCGCGCGCCCGGAAAGCCACAAGGAATTACGCCAAAAGGCAGATGACATGGTTTCGAAACCGGATGAGGGACTGGCCGCTTCGCGGCTGATTTCCGAAAGTTGCGTGAGATACCCGCAATCTGGCGTAAAATGTCGCAAAACTCGAAAAACAGTAGTTTTCTTTCGCCATTTCGGGTTGACCCGCCCCGCATGCGGGGCTAATCGGAACCGGCAGCTTTGGAGAGGCCCGATGCGGACCGTTCTTATCGTAAGCGAGAGGCGCGCCCCCCGGCGGATGTGATTCATCCGGCGAGCGTGCGCGCATGGGCCCCGACGGGGCCTTTTTTATTGGCTGAACGCCCGGCCCGGACGCCGGGAGCTAGACGGAGAGAGATGATGTCGCGGATGATGACCGGCGCTCAGATCGTGGTTCGCGCCCTGAAGGATCAGGGGGTGGACACCGTATTCGGCTATCCGGGCGGCGCGGTGCTTCCGATCTATGACGAGATCTTCCAGCAGAACGACATCCGCCACATCCTTGTGCGGCACGAGCAGGGCGCGGCCCATGCGGCGGAGGGCTACGCCCGCTCCACCGGCAAGCCCGGCGTCGTTCTGGTCACCTCCGGCCCCGGCGCGACCAACGCCGTCACCGGGCTGACCGACGCGCTGATGGAGTCGATCCCGATCATCTGCCTTTCCGGGCAGGTCCCGACCTTCCTGATCGGCAATGACGCCTTTCAGGAGGCCGACACGGTCGGCATCACCCGTCCCTGCACCAAGCATAACTGGCTGGTGAAGGACACGGCGAAGCTCGGCGACGTGATCCACGAGGCGTTCCATGTCGCCACCTCCGGCCGGCCCGGTCCGGTGCTGATCGACATCCCGAAGGACGTCCAGTTCGCCGAGGCCACCGATCACGGGCTGAAGGGCGCGAAGAAATCAGCCTATCAGCCTGTCATCACAGGCGATATCGCCGCGATCGAGGAGGCTGTCGCCCTGATCGAGAAGGCCGAGCGCCCGATCATCTAGTCCGGCGGCGGCGTGGTGAATTCCGGCCCCGGCGCGAGCCAGCTGCTGCGCGAACTGGTCGCCAAGACCGGTTTTCCGATCACCTCCACGCTGATG
>JBKECG010000434.1:0-1685 GCA_047974395.1 Pikeienuella sp. | reverse complement strand
ATTCGGCATCCATGGCGGGCTCTTCGCCGATGTCGGCACGCTCTGGGGGCTGGATTCGACCTCGGCCCGCGACGGCAACCAGGACAGCGCCTCCAACGGGCTGGATATCGGCGTCGACGACGCCGCCAATCTCCGCGCCGCGGTCGGGGCCAGCATCTTCTGGGATTCGGGCTTCGGCCCGCTGCGGCTGAATTTCGCGGTGCCGCTGGCCAAGGAGGATGGCGACGAGACCGAGTTCTTCCGTCTGACCGTCGGCACCCGGTTCTGAATGGGGCTTGCGCGTAGCCGGGTCCTCGGGCCGATCGCGGCGCTGGCCCTCGCTCTGGCCGCTATTCCGGCGGCGGCGCAGGGGACGGTTGCGGTTCTGATCGTCGATCGTGAACGGGCGCTGAGCGAAAGCGCGCCGGCCGCCGGGCTCGGCGCGCAGGAGCGCGCGGCGCGCGTGGCGCTCAAGGCCGAACTTGATGAGCTTCGCGCCTCGCTGGAGGCGGAGGAGGGCGAGATCGCGGCGATGCGCGAGATCGCGCCGAAAGAGGTGTTCGAAGCCCGCGTCCGCGCCTTCGACGCCCGCGTGCGCGAGGCGCGGCGCGAAAGCCAGGAGAAGGGCGAGGCGCTTCAGGCCCGTTTCGTCGCCGCCCGCCGTCAGCTTGTCGAGGCGCTGGAGCCGGTCCTGCGGGAATTGCTGGCCGAAACCGGGGCGGTGATGATCGTGGACGCGCGCTCGGTCCTGGCGGCGCAGCCGGGCGCGGACATGACCGAAGAGGTGATCCGCCGCTTCAACGCCCGCGCCAGCGTCGCGCTGCCCCCGCCGCCGCCGCGCGGCGCGCGCTCTGTCGGGAGCGAATGAGCCAATCCCCCCGGCGCCGCTTGACGCTCGCGTCCGGCGCGTTATGACAGATCAGAACAAGCGCGGACGGCGAGAGCGGCGGGCATGGACGGAAGCGAGAAGACCGAGCTGAGAACAGCTGATGTGGCGCGCATCAAGCGCATGATCCCGCATCGCTATCCTTTTCTGCTGATCGACGCGGTGCAGGATATCCGGGTCGGGGCTTCCGCTGTCGGCGTCAAGAACGTCACCGTGAACGAGCCGTTCTTTCAGGGCCATTTCCCGGAAAAGCCGGTGATGCCCGGCGTGCTGATCGTCGAGGCCATGGCCCAGACCGCCGGCGTGCTGGTGGTCGAGACGCAGGAGATGATCGACCGCGGCCTCCTCGTCTATTTCATGACCCTGGACAAGACCCGCTTCCGCCGCATCGTCGCGCCCGGCGACCGGCTGGAGCTGCATGTGAAGATCCTGCGCGGGCGCGGCAAGATCTGGAAATTCTGGGGCGAGGCGAAGGTCGATGGCGATATCGCCGCCGAGGCGGAGTTTTCGGCGATGATCATCATGCCGGATGACGAGAAGCGGCGCTGAGGCTCAGTAGCCCCATTTGGCGCTGTCGGGCACGCCGTAAAGCCGCCAGGTGACGGCGGAGCGGCCGGTCTTGATGCGGGGATTGGATGTATCGCAGACCCATGTGTCGGACAAATATCCGGGCCTGCGCGATTGAAACCTCTCCAGCGCTTCACTCTTTTCCGGCCAGCATGACCAGACGAAAAGCTGTTTCCCGGTTTCTGCATCAAGCGGCAATATTGTCTCCTGATCGCCGATAGCGAATTCAAGCAGTGACTGTGTCAGGCCCTGC
>JBKECG010000335.1:0-29882 GCA_047974395.1 Pikeienuella sp. | reverse complement strand
TCTGCCGGGGGAGATCGACTTCATCGAGGCCTCGTCCTATGGCGACGCTGCGGCGTCGAGCCGCGAGGTGCGGATCATGAAGGACCTGCGCGCGCCGATCGAGGGGCTGGACGTGCTGGTGGTCGAGGACATCATCGACACCGGCCATACGCTCAGCCATGTCCTGCATCTTCTGGAATCGCGCGGGCCGAAACGGCTGGAGGTCTGCGCGCTGCTGGACAAGCCCTCGCAGCGCGAAAAGGAGGTGGCGGCCCGCTATATCGGCTTCGAGATCCCGGATGAGTTCGTCGTCGGCTATGGCGTCGACTATGCGCAGCGGAACCGGAACCTGCCCTATATCGGCCGGATCGTCTTCGAGGCGTGACCGGCGCCCCTCACTTCTCGTTCATCACCCAGACGCCGTCCCAGTCCCCGGCCGGAGGCGCCGCCTGCATGATCGAGCAGCGTTCGATATAGAGCGAGGCCATCTCGTCGGCCGGGTTGGCCCGCAGCGCCTGATGGAAGGAGCGCGCCGCGCGCTCGAACTCCCGTCCGCGATAGCGCGCGATCCCCTCGCGGAAATGGCCGACCGCATCCATCATGTTGGGAAAGCTCGCATCCGAGTGATAGTCGAGGCATTCATAGATATCGACCGGCTTCGTCTTGCCCTTGACCTGCACCCTGTCGATCTCGCGCAGCCGGTAGATGCCCTTCAGCCGCTTCATCGTATGGCCCGAAAGCAGGATGCGGGCGTGATATTGCTTGCAGGCGCCCTCCAGCCGCGCGGCGAGGTTCACCCCGTCGCCGATCATGGTGTAGTCCATCCGCTTGCTGCTACCGATATTGCCGGCGACGATGCTGTCGGTGTTGAGCCCGACGCCCATGTCCACCGGCGCTTCGCCGCGCCGCTCGCGCGCGAGGTTCCATTCCCGCAAACGCGAGATCATCCCGATCGCGGCGCGCACGGCCCGGTCCTCGTCATCCTCATGCGCGATCGGAATGCCGAAAGCGGCCATGATCGCGTCGCCGATGAACTTGTCGAGCATGCCGCCCTGGGCGGAGATCGCATCCACCATCAACTCGAAATACTCGTTCAGCAGCTTCACCGTGCCCTGCGCGCCGAGCGCCTCGGCCGTGGCGGTGAAATCGCGGATATCCGAGAAGAGCACGGTGGCCATCGTGTCCTTCCCGCCCATCAGATCCTCGGTCCGGCCCTCGGCGAGCATCTGGTCGGCCAGTTGCGGGTCCATGTAGCGCGCGAGCGTGGATTTCACCCGCTTCTCGGCGGTGATGTCCTCGATCACCACCATCGCGCCCAGAAAATCGCCATCGCCTGATTTCAGCGGCAGCATGGTCAGATTGGTGGTGATGTCCACGCCGAAGAAGCTGAGTTCGACCTCCATCAGGATATCGCCCTCGCCGGTCTCCAGCACCTTGCGCAGCCGCTCCACCAGCCAGAGATTCTCCTCTCCGATCGCCTCGCCCGGCTCGCCGATCACCAGATCGGGCGTACGGCCGAGAAGCCGGGCCGCCGCTTCGTTGCAGGTCTTGACGGTCATGTCGTTATCGACGGTGATGACGCCATTGGTCATGCTTTGCAGCATGGCCTCGGTATAGTTCTTCATCGCCTGCACGTCGTTGAAGAGCTTGGCGTTCTCCAGCCCGATGGCGATCTGCGCGGTGAAGGCCTTCAGCCGGCTTTCGTCATCCTCGTCGAACGGGCCGCCGGCCTTGTTCAGCACCTGCGTCACCCCGATCACCTTGCTCTGCTTGTTGACCACCGGCACGCAGAGGATCGAGCGGGTGAAGAACCCGGTCTGCCGGTCGAAAGTCGGGTTGAAGCGGAGATCGGCGTAGGCGTGCGGGATGTTGATGGTCTTGCCGGTGCTGAACACGGTTCCGGCGATGCCGACGTCGTTCGGCAGGCGTATCTCGAAACTGTCCAGCCCGGCGCCGACATGGCTGAACAACTCGCCGCTCTTCTCGTCGTTGAGGAACAGCGTCGAACGTTCGGCGTCGAGCATCCGGGTCGCTTCGGTCATCACCTTGTTCAGAAGCTTGTTCAACTCCAGTTCCGAGGTCATCTCGGAAATGATGTTCAGGAATTCGACCTCGCGCTGGCGGTTCTTCTCCACCCGCTCGACCAACTGCATGGAGCGGAGCGTGATCGCGCATTGCGTGGTGATGCCGGTCAGGATCTCCAGATCGGTCTCGTCGAACCGACCCTGCCGCTTGTTGAGCATCTGCGCGACGCCGATCACCTCGTCCCTGGCGGTGCGGATCGGGGCGCAGAGCATGGAGAGGGTGCGAAACCCGGTCTCGCGGTCGATGGCGCCGTTGAAGCGCGGGTCGGCGTAGGCGTCATGGATGACCTCGCCCCGCCCGCTCCGGTAGACGGCGCCGGCGACGCCCTCGTCATTCATCAGGCGGATTTCCTGCCGGCGCATGCCGAGCGCGACGCGGCTGGTCAACTCGCCGGTGGCGGGATCGTTCAGGAAGAGCGTGCCGCGCTCCGCCCCCGTCTCCTGACAGGCGAGGTCGATCAGCGTCTCCAGCACCGTATCGAGCGTGTCCTGCGCCGCAACCTTGCGCGAGACGTCGAGCAGCATGCGAAGATGCGAAAGCTGCTCCTCATGGGTTTCGCCGATGCGAGGGCCGGGCCTGTCCTCAGGCATTGGACCTTTCCCGATCCGCCCGGTCGCGCAGCGCCGCGATCGTGGCGTTCAGCTCCTGGATCTCGGCCCGGTGGACGCGGAGGCTTTCCTGCGCGACCTCGCTCTGGCGCTGCGACTGACGCTCCATCTCGGCGCGGATCGCCTGAACGGCCTCGCGGGCCTCGGCCATTTCGCGATTGGAGGCGGAGCGATCCTCCTGCAAGCGCTCCTGCGCGCGGGCGCGCTCATCCTCCAGCCGGTCGCGGAGCGACTGGATCGTGTCGCGAAGCTGCTGGGTCTGGTCGGCGAATTCGCGCCTGAGATCCTGAATCCGCTCCTCCGCCGCGGCGCGCTCGCCCTCCATCGAGATGCGGAGCGCCCGCGCCGCCGCTTTCAACTGCTCGACTTCGGCCCCGGCGTTCTGGGTCGCGGCCTTGACCTCGCGCTGGCGCCGGTCCTCCGCCTGCTCCAGAGACAGGCGAAGCGCGGCGATCACCTCGCGAAGCGCGCGGGGATCCAGATAGGCGGGATCGGTTCTCTCGCTCGCTCCGGTCATTTCACCCCCCTGTTCACACCATGGCCCCGCCAGCCCCGGCGGGACCGCCGCAATCCCTGCCCGTCGTCGCCGTTCCCTCCGAACGGCGGCCAGCGGGGTCTTCAGCCTTCGGCGAGCCGCGCGCGCCTTGCGTCGCGGAGCCGTTCGAAATCCTCTCCCGCGTGATAGCTGGACCGGGTGAGCGGGGTCGAGGACACCATCAGGAAGCCCTTGACCCGCGCCATCCGCGCATAGCTCTCGAATTCCTCCGGGGTCACGTAACGCGCGACCGCGTGATGTTTCTGCGTCGGTTGCAGATACTGGCCGATGGTCAGGAAATCGACATCGGCGGCGCGCATGTCGTCCATCACCTGCAACACATGCTGACGCTCTTCGCCCAGACCGACCATCAGGCCGGACTTGGTGAACATGGTCGGGTCCAGTTCCTTCACCCGCTGGAGAATCCGGAGGGAGTGGAAATAACGGGCGCCGGGCCGGACCTCCAGATAGAGCCCCGGCACGGTCTCCAGGTTGTGGTTGAAGACGTCGGGGCGCGCCTCCACCACCACTTCCAGCGCCTCCGGCCCGCATTTCAGGAAATCGGGGGTCAGCACCTCTATCGAAGTGTCGGGCGAGCGCCGGCGAACGGCGCGAATCGTCTGGGCGATATGCGCGGCGCCGCCATCCTTCAGATCGTCCCGATCCACCGAGGTGATGACGACATGGTTCAACCCCAGCGTCTGCACCGCATGGGCCACCCTGCCCGGCTCGAACACATCGAGCGCGTCGGGCCGGCCGGTGGCGACATTGCAGAAGGTGCAGCCGCGGGTGCAGATCTCGCCCATGATCATCATGGTGGCGTGGCCCGCGCTCCAGCATTCGCCGACATTGGGGCAGCCGGCCTCCTCGCAAACGGTGACGAGCCGGTTTTCACGCAGCGTGTCGCGGGTCGCCTTGTAGCCGGCGGAGGTCGGCGCCTTCACCCTGATCCAGCTTGGCTTGCGCGGAGAAGCATTATCGGCGCGATGCGCCTTTTCCGGGTGGCGCTGCGCGCGGTCGTTGAGATCGCGGGAGGAATTCTTGTCACTCATGGAATTCTGTATAACGCGGCGCGGCGGTCTTGTCGCGCGTCATGACGCGCCGCGAGGCGGGTTTTCTTCGCGCCGTGGCGCCGAGAAAACCCGCCTCGCGGCGACATTTGTCAGAAGTGGATCGCCCGGCCATAGGCGTTCAGCACCGACTCGTGCATCATCTCCGAGAGCGTCGGATGCGGGAAGACCGTGTTCATCAGGTCCTCCTCCGTCGTCTCCAGCGCGCGGGAGACGACATAGCCCTGAATGAGTTCGGTGACCTCGGCCCCGACCATGTGCGCGCCGAGCAATTCGCCGGTTTTCGCGTCGAACACGGTCTTGACCATGCCCTCGGGTTCGCCGAGCGCGATGGCCTTGCCGTTGCCGATGAACGGGAAGCGGCCGACCTTGACCTCGTAGCCAAGCTCCTTCGCCTTCGCCTCGGAATAGCCGACCGAGGCGACCTGCGGGTGGCAATAGGTGCAGCCGGCGATGGATTCGGGCCGGACCGGGTGGACATGATTCTTGCCGGCGATCAGTTCGGCGACCATCACCCCTTCATGGCTGGCCTTGTGCGCGAGCCAGGGCGCGCCGGCGACATCGCCGATGGCGAAGAGCCCCTCGACCCCGGCGCGGCAGAATTCATCCGTCACCACATGGGTGCGGTCCAGCTTCACGCCGAGCTTCTCCAGCCCCAGCCCCTCGACATTGCCGACGATGCCGACGGCGGAGATCACCGTGTCGAATTCGGCGGTCTGCATCTTGCCGCCCTGTTCGATATGGGCGGTGACCTTGCCCTTCGCGCGGTCGAGCTTCTTGACCATGGCCTTCTCCATGATCTTCATGCCCTGTTTCTCGAATTGCTTTTTCGCATGGGCGCTGATTTCGGCGTCCTCCACCGGCAGAACCCGGTCCAGCACCTCCACCACCGTCGTGTCGGCGCCGAGCGTGTTGTAGAAGCTGGCGAATTCGATGCCGATGGCGCCGGAGCCGATCACGAGCAGCTTTTTCGGCATCCGGGGCGGCTGGAGCGCGTGCTTGTAGGTCCAGACCAGATCGCCATCCGCCTCCAGCCCCGGCAATTCGCGGGCGCGGGCGCCGGTGGCGAGGATGATGTTCTTGGCGCTCAGGGTCTCTTCGCCCTTGGCGGTCTTCACCTTGACCTGGCCCCTGGCGGGGATGGTCGCCTCGCCCATCACCACATCGACCTTGTTCTTCTTCAGAAGATGGCCGACGCCGGAATTGAGCTGTTTCGCCACCCCGCGCGAGCGTTTCACCACCGCGTCGAGGTCATAGCCGATCCCCTCGGCCTTCAGCCCGAACTCCTTCGCCCGGTGCATGAGGTGAAAGACCTCGGAAGAGCGGAGCAGCGCCTTCGTGGGGATGCAGCCCCAGTTGAGGCAGATGCCGCCCAGATGTTCGCGCTCCACGACGCAGGTTTTGAGGCCAAGCTGCGCGGCCCGGATCGCGGCGACATAGCCGCCCGGGCCGGAGCCGATCACAATGACGTCGTAAGATGCGGCCATGTCTGTCTCCTCCAGGCTTTACGCCGGAGGAGACTAGATGAATTCACGCCATGGCGACAAGCCGCCCCCGCGCCTCAGGCCGCGTAACCGCCCGCGTCGAGATAATTGCGCTCCGACGCCGTCGAAGACCGGCCGAGCGCGTCATTCCGGTAGGGAAAGCGCCCGAACTGCCGGATCACGTCGCGATGCGCGCGCGCATGCGGCAGGTTGTTTTCGCCGGTCTTCGGCATCCGGGTCAGGATCAACCGCACGCAGCGGTCCTGATCGGTCAGGCATTCCGAATGCATCAGCGGCAGATAGAAGAACTGCCGCTCCGGCTCCGCCGTCTTCAGGTCATGGCCTTCGCCGATCGCCTTCTTGGCCACCGCCAGCGCCTTCGCGTCGCTGCTGAAGGCGCGATGGCAGCCCCGGAACATGTTGCGCGGGAACTGGTCCAGCACGATGGTCAGCGCCAGCGCGCTTTCGGGCCGTAGCAGCCAGTCGTCCAGATCCCCGGCCGTCGCCGCGCGCCAGGTCGCCTCGAACTCGTCGCAGATCTTCCTGTCCACTGCTTCGTTCACGGCGTACCAACCTTCGGGGCAGACTTCCTCCACCCAGAATTTCGTGACCGCCTCCGCCGTCGCCACAGACATTTCACTCTCCATTATGATCGGAGCGCCGCATCGCGGCGCCATGCTCGACAGGTGGTTCTGATTGGGCGTGGCCCGACTGCGCCGGCGGCCGGTTTTCACCGCCGATCGGTCTTTTCCGCGTTCCGCTGTTGCGTCCCGCTCTCATGCCTCGCCTCTTTTATTCGCCCCGAACCTGCGCCCGGGGATGAGATCCGTTCACCTCACATCCCCGATAACTGAGCTTATTCTTGAAAGTGTCAAGTATTTGTCGCTGGTTTGTCAGGAATGGAGCCGTCCTCGTGGCTTCCGGGCGTCTGTTCGCTGGCCCATTCCTGCGCGATCTCGATCGCCACCGGGCTGGCCGTCGGCGTGATCGGGGCGTAACCGCCGGTCTCCGCCGGGCCGAGCGCGGCGCGGCGGCTCATGCGGTAAAGCCCGTAGAGCGAGATCGCGCCCATGCAGGCCATGATATAGGCGAAATAGGCCCAGGCCCCGATATTCTGGATCATCTGGCCAACGATCACCGGGCCGCCAACCGCGCCGATCCCGCCGATGAACATCAGCCCGGCCGAGGCCGAGGGCATGTCCTTCGGCTCCAGAAAATCATTGGTGTGCGCGAGCATCAGCGCATAGAGCGGATTGACCGACCCGCCGATGCCGAGCGCGACGAAATAGAGCGCCACCGGGTGATCGTCGAGCACGATCCCCGCGCCGCAGACCAGCGCGCAGAGCCCGGAGATGATGACGATCAGGCGCCGGCGGTCCATACGGTCGGAAAGCCAGCCGATCGGCCACTGAAACAGCAGGCCGCCGATATAGATCGCGGCGACGAAGGCGGAGATCTCGGCCAGCGACAGCCCGCGCGCGGTGCCATAGACCGCCGCCATGCCGAAAAGCGCGGCGAAGATCGCGTTCACCAGAACCGCTCCGACAAAGCCGAGCGGCGAGGTGCGGAAAAGCCGCCCCAGCGTCATGCGCGGGGCCTGCTCCACCACCGGGGCCGGCGCGGTCGAAAGCAGGATCGGCATGAAGGAGACCGAAACCAGCACCGAGATCAGCACGAAGAGCCCGTAGCCGCGCGGATCGCCGATATTCAGGAGGCCCTGCGCGGTGACGATGCCGAGCATCTGCACCACCATGTAGAGCGACAGCGCCTTGCCGCGGGTGCGGTTGTCGGCGGCGTCGTTCAACCAGCTTTCGGCGACGATATAGACTGCGGAGAAGCTGAAACCGACCATGATGCGCAACAGGGCCCAAGCCGTCGGATCGGGAACCGCGGCATAGAGCACGAAGGCGGCCGAGATCAGCGAACCCATGGCCGCGAAGACGCGCACATGGCCGACCTTGCGGATCAGCACCGGCGCCAGCCGCGAGCCGCCGAGGAAGCCGAGGAAATAGGCGGAGATCACGAAGGAGAGCATCACCGGGTCGAAGCCCTCATGGGCCCCGCGAACACCGAGCAGCGTGCCCTGAAGACCGTTGCCGATCATCAGCAGGAATATGCCCAGAAGCAGAGCCCAGGAACTGTGCAGGACTGAGATCATGATTTCCGCTCTTCGGTCGCGCCGCCCTTTCCGGCTGGCGACGCCTTGGCGATAACTCAGCCCCGCGTCAAGGGACTCCAGAGCAGCGAGGAATCGCCATATGAATAAAAACGCATCCTGTTCTTCACCGCATGGGCGTAGAGCGCCTTCATCCGCAAGGTTCCCATGAAGGCGGAGACCAGCATGAACAGGGTCGAGCGCGGCAGGTGGAAATTGGTGATCAGCCCGTCGGCGGCGCGGAATTCATAACCCGGCAGGATGAAGATGTCGGTCTCGCCGCGCCATGGCGCGACCCGGCCCTCGCCATCGACGGCGCTTTCCAGCAGCCGGAGCGCGGTGGTGCCGGCGGCTATGATTCGCCCGCCCGCCGCGCGGGCCGCGTTGATCGCTTCGGCGGTCTCCGGCGTGATCTCGCCCCATTCGGCGTGCATCCGGTGATCGGCGGCGTCCTCCACCTTCACCGGCAGGAAGGTGCCGGCGCCGACATGCAGGGTCAGCCGCGCGCTTCGCACGCCGGCCTCGTCCAGCGCCCGCATCACCTCCGGTTCGAAATGGAGCGAGGCGGTCGGCGCGGCGACGGCGCCGGGATGGGCGGCGAAGATGGTCTGGTAATCCGCCGTATCGGCCTCGTCCGCGGCGCGGCGGGCGGCGATATACGGCGGCAGCGGCGGCGCGCCGACGCGGGCGATCTCCGCATCGAGTTCGGCGCCGGAGGCGGCGAAGGCGATCTCCACCAGCCCGCCCTGCCCTTTCGCGGCCAGCGTCGCCTTCAGCCCGTCGAAATCCCGCGCAGCGCCCTCGCGCAGCCTCTTGCCCGGTTTCGCCAGCGCGCTCCAGCGGTCGGGGGCGAGCCGCTTCAGCAGCGTCGCCTCCACCTTCGCTTCGCTGTCCGCGCGAATGCGGCGACCGTCGAGCCGGGCGGGGATCACCTTCGTATCGTTGAACACGATCAGATCGCCGCGACGCAGTTCCCCCGGCAGATCGGCGAAGGTCAGGATGCGCTCTTCGGTTTCGGTCGCGACAAGCATCCGCGCCGCCCGGCGCGGACGCGCGGGGCGGAGCGCGATCAGCTCCTCCGGCAGGTCGAAATCGAAATCATCGACGCGCATGGCGGGTCCTTTCGCGCCGGGCGGATGTGAAAAAGGCCCCGGATCGGGTCCGGGGCCTCGTCTTCACCGCCGCCGGACGATCACTCGGCGAGGCGGACCGAAACCATCCGGTCGGGATCGTCCACCGCGCCATTCGCGGCTCGCGAGCCCATCTTGATATTATCGACATGGTTCATGCCCTCGGTCACCCGGCCGACCACCGTGTACTGACCGTTCAGGAAGGAGCCTTCCTCGAACATGATGAAGAACTGCGAATTCGCCGAATTCGGGCTCTGCGAACGGGCCATGCCGACAGTACCGCGCTCGAAGGGGATCTTCGAGAATTCAGCCGGCAGGTCGGGATAGTTGGAGCCGCCCGTGCCCATGCGGGAGGTGTTGGAGCCCTTGCCGAACTCCACATCGCCGGTCTGGGCCATGAAGCCCTCGATCACGCGATGGAAGGCGACGCCGTCATAGGCGCCCTCTTTCGCCAGCGTCCTGAGCCGCTCGGCATGTTTCGGCGCGACGTCGGGAAGAAGCTCGATCTTCACCTCCCCCGTCTTCAGTTCGATGATCAGCGTGTTCGATTCGTCCACCGCCCGGGCCTCCGTTGATGTGAGAGCCAGGACCGCGACGAAGAGCACCGACAGAAACCGGATCGGCATCCTGAATTCTCCTTGATGTGACCGGGAGGACCTATGCGGGCGTCGCGCGCGGGTCAACCGCCGTACTTTTCCTTCAGCGCCTCGACGACGCCGGGGGAGACGAAACGCGAGACGTCGCCGCCAAGGCGCGCGATCTCCTTCACCAGACGCGAGGCGATCGCCTGATGCTCGGCCTCCGCCATCAGGAAGACGGTTTCGATATCGTCGTTCAGCGCCCGGTTCATGCCGACCATCTGATATTCATATTCGAAATCCGCGACCGCCCTCAGCCCGCGTATGATCAGCGTGGCGCCGACCATCTCCGCCCGATGCATGAGGAGATCCTCGAAAGGCTCCACATCGACGCGCGCGGCGTCCTCGCCGCAGATCGCGCCGATATCCGCGCGCAGCATCTCCACCCGCTCCTCAAGCGTGAAAAGCGGCCCCTTGTCGCGGTTGATCGCGACCCCGATCACCAGCCGGTCGACCAGTCTCAGCGCGCGGCGGATGATGTCGCCATGGCCTCGGGTCACCGGATCGAAGGTTCCGGGGTAAAATCCGATCCGCATCTCGGTCTCCAGCTAGCGGCGTCAGCCATGAAAGCAACATTGTTGCGCAGTGGGGTCAAGAGCTTGCGGAACCTGATTCCCGCTTATCCGCGCCGGTAATTTCCGATTCATCCTGATCGAGGGTGAGACTGTCGAGCGAGATGCCGCGTTTCCTCGCCGCCTCCCCCACCGCCTGCCGGACGCCGCGGTTGCGCCGGAAGAGCCGCACGAAGCGCGCGTCGTCAAGCGCCAGCAGCGTGCAATGGGTGATCGCCCGCGCGTCAGCCCGGCGCGGGCGGCGGCTGAGGACGGAGATCTGGCCAAACATCTCACCCCGGCCAAGCCGGTCGATCTGTCCGCCCAACTCCACCTCCACGGCGCCGGAGGAGATGAAGAAGACGCTTTTCGGCGGCGCGTCCTTGCGGATGATCACTTCTCCCGGCCCGAAGAACCGGGTGACGAGCGCGCGGTTCAGGCGGCGGAGCGACTTGTCGTCCAGCTCACCGAAAATCGGGAACTGGCGGACGAGATCGGCGCGCCTGAGCGCGACGTCGAGCTTCGGACGCTTGTCCAGCCGGGCGCGTTTTTCCTGCAATTCGCGCAGGAGCGAGGCGTGAAGCTCCGCGCCGATCAGCCCGTCGTCGCGCAGCGATTCGTATTCGCGCTCCTCCAGCCGCAGCGCGGTGCGGCGGATGAAGCGGCGCTCCATCTCCTCGGCGTAGCCCGGATATTGAAGCTGCTGCCCGTCCAGCGCGCGCTCCACCCCCTCCTCGCGCTGGGTCAGCAGCTCCTTCAGGATGTCGGCGACGCGGCGGCCATGGATGCGGCGGATGCGCAGATCGACGAAATTGTCGAGATCGCGCAGCACCAGCCTCTGGGTCAGCAGCATCTCGAACCGGTCGGCCGAAGCGTTGGCGAGCGGGCCGGAGATCCACAGCCGGTTGCGCATGAAGACGCAGAAGCGGAACCAGCGGCCATAGCCGAGGCTGCGCCGCGCCGCGCGCCGATAGCCGAAGCGCCCGCCGGTGCGCGTCATCTCGATCAGCCGGTCGGCGTCGGCGACGATCCGGTCGGCCAGACGCGAGGAGATCGCCCGCTCGCGGAAATGCTCCAGAATCAGGTCGCGCTCGGCCCCGGCCGCGGCGATCAGGCCGAGGGTGACGCGATCCCGGCTCAGAATCTTCTCGCCATCGTCGGCGGCGGCGACGGCGGCGTCCAGCCGGTCGCCGAAACGCTTGGCCTCCGAACGCACCGTTTCATGGGTAAGGCCGTAATTATCGGTGGTTTTGGCCACATCCTCGCGCACCGTCTGAAGCGCGACGGCGACCACCTGCCGGGCCAGCGCCGCGTCGATCGGCGACAGCCGGTCCAGCCCGAGCCGGGCGATCACCAGCCGCAGGGTCCCGCCCTGAACAACCAGCGTGAAGAGCGCGAAGCCCGTGGCCAGCACGCCGACCATGCGCTTGACCTCGGTCGGCACCAGGTAGCTTTCGGTGACCGCCAGCGCCAGCGCCAGCGTCACCGCCCCGCGCAGCCCGCCCCAGAGGATCGCCAGCCGATAGGGCACGCTGACCGGCGGCGAAAGCCGGGTCAGGCTCAGCACCGGCAGCAGACCGAAGAGGATCACGGCGCGGGCGAGGATCGCCGCCCCCGCGACGACCAGAACAAGGCCGAGATCGTAAAACGTCATCCCGTCCAGCAGCCGCGGGATCAGCAGCGCGGCGAGGATGAAGATCATCGCCCCGGCCCAATGCGCGAGAATATCCCAGACATCGCGGAAATTGGCCCAGGTCCCGGGCGCCAGCCGCCCCGGCCCGGTCAGATTCAGCGTCAGCCCCGCCGCCACCACCGCGACCACGCCGGAGACGCCGAAAATATACTCGCCGCCGATATAGGCCAGATAGGGCAATGCGATGGAGGCCGAGATCTGCGCCAGATCATGCCCGTTCAGCAGCGTCATCAGCCGCACCGCAGCCTGCGCGAAAACCCAGCCGACCGCGGCCCCGCCGAGGATGAGAAGCGGAAAGCCGAGCAGCGCGTCGCCAAGCTCCGGGTTCTCGGCCCCGGTCATCACGAAGCCCATGAACAGGCTGAAAAGCGCGATCGCGGCGGCGTCGTTCAGCAGGCTTTCGCCCTCGATGATGCGCGCCAGCCGCCGGGGCGCGGCGATGCTGCGAAAGATGCTAACCACCGCCGAAGGGTCGGTGGTGGAGACGATGGCCCCGAGCAACAGACAGGCGGCGAGCGTCGCGCCAGTGACCCAGTAGAGCGCGAAGCCGACGCCAAGCGTCGCCACCACGACGGCGAGAATGGCGAGCACCAGAATCGGCGCCCAGTCATCGACCATCCGGCGCAGGTTCATCCCCAGCGTGGCCTGAAAGATCAGCGTCGGCAGGAAGATGTAGAGAAAGACATTGGACCGTATCGGCAGGTCCAGAATCGCCAGCGCCACCGGGTTCAGCGCATCCGTCAGGCTGGTCCTGAGAAAAAACGCCGCCCCGGCGCCGATCAGGATGCCGATCAGCGCCAGAATCACCGTGAACGGCAATCGGAGCCGCGTCGCCAGCGGCTCGCAGACCCCGATCACCAGAAAGAGACACGCGACGACCGCGGTGACGACAACGATATCCATCATGGAGAGATAGCGTGAAAAACGAGCGAGGCGAAATCTTGTTTGAAACGCGAAAAAGCCGCAAGGCCGTGAGAAAAAAATCGGCGGAGCGCCGCCAGCGCGCCCCGCGATCCGGCGGGGCGCCGCGGCGGCGGTCAGATCCCCTTGATCATGTCCTCCATCGCCCGGTTCTCCATCTCGATCTCACCCATCCGCGCCTTCACCACGTCGCCGATGGAGATCACGCCGACAAGCCGCCCTTCCTCCAGCACCGGCATGTGGCGAAAGCGCCCATCGGTCATCCGTTGCAGCACCGAGACGGCGCTGTCGGCCAGCGCGCAGGAGATCACGGCCTTCGTCATCGCGTCCGCAATCGGCGTGTCGAGACAGGCGGCCCCGTCGGCGGCGAGCCGGCGGACGATATCGCGCTCCGAGATGATGCCGGCCACGCCATCGCCGCCATCGCCGACCAGCAGCGCGCCGATCTTCTTCGCGGCGAGGATCGCCGCAGCGGCCGAAAGGGGCTTCTCCGCGGAGATGGTTTCAATGGCCTGGGTCGGCTTGCTCTCGATGATCTTCTGGACGTTCATCGCCTGCCCTCCTTGGGATATTCCACCCATGAGACTCTATCATGGGTGATCTTTCTATCGGAAGATTATTCACCATCGCGCCGGACCGCCAGAGCGGAGCGGCCGCCAGGGTCACGCCGGGTTCATCCACGCGTCACCCGTTTTTCACAATCCCAAAGGGGCTATTCACGCGAGGCGCGGCGGCGCATCGCCTATTCTGCCCGCACGCATTTTCAGCACTCACCAAGCTTGGAGCAAGGTAATGAGACATGAAAGAACGCGTCGCTTTTCCGACCATGAACGTCGCGGTTTCAAAACCGAATGCCGCCATATCGGGCGGGCCGAACCGGGGGATCCGAAACTCGGTCCGCTGGCGGACCTGCCCGGAACCTGGACCAATCACGCCCATGGCGCGGGGATCGACTTTCACGGTTTCGGCTGGAACCTGATCGCGCTGCCCTTCGAGCCGGCGCCGGACAAATACCGCGTGCTGATGAACCAGTATAACGAAGCCCTGGTGTTCAAGACTGCGGACAAGGGCGTGCCCAATCGCGGGCTGGACGGCAGCGGCTCGCCGACCGAAGGCGACCAGACGCTGGCGGCGCTCGATTACGAGCAGACCGTGGCGCAGATCGCCGACGCGGACCAGCCGCACAATATCGGCGACGATTCCAAACCGAAGGCGCGCGGCATCCATCATGAGCCGGGGCTGTTCCTCTATGTGATGGACGAACGCACGGCCGGGCTGGACATCGCCCGGCTCGGCGTGGTGCCGCACGGGAATTCGGTGCTGGCGATGGGACGCGCCTCCGAGATCGAGGGCGCGCCGGTCTTCCCCGATTTCAGCGCCGAGCCGATCGGCCCGCCGTCCGGCGTCAGCTTCGACACTCCCCCCGCCTGCGGCGCGCCGGACTATCTCGCCCCCTATCGGCATTTCATCGACAATCCCTTCATGGGCGCGAATACCGAGCCGGGCTTTCCCGGTTTCGATCCGCGCGATGTGGTGAACCTGCTGCGGATCAATCCGGTCGTGCCGAAAATCCAGCGTTCGACGGTGCTGGATTTCGACACCACCCATGGTGATGGCGGCATCGTCAACACGCCCTTCATCGAGGCCCAGGCCGATGCGGCGCATATGCGCTCGATCTTCTGGATTCACGAATTGGACGAATGTGAACCGGACGGCCAGCCGATGCGGGTGATGCAATATCTCCAGATCGTGATGCTGGAATTCTTCCCGCGCCGCGACGGCGAACCGGGGCTGGCGCGCTGGCCGCATGTTTCGATCAACACGATGAAATGGGTCTCCGCCGAACCGCAGGCGGCGGAGGACATGCCGAATGTCTGAGAAAACCGCCCGGGCGTTCGCGCGCCCGGGCTATTCGGCGGCGACGCGCCCGCCCTTCAGCAATGGTTTCAGATAGCGGCCGGTATGGCTCTCACCGGCGCGCACGATCGTTTCCGGCGTTCCGCAGGCGACGACGCGCCCGCCGCCATCGCCGCCCTCGGGGCCGATATCGACGATCCAGTCGGCGGTCTTGATGACATCCAGATTATGCTCGATCACGATGATGGTGTTGCCGGCGTCCACAAGCTCATGCAAAACTTCAAGAAGCTTGCGCACATCATCGAAATGCAAACCGGTTGTCGGCTCGTCAAGGATATAGAGCGTCCGCCCCGTCGCGCGTTTGGCCAGCTCCTTGGAGAGTTTCACCCGCTGCGCCTCGCCACCCGAAAGCGTGGTCGCCTGCTGGCCGATCTTGATATAGCCGAGGCCGACCCGCTCCAGCGTCTCCAGCTTCTCGCGGATCGAGGGGATGGCGTCGAAGAACTTCACGCCATCCTCCACCGTCATATCAAGGACTTCGGCGATGGATTTGCCCTTGTACTTCACTTCCAGCGTCTCGCGGTTATAGCGCGCGCCCTTGCAGGTCTCGCACTCGACATAGACATCGGGCAGGAAATGCATCTCGATCTTGATGACGCCGTCGCCCTGACAGGCCTCGCAGCGCCCGCCCTTGACGTTGAAGGAGAAGCGGCCCGGTTTGTAGCCGCGGGTTTTCGCCTCCGGCAGGCCGGCGAACCAGTCGCGGATCGGGGTGAAGGCGCCGGTATAGGTCGCGGGGTTGGAGCGTGGCGTGCGCCCGATCGGCGACTGGTCGATGTCGATCACCTTGTCGAGATGTTGCAAGCCCTTGATGGATTTCGACGGCGCCGGATTGGCCCGCGCCCCGTTCAACCGCATCGCGGCGGTCTTGTAGAGCGTCTCGATGGTCAGCGTGGACTTGCCGCCCCCCGAAACCCCGGTGACGCAGGTGAAGGCGCCGAGCGGGAATTTCGCGGTCACATCCTTCAGGTTGTTGCCGCTCGCGCCCTCCACGACCAGCGCCTTGCCATTGCCCTTGCGTCGTTCGCCCGGCGCCGGGATCGCACGCCGCCCGGCGAGGTAATCGCCGGTGACGGAACCCGCCGTCGCCATGATCTCCGCCGGGGTTCCGCGGGCGATCACCTCGCCGCCATGGACGCCGGCGCCGGGGCCGATATCGAGCACGTAATCGGCCTCGCGGATCGCCTCCTCGTCATGTTCGACGACGATCACGGTATTGCCCTGATCGCGGAGATTCTTCAGCGTGGTCAGCAACCGGTCATTGTCGCGCTGATGCAGGCCGATCGAGGGTTCATCAAGCACATAGAGCACGCCGGTCAGGCCGGAACCGATCTGGCTGGCCAGACGAATCCGCTGGCTTTCGCCGCCGGAAAGCGTGCCGGACGCTCGACTTAGAGTCAGATAATCAAGCCCCACATTAACAAGAAAGCCAAGCCGTTCGCGGATCTCCTTCAGGATCGCGCCGGCGATCTCCTGCTTCTGTTTCGAGAGAGTCGGGAACACCTCCTCGGCCCAGGCGGCGGCCTCGCGGATCGACATCTGCGTGACCTGGCCGATATGCAGCCCGGCGATCTTCACCGCCAGCGCCTGTTCGCGCAAACGGTACCCGCCGCAGGCGCCGCAGGGACGGTTGCTCTGAAAGGCCTCGAAGATCTCCCGCATCATGTTGGAGTCGGTCTCGCGATAGCGTCGCTCCAGATTGGGGATGACGCCCTCGAACGGGCGCTCGACCTCATAGACCCGGCCTCCATCGTCATAGCGGAAGCGGATCTTCCGCTCGCCGGAGCCGTAAAGCAGCACCTGCTGCGCGGCTTCGGGCAGGTCGCTCCAGCGGTCGGCGGCGTTGAAGCCGAAAGCGTCGGCGATGGCGTCGATGGTCTGGCGATACCAGGGGCTGTTCGATTTCGACCAGGGTGCGATGGCGCCCTTGTTCACCGGCAGCGAGATATCCGGGATGATGAGGTTCTCATCGAAGAACAGCTCCATCCCCAGCCCGTCGCATTCCGGGCAGGCCCCGAAAGGCGCGTTGAAGGAGAAGAGCCGCGGTTCGATCTCGGGGATGGTGAAGCCGGAGACCGGGCAGGCGAATTTCTCCGAGAACACCGTCTGGACCGGATCACCCTCTTTCGGCGCGGTCTCGATCACCGCAATCCCGTCGGCGAGGCCGAGCGCGGTGGCGAAACTGTCGGCGAGGCGCTGCTCGATCCCTTCGCGCACGACGATGCGATCCACCACCACGTCGATATTGTGGCGATATTTCTTGTCGAGCGCGGGCGGCTCCTCCAGGTCATGGAATTCGCCGTTGACCTTGATCCGCTGGAAGCCCTGCTTGCGGAGCTCCGCGAATTCCTTGCGGTATTCGCCCTTCCGGTCGCGCACGATCGGGGCGAGGAGATAGGCGCGGGTCCCCTCCTCCATCGCCATCACCCGGTCCACCATTTCCGAGATCTGCTGCGCCTCGATCGGCAGGCCCGTGGCCGGGCTGTAGGGCGTGCCGGCGCGCGCGAACAGCAGCCGGAGATAGTCGTAGATCTCCGTCACCGTGCCGACGGTGGAACGCGGGTTGCGGCTGGTGGTCTTCTGTTCGATGGAGATCGCGGGGCTCAGCCCCTCGATATGGTCCACGTCAGGTTTCTGCATCATCTGCAGGAACTGGCGGGCGTAGGCGGAGAGGCTCTCGACATAACGCCGCTGGCCCTCGGCGTAGATCGTATCGAAGGCCAGCGAGGATTTGCCCGAGCCCGAAAGCCCGGTGATCACGCAAAGCGCGTCGCGCGGAAGATCGACGTCGATCCCCTTCAGGTTATGTTCCCGCGCGCCGCGGATGGAGAGGTATTTCTGTTCGGCCATGCGCGGCCCCTATCATGAAACCACCGGCCCCGGCGAGACGGCGCGCCAAGGCTCTTGACACCCCCGGTCAGGATGCGGAACAAATATGGAACATATTTCCGCGCAAGGCGAGAGGCCCGTTAACAATTGGCCGCGCCGCGCGCGGCGTCAACTGCGGCCGGGCCGGTGGTCATGCCAGGCCGCACGCGCTAATGCTTGGCGTGAGGATTCGAGAGAGGGAGGCCCCATGGCCGGCAGCGTCAACAAAGTCATTCTGATCGGCAATCTGGGCCGCGACCCGGAGGTGCGGACCTTCTCTAATGGCGGCAAGGTCTGCAATCTGCGCATCGCCACGTCCGAAACCTGGCGCGACAAGAACAGCGGCGAGCGCAAGGAGCGCACCGAATGGCATTCGGTGGCGATCTTCTCCGAACCGCTGACGCGGGTCGCGGAGCAATATCTGCGCAAGGGCTCCAAGGTCTATATCGAGGGCCAGCTGGAAACCCGGAAATGGCAGGATCAGAACGGCCAGGACCGCTATTCGACCGAAGTGGTGCTGCGCCCTTACCGGTCCGAACTGACCATGCTCGACGGGCGCGGCGAAGGCGGCGGCGGCTTTAGCGGCGGTGGCGGCGGCGGATACAGCGATGAGCGCGGCGGCGATTCGGGCGGCGGGCGCTCCTCGGGCGGATTCTCGCAGGATATCGACGACGAGATCCCGTTCTGAGCCGGAAGACCCGCACGGCCCCCCTGCCCCGCGCCGAATCCGACGCGCTGATCGGCGACGAGGCGGCCGGGATCGCGCGGTTGCGGGAAATCATGCGCCGGCTGCGTGAGCCGGAGCATGGCTGCCCCTGGGATTTGCAGCAGGATTTCCGCTCCATCGCCCCCTACACGATCGAGGAGGCCTATGAGGTCGCCGACGCGATCGAACGCGGCGCGATGGATGAACTGGCCGACGAGTTGGGCGATCTGCTGTTGCAGGTCGTCTATCATGCGCAAATGGCGGCGGAGGCGGGTGATTTCGGCTGGGACGAAGTGGTCGCGGCGATCTCCGCCAAGATGATCCGCCGGCATCCGCATGTTTTCGGCGACATGGCGCGTGATGATTTCACCGCCGGCTCATGGGAGCGGCTGAAGACGGCGGAGCGCGTGGCGAAGGGCGAGACGCGCGCAAGCGCGCTCGACGGCGTGCCCGCTTCGCTTCCCGGCATGACCCGCGCGGTGAAATTGCAGGACCGGGCCGCGCGCACCGGCTTCGACTGGCCGGAAATCTCCGGCGTGATCGAAAAGCTGACCGAAGAGGCGGCGGAGCTGGCCGAGGCGCGGGCCGGCGGCGACAAGGACCGGATCGAGGAGGAATATGGCGACCTTCTCTTCGTCATCGCCAATCTCGGCCGGCATCTGAAGCTCGACCCCGAAGCCGCGCTGCGGCGCGTCAACGCCAAGTTCGAACGACGCTTCCGGGGGGTGGAGAATGTGCTGCGCGAGGAGGGCCGCGCCCCGGCGGAGGCGACGCTGGCGGAGATGGACGCGATCTGGTCCCGGATCAAGGCCGAGGAAAAATTAGCCGATAAAAATAATGGATGATTGCGCAAGCGGAACGCTCGGGTATTCTCCCCGCTGAACAAAAAAAGGGGATATCATCATGTTCACTCGCTTTGCAGCGCCGCTGATCGCCGCCGCGATCGCCGCGCCGGCCTTCGCCGAGGAGGTCAATGTCTATTCCAATCGCCAGCCCGACCTGATCGCGCCGCTGATGGAGGCCTTCACCAAGGACACCGGTATTGATGTCAATATTGTCTTCTTTGACAAAGGGATGGTCGAAAGACTGAAGGCGGAGGGCGAGCTTTCTCCGGCCGATGTCATCCTGACCGTCGATATCTCGCGGCTGTTGGAGGTGAAGAACGCCGGCGTCACCCAGCCGGTCCAGTCGGCCGTGCTGGAGGAGAATATCCCCCCCGCCTTCCGCGACCCGGAAGGCGAGTGGTTCGGCGTCACCGCGCGCGCCCGGATCGTCTACGCCTCGCGCGAGCGGGTGAAGGATGAGGAGATCACCACCTATGAGGCGCTGGCCGGCCCCGAATGGAAAGGCCGCATCTGCACCCGTTCCGGCGCGCATTCCTATACGCTCGGCCTTCTGGGCGCGATGATCGCCCGCCATGGCGAGGAAGCCGCCGAGGAATGGATGAAGGGGATCAAGGCCAATCTCGCCCGCAAGCCCGAAGGCAACGACCGCGCGCAGATCAAGGCGATCTGGGCCGGGGAATGCGATATCTCGCTCGGCAACACCTATTACATGGTGGCGATGCTGAAGGATGAAGAGCAGAAGCAATGGGCCGACGCGACGCGCATCCTCTTCCCGCATTTCGAGGGCGGCGGCGCGCATATGAACATCTCCGGCGTGGCCATGGCCAAATCCGCGCCCAATCGCGATGCGGCGCTGAAGATGCTGGAATGGCTCTCCTCGGATCACGCCCAGCAGATCTACGCCGAGATCGTCGGCGAATATCCGGTGAAGCCGGGCGTCGCCGCTTCGGAGGTGGTCACGGGCTTTGGCGCGTTCCAGCCCGACGACACGCCGCTGGCCGATATCGGCGGCGCGCGCCCGGCGGCGCTGAAGATCGTGGAGCGGATCGGCTTCGACGAATAAGCCGGCGACATGACGACAGAAAAGGGCGCGGCGCCTTGTGGGGCCGCGCCCTTTTTCTTGCGCTTTCTGCTATTTCGGAAAGAGGAACACGACGTTCATGCGGGCGCCGAAGCCTTCCGGTCCGTTATTGGCGGATTCGAGCCAATAGCGCACGCCGCCGCCAAGCTGCATCTTCTGGCCGCCGATATCGAGCAGCTGGTTGACCTGGAAATGGATCGGAACCGCCCAGTCATCGCCCTTCCAGTCATAGGTCGCCTCGGTGTTCAGCGCGAAAGTGGTCGCGCTGGCGGTGGTGTAGGCGAGGAAGGGTTGGATGAAGGTGGAGCTGACCTCGCGCCGGCTGTCCGAACCGGCGAATGACCAGATATGATTGGCGAGCGCGCCCATGGTCCAGGGTCCGCTCTGGCGCAGGATGACGCCGGTCGGCCCCGCGCCCCATTTCTCCGCCCCGAGCGCGTCATCCGTCGCCGTCGGCAGGAGAAACACCGGGCCGAAGCCGAGAATGAAGCCGCCGACAGGCTCCTTCGGGGAAAGGAACAGGCTCTGCACCGTATCGCCCAGCCCGAACTGGTCGGTCCCGGCCACGACGTCATCCTGCCAGACCACCGGCAGGATGGTGCGCGAGATCAGGTTCCAGTCCTCGCTGATCGAGGTCGGGATCACCGGTTGGATATTGACGAAGACCTTGTCGCCGTCGCTGGCGCCGATATCGCCGTCATAATTGAACTGGAAAGGCACGCTGGTCAGATTGGCGACCGGATTGGAAAGTTTCTTGGCCAGATCCTCGTTCGACTGCGCAAGCGCGCTCCCTGTGAAAAAAACCGCCAGAAGCGGCGCGAAAGCAAAACGCATGATGAATCCCCTTTGGTTCGTATACCCATATAACGAATATGGAAATCTATATACATCTATAGGTGGTATTTATTGCCCACGCAAAGCCAAAACCAAACTCTGTTGCCCGATTCCCCCACAAGCTGTATCTCTCCGAAAAACGGGAGACGGTGAATGAAGGGCGTATCAATGGCTGCGCGAGCATTCGCCGCGCTTTTCCTGGCGGGTTTGCTTTCGGCCTGCGCCGCCAGGCCGCCCGCCCCGCAGGCGGCCGCGGCCGCGAAAACCACGGCGCCGACGCCGGAGCCGAAGCCGCCGGCTCAGATCGAAATGGCGGAGAGCCGCCCCTTATATCCCAACGAGACGCCGGAGCTGCGCCGCCAGATCGTGGCGGCGGCGGCGAAATACGACCTGCCGGTCGATCTGGTGCAACGGCTGGTGATCCGCGAAAGTCGCCACCGGCCGGGCGCCCGCAACGGCCCCTATTACGGGCTGTTGCAGATCCTGCCGGCCACGGCGCGCACCATGGGTTATCGCGGCGCGCCCGAGGGGCTGCTGGATGCGGAGACCAACCTGAATTACGCGCTCAGATATCTGCGCGGCGCCTGGCTGGTCGCCGAGGGCGACCCGGATGAGGCGATATCCTGGTATGCGCGCGGCTATTACTATGAGGCCAAGCGCAAGGGGCTGCTGAAGGAAACCGGGCTCAGAAGCTGATCCGCGGCCTTGCCGCCCTCCGCTCCCGGCCCTATAGCTCCGCCAGGTTGAAAAGCGGGAGCCGGTCATGAGCGCCATCATCGAGATCATCGGACGCGAAATCCTCGACAGCCGGGGCAACCCGACGGTGGAGGTGGACGTTCTTCTGGAAGACGGCGCCGAGGGGCGCGCGGCGGTCCCCTCCGGCGCCTCCACCGGCGCGCATGAGGCGGTGGAGCTGCGCGATGGCGACAAGGCCCGCTACAAGGGCAAGGGCGCGCTGAAGGCGGTCGAGTCCGTGAACGGCGAGATCTTCGAGGCGCTGGCCGGCGTCGACGCCACCCGCCAGAACCTGATCGACGCGGCGATGATCGAACTCGACGGCACGGAGAACAAGGGCCGACTGGGCGCGAACGCGATCCTCGGCGTCTCGCTCGCGGTGGCCAAGGCGGCGGCGATGAGCACCGGCCTGCCGCTCTATCGCTATGTCGGCGGCGTCTCCGCCCGGACCCTGCCGACGCCGATGATGAACATCATCAATGGCGGCGCCCATGCCGACAACCCGATCGACATCCAGGAATTCATGATCATGCCCGTCTCCGCGCCGACCATGCGCGACGCGGTGCGCATGGGCGCGGAGATCTTTCACACGTTGAAGGGCGAGCTTGCGGCGCAGGGCTTCGCCACCAATGTCGGCGACGAGGGCGGCTTCGCCCCCAACATCGCCTCCACCCGCGAGGCGCTGGATTTCATCGTGAAATCGGTCGAGAAAGCCGGCTACCGGCCGGGCGAGGACGTGTTCCTCGCGCTCGACGCGGCGGCGACGGAATTCTTCGCGGACGGGAAATATCACCTCAAGGGCGAAGGCAAGGTGCTGAGCGCCGGCGAGATGACGGATTACTACGCCGACCTGATCTCCGCCTACCCGATCATCTCCATCGAGGACGGTCTTTCCGAGGATGACTGGGAAGGCTGGGCGCATCTGACCCGGACCATCGGCGACCGCTGCCAGCTTGTCGGCGACGATCTTTTCGTCACCAATCCAGCGCGGCTCAGGGACGGGATCGCGCAGGGCGTCGGCAACTCGATCCTGGTGAAGGTCAACCAGATCGGCACGCTTTCCGAGACGCTGGAGGCGGTGGACATGGCGCATCGCGCCGCCTATTCGGCGGTGATGTCGCATCGCTCCGGCGAGACCGAGGACGCGACCATCGCCGATCTCGCCGTCGCGGTGAATTGCGGGCAGATCAAGACCGGCTCGCTGGCGCGCTCCGACCGGCTGGCGAAATACAACCAGCTTATCCGGATCGAGGAAGAGCTGGGCGACGGCGCCGTCTATGCCGGCGCGCGCCTGCTGCGGGCCTGAGAAGCGAAGCTTTTCACAGCCTTATGCGCCGCAGGCTTCCCTTGCGGCGCATTCTCATGCATAATCGGTCAAAATTCGCGCAAAAGCGCATGGGCGAGGCATGAGCAGATGATCGCTGCGAAAATGAAAACGCGGCTCGTCGATATCGGCGTGGCGCTCTTTATCGTCGCCGCGATCCTGCATTTCGGCTATCGCGGCGTGCAGGGCGGGCTTGGCCTCAGGGTCGGTTTCGCCGCCGAAAAGGAAGAGCGCAGGCTGACCGCCGAACTTGACGCGCTGAAGGCGGAGCGCGCGCGGCTGGAGAACCTGACGCTGCGGCTCTCGAACGGATATCTCGACCTTGATCTTCTCGACGAGCGGGCGCGCGACGTGCTCGGTTATGTCAGGCGGGATGAACTGGTTATACGTTGAACGGTTTTAACCCATTCCGATAAAAATCTTCCTTCGGAACCCCGCCTGACAAGCGCCCGGCGCTCTTTTCCCCTACCGCGACCCGCGGAATCATGCAGAAATGACCATCGGAACGACGCGGCGCAGGCCGCGCGGCGCCGCCGCGCTGAACCGCGACGTCGATAGTGAAGGGAGAGAAACATGGCCGCAACGCGCAGGCGGGCGAAGCCGAACGCCTCCAAGGAGGAATTGCTGCGGTTCTACCGCGAAATGCTGCTGATCCGCCGGTTCGAGGAAAAGGCCGGACAGCTTTACGGCATGGGCGCGATCGGCGGATTCTGCCATCTCTATATCGGGCAGGAAGCCGTGGTCGTCGGGATAGAATCCTGCGCTAAGGAAGGCGATCAGCGCGTCACCACCTATCGCGACCATGGCCACATGCTGGCCTGCGGCATGGACCCGAAGGGCGTGATGGCCGAGTTGACCGGGCGCGAGGGCGGCTATTCGCGCGGCAAGGGCGGCTCGATGCACATGTTCTCCAAGGAGAAGGAATTCTACGGCGGCCATGGCATCGTCGGCGCCAATGTGCCGATCGGCGCCGGGCTCGCCTTCGCCAACTGGTATCGCGGCAACGACAATGTCTCCTTCGCCTATTTCGGCGACGGGGCCGCGAACCAGGGACAGGTCTATGAGACCTTCAACATGGCCTCGCTCTGGAAGCTGCCGGTGATCTTCGTGATCGAGAACAACCAGTACGCCATGGGCACCAGCCTGAAGCGCGCCTCCTCCACGCCCGCGCTCTACACCCGCGGCGAGGCTTTCGGCATCCCCGGCGAGGCGGTGGACGGCATGGACGTGCTGGCGGTGAAGGCCGCGACGCAGAAGGCCGTCGAACACTGCCGCGCCGGCGAAGGACCCTATATTCTGGAAATGAACACCTATCGCTATCGCGGGCATTCCATGTCCGACCCGGCGAAATACCGGACCCGCGAAGAGGTGCAGAAGATGCGCGATGAGCGCGACCCGATCGACCATGTCCGCGACATGCTGATCGCCGCCGGCGAGACCTCCGAGGATGAGCTGAAAGCCATCGACAAGGAGATCAAGTCCATCGTCAACGAATCTGCGAAATTCGCGCAGGAAAGCCCGGAGCCGGACGAGAAAGAGCTCTGGACCGATATCTACGCCTGAGGGAGCGGGACATGACCATTGAAATCACGATGCCCGCGCTTTCCCCGACCATGGAGGAGGGCAACCTCGCCAAATGGCTGGTGAAAGAGGGCGACAGGATCAGCTCCGGCGATGTGATCGCCGAGATCGAGACCGACAAGGCGACCATGGAGGTCGAGGCGGTCGATGAAGGCACCGTCGGCAAGCTCGTCGTCAGCGAGGGGACCGAGGGGGTGAAGGTCAACGCGGTGATCGCCATCCTGCTGGAGGATGGCGAGGATGAAAGCGCGCTGACCGGCGGCGGCGCGGCCGCGCCGAAGGCCGCTGCGGCCCCGGCGCCGCAGGCGAGCGAGGCGCCCAAGGTCGCCGCCGCGCCGAAATCCGCCGCGCCGGCGGAGAGCGAGTTGCCCCCCGGCACGAAGTTCAAGACCCAGACCGTGCGCGAGGCGCTCCGCGACGCCATGGCCGAGGAGATGCGCGCCAACGAGGACGTGTTCCTGTTGGGCGAGGAGGTCGCCCAGTATCAGGGCGCCTACAAGATCAGCCAGGGGCTGCTTGACGAGTTCGGCCCGAAACGGGTGATCGACACGCCGATCACCGAGCATGGCTTCGCCGGGCTCGCGGTCGGCGCCGCCTTCGCCGGGCTGAACCCTATCGTGGAGTTCATGACCTTCAAATTCGCCATGCAGGCGATCGACCATATCATCAACTCCGCCGCCAAGACCCGCTACATGTCCGGCTGCATGCTCGGCTGCCCGATCGTGTTCCGCGGCCCGAACGGCGCCGCCGCCCGCGTCGCGGCGCAGCACAGCCAGGATTACGCCTCCTGGTACGCGCAGGTGCCGGGCCTGAAAGTGGTGCAGCCCTATTCGGCGGCGGACGCCAAGGGCCTGCTGAAATCCGCGATCCGCGATCCGAACCCGGTGGTCTTCCTTGAGAACGAGATCATGTACGGGCGGAGCTTCGATGTCCCGGATCTCGACGATTACACCGTCCCGATCGGCAAGGCGAAGATCTGGCGCGAGGGGACGGACGTCACCATCGTCAGCTTCGGCGTCGGCATGAACTGGGCGCTCGCGGCGGCCGAGGCCCTGGCCGGGGACGGGATCGAGGCCGAGGTGATCGACCTCCGCTCGCTCCGTCCGATGGATACGGAGGCGGTGATCCGTTCGGTGCAGAAGACCAATCGCTGCGTGACCGTGGAGGAAGGCTGGCCGATCTGCTCGATCGGCTCGCAGATCTCTTCGGTGCTGATGCAGGAGGCGTTCGATTATCTCGACGCGCCGGTCATCAACTGCACGGGCAAGGATGTGCCGATGCCTTACGCCGCCAATCTCGAAAAGCTCGCGCTGGTGACGACCGAAGAAGTGGTCGCCGCCTGCAAGACCGTCGCCTATCGCTGAGGAGGGTTCGTCATGCCGATCAACATCACGATGCCCGCGCTTTCCCCGACCATGGAGGAAGGCAATCTGGCGAAATGGCTGGTGAAGGAAGGGGATACGGTCTCCTCCGGCGATGTGATCGCCGAGATCGAGACCGACAAGGCGACCATGGAGGTCGAGGCGATCGATGAAGGCGTCGTCGGCAAGATCGTCGTCAGCGAGGGAACCGAGGGCGTGAAGGTCAACGCGGTGATCGCCATTCTGCTGGAGGATGGGGAAAGCGCCGACGATCTCGGCGCCGCCCCTGCCCCCGCCGCCGCGCCGGCCAAGGCGGAACCGGCGGCGGCCGAGGCGAAGGCGGAGACGTCCGCGCCGGCCGCAGCTCCCGCCCCCGCGCCGACCGCGCCCAAGGCCGCCGATGGCAGGCGCGTCTTCGCCTCCCCGCTCGCGCGGCGGATCGCGAAGGAGAAAGGGCTGGATCTGGCCGCGATCAAGGGCACCGGCCCGCATGGCCGCATCGTCAAGGCCGATGTGGAGAACGCGAAGCCCGCGCCCGTTCAGGCGGAGGCGAAAGCCCCCGATGCGAAGCCGGTCATGGCGACCAGCGCCAGCGCCGAACAGGTCAAGAAGCTCTATGGCGACCGGACCTATGAGGAAGTCGCGCTCGACGGCATGCGCAAGACCATCGCCGCCAGGCTTTCGGAAGCGAAGCAGACCATCCCGCATTTCTATCTCCGCCGCGAGATCGAGCTGGACGCGCTGCTGAAATTCCGTAGCGAGCTGAACAAGGGGCTGGAGGCGAAGGGCGTGAAGCTCTCCGTCAACGACTTCGTCATCAAGGCCTGCGCCCTGGCGCTTCAGGATGTCGGCGATTGCAACGCGGCCTGGGCCGGCGACAGGATCCTGAAGTTCAAGGCCTCCGATGTCGCCGTCGCCGTCGCCATCGACGGCGGGCTGATCACCCCGGTCATCCGCGACGCCGAGGCCAAGACGATGAGCGTGATCTCCTCCGAGATGAAGGATCTCGCCTCCCGCGCCAAGGCGCGCAAGCTCGCCCCGCATGAATATCAGGGCGGCAGCTTCGCGGTCTCCAATCTGGGCATGATGGGGGTCGAGAATTTCGACGCGGTGATCAACCCGCCGCATGGCGCGATCCTCGCCGTCGGCGCCGGGCTGAAGAAACCGGTCGTCCGGGGGAATGAGGTCGCCATCGCCACGGTGATGTCGGTGACGCTCTCCGTCGATCACCGGGTGATCGACGGCGCGCTGGGGGCGGAGCTTCTGGCCGCGATCAAGGGCTATCTCGAAGAGCCGATGTCGATGCTGGTTTGACGGGGCCGGTCTGATCCGGTTGGGGCGGCGAACGCCGCCCCTCCTCCTTCAATGCTCGCGGAAGGCGCGGGCCATGCTGTCCACCACCGGCTTGGCGATATACTGGGCGAAGGTGCGGGCCTCGGTCTCGATCATGATCTCGACCGGCATACCGGGCTTCGGCGAGAAGCCCTTGACGCGGGCCAGTTCCTCGCTGGTCAGCGTGACCCGGACGACATAGACCTCGCGCGCAGGCGCGGTCTCATTCGCCGCCTGGGCCACGGCGTCGGCGGAGATGTAGAAGACCTCCCCTTTCAGGATCGGCGTCGTGCGCTGATTGAGGGCGATCAGCCGGATCGTCGCCTCCTGCCCGGTCTTCACGCTGTCGATATCGCTTCTGAGCACCAGCGTCTCGATGATCAGCGGCGCGTCGTCGGGCAGGATCTCCGCGATCGGTTTGCCGGTCTCGATGACGCCGCCGGTGGTGTGGTAATAGAGCCGGACCACCGCGCCCGAAACCGGGGCCAGCACATCGGTGCGCGACAGCACGTTCTCGGCCGTGCGCATCTGCTCGCGCACGCTCTCCAGCTCCGATTGCGTCATCTGGAGATCGGTCAGCGCCGCGGTGCGGTATTCGTCCCGCGCCTTTTCAAGCTGGGTGACATGTTTACCCATCATTTCGGCGGTTTCGGCGATCTGTCCGTCAAGCCGGGCGATCTGTCCCTCCGAATCCAGTTGAACCCGGCGAAGCGCGGAAATTTCCTCGCGCCGGGTCAGGCCCTTGTCGAAAAGCTGCTGCTTCAGCCGCAATTCCTCGTCCAGCAGCGCCGTCCGTTCGCGAAATGAACCGAGCTGCATCTCATAACCGCGCTTGCGGGCGTCGAGCGCGTCCAGATTGCGCTCGATCATCGTCAGATCGTTCATCAGGCTGGAGCGCGCGACGTTGAACGCCTGCCGCTGACTGTCCAGAATGGCGTTGATCTCCCGGTCGCCGCTCTCGGCCAGGAGATCCTCGGGGATCTCGAAGCGGTCGCGCTCCTCATATTGCGCCAGCAGGCGCTGTTCGGTGGCGATCAGGCGGATCTGGCGCAGCTGCAATTCGCGTCGCGTCGCGCGGGCCAGGGTTTCGTCAAGACGCAGGATCGGCTCGCCGATGCGAACGGTGTCGCCCTCCTCCACCAGGATCTCCTTGATGATGCCGCCTTCGAGATGCTGGACGATCTTGTTCTGCCCGGTGGCGACGAAGCTCCCCTGCGCGATCACCGCCGCCGCCAGCGGCGCGCGAAAGGCCCAGACGCCGAAGCCGCCAAAGGCGACCGCCATCAGGGTGAAGGCGAAAAGCGCGTGGCGAAAGATCGAGCGCGGCACAGCGGCGTGCCATTCCCCCGGCATCGCGTTATTGGCCTGGATCTGTTTCATCCCTTCCCCCTTACGCCGGTTGCACGCCCTGCCCGCCGATCTGGCCGCTGCGCTGGCGGCGCTCCTCGTTGAGCTTGGCCAGCACCTCGTCGCGCTTGCCGAAAAGCGCGATGTCGCCATTGGCCAGCAGCATGATCTTGTCCACCACGTTCAAAAGCGCCGGCTTCTGGGTGATGACGACGGAGGTGATGCCGTTGTCGCGCGCATGGCTGATCGCATTGGCGAGCGCCTTGTCGCCGGCGACGTCCAGATTCGAGTTCGGCTCGTCCAGCACCAGGAATTTCGGCTCGCCGAAAAAGGCGCGGGCCAGCGCGATACGCTGTTTCTGTCCGCCCGAAAGCGGCGCGCCGTCGAGCGCGACCAGCGTCTCATAGCCCTGCGGCAGCTTGGCGATCATGTCATGCACATCGGCGAGCACGGCCGCGCGGTGGATCTGCTCGTCGGTGGCGTCCTCGCGCATCCGGCCGATATTCTGCTTGATGGTGCCGGGGAAGAGCTGCACGTCCTGCGGCAGATAGCCGATATTCTCGCCCATCTGGCGCGGGTCCCAGTTCCTCAGGTCCATCAGGTCGAGCCGGACATTCCCCGAGGTCGGCAGGATCGAGCCGACCAGCATCTTGCCGAGCGTGGTCTTGCCCGCCCCCGAATTGCCGATCACCGCGAGGGATTCGCCCGGCTTCAGCGAAAAGCTCAACCCGTTCAGCACCACCTGCTTGGTGCCGCCGGGCACGTAAAGCAGCCGCTCCACATCCAGCCGCCCTTCGGGTTGCGGCAGGCGCAGCCGCTCATAGCGCAGGCGCGAGCCGGATAGCAGCTTGTGGATGCGGCCATAGGCGGCGCGGGTCAGCAGGAAAGTGTTCCAGCCCTCGATCGACCCTTCGATCGGGGCCAGCGCCCGCCCGGCGATGATCGAGGCGGCGATGACCATGCCGCCAGTGATCTGGCCCTGAATGGCGAGATAGGCGCCCCAGCCGAGAAGCCCGACCTGCGTCAGCAGTCGCACGGCGCGGGACATGGAGGCGGACATGATGTTTCGGTCCTGCGCCCTCACCTGCGCGGTCAGCGAGGC
>JBKECG010000426.1:0-11807 GCA_047974395.1 Pikeienuella sp. | reverse complement strand
GCGAGCGGAGCGCATGAATGGCGCGGATGACGAAAGAGGCCTGGCTGGCCCTCGGCCGCGAGGCGCTGACCGAAGCCGGGCCCGACGAGCTGACCATCGATGCCCTGACCGCGCGGGCCGGAAAGACCCGCGGCTCCTTCTACCACCATTTCCGCGGCCATGACGATTTCCTGCGCGCCCTCGCCGCCGCCTGGCGGCGGGAGGTCGAGGCCGGCGCGCCCCCGCCCGACGCCGCGGCGCTGGCGCTGGAGCGCGGCATGCGCCGCCTCACCCGCGACAGCGCGGCGGTCGCAGCGGAGCTCGACGCCGCCGACGCAACTCGGCTCGACCAGCACCGGCGGGCGCAGGCCGACCCTGAAAGCCCAGTGGCGGCGGATTACGCCGCCATCGCCCGGGCGGTGCGGCGCGGGCTGATCGCCGACGCCTCGACCACCCCCGAACGGCTCGCCAGGCTCGGCAGGCTCACCGACGAGATGATCGCGACGCATTGGCATGAGTGAAGGCGCAGGGGGCGTCCAACCTTGCTTGCGCGCATCGGCTCCAGGATATTATCCGGGAAAGCAGATGCGGGGGATCGGCCTTGTCTGATCGGGTTACGAAGCGCGAACAACAAAACCAATGGATCAAGGCGCGGCACCGACTCTGGCGGGAACGCTGGCATGACGCCTTCGACAAGGACGCCACCCTTGAAGCAGCCGGCGAGTTTGAACGGCCCGAGGAACTGCCGGCGAAGATGGATACCGACCACCGACTGATTTTCGGCCTGAGTCAGGCCGAAGCCGCCACGATGGCGGCCTGCTTCGCCTGCTTTCCGGCCGGAGCGGAAATGCAACGCCGCTTCGAAGCCTATCTCGCCGGCCCACCGCCGGCCATGGAGGAGACCGAAGCGCGGAGGCTTGTCGCCGAGCTTTCGAAGCTCGCCGACAAGGTTCAGTTCGATGACGACATATCCTGGACGCCCGTAACCGTCATCGACCGGAAGGACCCGGAAGCGCGGGCGCTCATCTCCCGCTCCTGTCGCATTGCGCAGCTGATCTCCAAGAACCTCCTCGATCCGGCCCCGGAGGAAAACCTGCCGACCGTCGCCGCGCGGCTGTTTCTGACCGAGCCTCTCTATGCCGCGGCGGGAAATTACTACGAGCTTTGCGAATGGGTCGCCGCCGCCATGCCGGGCGCGTCGCATACGGAACTCCACGACCTGATCTATCGGCTGTGGAACGCAGGATGGCGCCTCCGCGTCAGCGATGACGGTGTCATTCTCTTGCGCGACTGATTTCAGAGCGGCAGCGCCGTCGTGTATTTCAGTTGCCTGAGCGCAAAGGAGCTTGAGGCCGAGGCGACCGAGGGATGGGCCAGCAGGCGCTCCATCAGGAAGGCCTCGTAATCCTCCACGTCGCGCACCCTGATCTTCAGCAGGTAATCGCGCCCGCCGGAGGTCGCATGGCACTCCATCACCTCCTCGGCGGATGCGATGAAGCATTCGAAGGCGGCGCGTTTCTCCCGCCCCTGCTCGCGGAGCGAGACATCGGCGAAGATGCAGAGGCCGCGTCCCGTTTTCGCCGGATCGACCAGCGCCACCCGCGCCGCGATCACCCCGGTCTCCTCCAGCGATTTCACCCGCCGCCAGGCCGAGGCGGCGGAGAGATGCGCGGCCTCGGCCAATTGCTCCAGCGTCGCCCCAGCGTCGCGTTGCAACAGGCGGAGCATCGCGCGGTCAGCTTCGTCGAGAGAGATTTCTTCGCTCATGCGCCTCTTCCCGAAAAATCTCCCCGTATTCAGCCCCGGATCGGAACGGATTGAAAGCCATTTCCGGCCCGTCACGGCCAGAATGACGGAAAACCAAAGGAGGAACCGCCATGAGCGCGCCATCAGAACGCATCCGCCGCGAGACCGGCCCAGTTGCGGCCGACCACACCATCGACCAGCGCTGGAGCGCCTACAGCGCCGAGGAGCACGCCCGCTGGGACGCGCTCCACGCCCGCATGATGCGGCTGCTGCCGGGGCGGGCCTGTCGCGCCTTTCTCGACGCCGCTACGGCGCTGCGTCTCTCCGATGGCGGCATCCCGGATTTCGGGCGTCTTTCCGACAGGCTGGAGGCGATGACCGGCTGGCGCGTCGTCGGCGTGCCGGGGCTGGCGCCGGACGAGGTGTTCTTCGACCATCTCGCCAATCGCCGCTTTCCCGCCGGCTGTTTCATCCGCGACGCCGACGAGATGGATTACATTGAGGAGCCGGATGTCTTCCATGACGTCTTCGGCCATGTGCCGCTGCTGGCCGACCCGGCCTATGCCGATTTCATGGAAGCCTACGGGCGCGGCGGGCTGCGGGCGAAATCGCTCGGCAGGCTGGAGAATCTGGCCCGGCTCTACTGGTACACGATCGAGTTCGGCCTGATCCGGGAGGAAGGCGTGCTGCGGATATTCGGGGCCGGGATCATGTCCTCGCCGAAGGAGACGGTCTTTGCGCTCGAAGACCCTTCCCCCAACCGGATCGGCTTCGACCTGGAGCGGGTGATGCGCACCAATTACCGGATCGACGATTTCCAGCAGAGCTATTTCGTCATCGACAGCTTCGACGGGCTGCTGCGGGAGGCGATGCAGGATTTCGCGCCGCTCTACCGGAAGCTGGCGGACGGCGTCGCCTTCCGGCCGGAGCAGGTGTCGCCCGCGGACCTCGTGGTTCACAAGGGCGCGCAGACCTATTTCAACGACAAGGCGGCCTGATCAGGGCAGCCGCCTGCCGATCAGGACGCCGGCGGCCGCCGCCGCGGCGATCGCCATGGCGAAGGCGAGCCCGGACAGCCGGGCGATTTCCGGGCGAAGGGGCGAATGCTCCGCGACAAGTTCGCTGAGAACCGCAAGGGGCGGCGGCGGGCCAAACCCGGCGAGCGCGTAAAAATACGCCAGCACCGCCGAGGCCGCGAAGGCCAGCGCGGCGGTCGCCACCCTGTTGGGGCTGGTCGCAAGCGCGAGAGCCGCGACCAGCGCCGGCGGCGTCATGACGAAAAAGGCGCCGCCGAGGCCCGGCCCGACCACGCCCAGAGCCGCAAGGATCGACAGAGCGAACATCGCCCCCAGGACGGCCCCGGCCGCCAGCGCGACGATCAGCGCCCAGCGCAGCAGCCAGTTGATCCGCATCGACGCCAGCCGGGTCCGGCGCAGCAAAAGCGCGCCAGCGACGGCGACCGCCACGAAACCCGCCGAAAGCAGCAGGTGAAGCCTCAGCGCCATGCCGAACCGCGCATAACTGTCCCGACCCAGAATATCCGCGCCAAGCACATGGCCGGGCGTTTCGCCCGGTTGCAGGAGACGCTCGCGGATATTGACGAGGAGCGGGTCAGGCGCGGTGAAAAACGGCAGCAGCGCCAGCGCGACGACGAGGCCGAGCAGGACCATGGCCAGCACGTCCAGAACCGCGGCTGCGCGCCTGCTCATTCCCGGCCTCCGGCGAAAGAAAACGCCGCCCCGGAGCTTCCGGGGCGGCGCGGATTACGCGTCCGATCTGTCGATCAGGCGGCGGAGATCGTGCTCACCGCGGTCTTGCCGCTGCGCTTGTCGACCTCGGTCTCGAACTGGACCTTCTGGCCCTCGTTCAGAGCCGACATGCCGGCGCGCTCCAGCGCGGTGGCGTGCACGAACACGTCCTTGGAGCCGTCCTCGGGCTGGATGAAGCCATAGCCCTTCTGGGTATTGTAGAATTTCACCGTGCCTACGGTCATTGGGTCGTCCTCATTCGCGCCGCGCCGCAGGGATTGCGGCGCTCAAACGCGGTCCGATTTTCGGAAACCCAACCCGTTCCCGACTTCGCGGTCAGGGAGATTCAGTCAGAAGTCCAAGCATCGTCAACCGGTGCGGATAGCCGACTCCGGCCGGGAAATCAAGGAATTCATCGCAACTTTGGCGGTTGCGCGGGGTCCATGCCCGGCCCGGCTGACGCTACGGAAACAGAAGCGGCGGGCGCGGCGATCTCGAAGCCGAAACCGACCTTGCGCACGCTCTCCAGACCGGGCTCGCCCGGACGCATCACGGCGATGTCGAAGGCGGCGCCGTCATCCCCGGCGAAGCGCGCGGTCTCCGCCAGCGCGGCGACGATAGCGCGCTCCGCCGCCGGATCGGCCAGCGCGACGACCAGCAGAAGCCCGCCTTCCGCGCCGCATAGCCAGGCCTCTTCCAGCGCCGGGCCGATCGCGGCCAGACGGGCGTCGATCCGGGCCAGAAGCGCCGCGCCCGCGTCGCGGGGCGGGCTGAGCGTCCGCCGCGCGGCGGTCTCGATCTCGATCGGCTGGTCCAGCGCCCGCGCCGCCCAGTCCACCGCCGCCGCCGGCAGGATCGCGGCCGAGGGCGCCTCGCCGAGATTGACGCCAAGCTGCGCCCCGCCCCCGGCGAACATGGCGATCACCGCCCGGCCCGAAAGCGCCAGATGCGCCGCGCCCTCGCCGATGAAATCGGCCAGCCGGGCCTCGGTGTCGAAGACCAGCGCGGTCTCCGCCCCCTCGACCGGGAAGAGAAGCGGGGTCTGCGCCTCCGCCTCCAGCGAGCCGGGCTCGATGGCGAGAAAGAGTTCGGCGGCGGCGAAGATCTCGTAATAGGCGGCCATTTCGGCGTCGCCCGCCTCCGGCGCGGCGGCCCGCGTCCAGGCCCGGTCCAGCGGGGTCTCGTTCATGATCTCGCCTCCATCCACTCGGCCGCGTCGCGCCAGACCCGCGCCGCCTGAAGATCGCGAAACAGGAGATGCCAGCCCTCCGGGTAGAGAATCAACGTTTTCGGCCCGGCCAGCGCCTCATACGCGGCGAGGACCGCGTCTTTCGGCACGACCTCGTCCTTCTCTCCATAAAGCGTCAGCGCCGGCGCGTCGACGCGGGCCGCCGCGTCGATGGCGATATCCATCAGCCGGATCAGCCCGGCCAGCTCCCGGCTGGACGGCGGCGCCAGATAGAGCGGGTCGCGCCCGAGCGCGATCAGCGCCTCGATATTGTCGGAGGCCCGGATCGAGACCACCCCCTCGCCGGTCCAGCGTTTCTCCGGCGCGATCACCCCGCCGAGCCAGGCCGCCAGCCGATAGGGCGCCGGCGTCGCCCAGACCGCAGGCGCGGCCAGAAGCACCCCATCCGCCGGCGCGCCCCCCGCCAGCCCGGAAAGCGCCACCGCCCCGCCCATGGAATGGCCGATGACGAAAAACGGCGCACCCGGATGGCGCGCGCGCAGGAAAGCCGCCACCTCCTCGAAATCCGCGATCAGCCGTTCCGCCCCCGGCCAATGACCGCGGCTTTCGTTCCGCCCGAAGCCGCGCTGATCATAGGCGTAGGTCAGAAAGCCGCGCCCGGCCCAGTAGCGCGCCGGCCCTTCGAAAGTGCTGGGCCCGTAATCGCCGAACCCGTGCAGCGCGAGGATCACGGCGCGGGGCGGCCCCTCGGGCGCCCAGGTCGAGAGCGCGAGCCGCGCGCCGCCTTCTATCGCGCCCTCCGCGACGCGAACCGGCGCAAGCGGCGGCGCCGGCCCGTCCGGCCCGCCCGCGGCGCAGGCCCCGAGCAACAGGAACGCCGCCGCCAGACGCGATCTCACAACAGCGCCGCCAGCCGCGCGCGCAGCGCCGGGACCGCTTCGGCCTCGAACCAGGGATTGCGCTTCAGCCAGCCGATGTTGCGCCAGCTCGGATGCGGCAGGGGAAAGATCCCCGGCCCGAAATCGCGCCAGTCCGCGACGATGGCGGTGAGCGGGCGGCGGTCCTTCAGCGCCCATTTCTGCGCGTAACCGCCGACCAGCAGCGTCAGCCGCGCCGCAGGCAGCGCCCGCATCACCCGCGCGCGCCAGAGCGCGGCGCAGCGTTTCGGCGGCGGCAGATCCGCGCCGCGCGCGTCATAACCCGGAAAGCAGAAGGCCATCGGCGCGATGGCGATCCGGCGCCGGTCATAGAATGTCGGCCGGTCCACCCCCATCCAGTCGCGCAGCCGATCGCCGGAGCGGTCGTCGAAGGGCAGGCCGCTTTCATGCACCCGCAGCCCCGGCGCCTGCCCGACCACCAGCACCGGCGCGGTCTCCGAGAGCCGCGTGACCGGGCGCGGCTCATGCGCGGTGCGGGTGGCGGCGAAATCCGCCGCGCAGGCCCGACAGGCGGCGATCTCCGCCTCCAGCGCCCCGATTTCGATCGCCGCCTTCATCATGACGGCGCAGGATGATCGGCGATGCGCGCCTGTCAAGCGACCCCGCAAGCCGCGCGCAGGATTTGAAACCGCCGCCGCTTCGCTCTAGAGAGATGGGACATAGGGGGTCAGAGCACCAAAATCGCCAGTATATACAATGAGGGATGCCATACATGTATCGCGTCTGGAGCTTTCTAGCCGAATATTCCCTGCTGCTGATTCTCGGCGCTGTCACCGCGCTCATATGGGCGAATGTCTCGCCCGAGAGCTACCACCATTTCATTGAATACCCGATTGCGGATCATTCCTGGATCGGCGCGATCCATACCGACGCCGAGGGGAACTCCTATCGCACGCTGACGCTTCATTACCTGATCAACGACGTGCTGATGGCCTTCTTCTTCGCCATCGCCGGCAAGGAGGTCTGGGAGGCGGTGGCGCTGGATCAGGGCAGCCTGCGCGGGAAAAAGGCGATGACGCCGCTGATCGCCACCGCGGGCGGGATGTTCGGGCCGATCTCGGTCTATCTCGGGCTGGCGATGGTCTTCGGCTCGACCACTTTCGACGCCGTGGCCAATGGCTGGGCGATCCCGACGGCGACGGATATCGCCTTCTCCTATCTGGTCGGCCGGCTGGTTTTCGGCACCGGGCATCCGGCGGTGCGCTTCCTGCTGCTGCTGGCGATCGCCGATGACGCGGCGGGGCTGATCATTCTCGCGATCTTCTATCCCTCGGGCGAGTTGGCGCCGGAATGGCTGCTGCTCTCGCTCGGCGCGGCGGTGGCGGTCTATCTTCTGTTCAACAGGCTGCCGCGGCGGCTCGACCGCGGCAACCAGGACCGGCCGAATTCGACCTTCGTCAACAAGACGCTGGGCTTCTGGCCCTATCTGATCGCCGCCTGCCTGTCCTGGTACGGGTTTCAGGAGGCGGGGATCCACCCGGCGCTCGGCCTGCTGCCGATCGTGCCCGCCATTCCACACGCCGATATCGCCTTCGGCATCTTCGCCGAGGCCGAAAGGCATCTGACCGATCTTCTGAACCGGATCGAACATGCGCTGAAAAGCCCGGTGGAGTTGGTGCTCTTCCTCTTCGGCCTCGCCAATGCGGGGGTCGAGTTCTCGGCGATCGGGGACGCGACATGGCTGGTGCTCTTCGGCCTGATCGTCGGCAAGCCCGTCGGCATCCTGCTGTTCGGCTGGATCGCGGCCAAACCGATGAAGCTGGGCCTGCCGGAAGGGATGAAGATACCCGACCTCTTCGTCATCGGCTGCGTCGCGGCGATCGGCTTCACCGTCTCGCTCTTCATCGCCGCGGTCGCCTTCGATCCGGGGCCGGTGCAGGACGCGGCGAAGATGGGCGCGCTCTTCTCCTTCTTCGCGGCGATCATGGCCTTCGCCGCCGGCAAGCTTTGCCGGATCGAGAAGAAAGCGGACTGACCGGTGCCGGAAGGCCCCGGCCGGGCGGCGCCGCTTGAGGGCGCCGGACCGGCGCTTGTCACCGGCGCCGCGGGTTTCATCGGCTTCCATCTCGCCCAGCGACTGCTGGACGAGGGGCTGGAGGTGGTCGGGCTCGACAATCTCAACCCCTATTACGACCCGGCGCTGAAACGCGCGCGGCTGGCGATCCTGCAAGAGCGCGCGGGCTTTCGCTTCGCCGAAGCCGGGCTGGAGGACGCCGCCGCCACGGCGGCGCTTTTCGCGGCGCATCGCCCCGCCTTCGTCGCCCATCTGGCGGCGGAGGCCGGGGTGCGGAACTCGATCGACAACCCGCTCGCCTTCGGCGCGGCGAATCTCACCGGGTTCCTGAACGTGCTGGAAGGGTGCCGCGCGGTCGGCGCGCGCCATCTCGTCTACGCTTCCTCCTCCTCCGTCTATGGCGGCAACGGGCGGCTGCCCTTTTCCGCGCGCCAGGGCGTCGATCACCCGGTCAGCCTCTACGCCGCGACCAAGAAGGCGAATGAGGCGATGGCCCACGCCTACGCCCATCTTTACGACCTGCCGATGACCGGGCTGCGCTTCTTCACCGTCTACGGGCCATGGGGCCGGCCCGACATGGCCTATTTCAAATTCGCCGACGCGATCCATGAGGGACGGCCGATCCAGCTTTACAACAATGGCGCGATGGAGCGGGATTTCACCTATATCGACGATATCGTCGAAGGGATCGTCCGGCTCCTGCCCCGCCCCGCCCCGCCGGACCCGGATTTCGACCCCAAAGCGCCCGATCCCGGCCGCTCCTTCGCGCCATGGCGGATCTACAATATCGGCAACCGGCGCCGGGAGCGGCTGATGGACATGGTCGCGATTCTCGAACGCGAGATCGGGCGCGAGGCGGTGAAGGAATATCTGCCGATGCAGCCCGGCGACGTGCCGGCGACCTGGGCCGATATCGACGATCTCGAAACCGAGACCGGCTTCGCGCCCGAAACCCCGCTGGCCGACGGGCTGACGCGTTTCGTCCGCTGGCATGAGACATGGCGGGCGCGGGGTTGAGCCGGGGTTTCGCCCGCAAGCCGGCCGCTCTATATCATCCGCATCAATCATCTGCGAGTTGAGGATCAGGGCATGAGCGAAGCGCGGCGTTCCATCGAGATCGGTCACGGCGTCGCCGCCGGCGCGGGCGCGCCGCTCCTGCTGATCGCGGGGCCCTGCCAGCTCGAATCGCTCGATCATGCGCTGATGATCGCCGAGACCATGGCCGGCGCGGCGGCGAAAGCCGGCATGGGCTATGTCTTCAAGGCGAGCTATGACAAGGCCAACCGGACCTCGCTTTCGGGAAAGCGCGGGCTCGGGATGGAGAAGGGGCTGGAGATCCTGGCCGCTGTCCGCGCCCGGATCGGCTGCCCGGTGCTGACCGATGTGCATGAACCCGGCCAGTGCGCCCCGGTCGCCGAGGCGGTGGATGTGTTGCAGATCCCGGCCTTTCTCTGCCGTCAGACCGACCTCCTGCTCGCGGCGGGCGACACCGGCAAGGCGGTGAATGTGAAGAAGGGGCAGTTCCTCGCGCCCTGGGACATGAAGAATGTCGCCGCCAAGCTGGCCAGCACCGGCAATGAGAGGATCATGCTCTGCGAGCGCGGCGCCAGTTTCGGCTACAACACCCTGGTCACCGACATGCGCGCCCTGCCGGAAATGGCGAAGACCGGCTGGCCGGTGATCTTCGACGCCACACATTCGGTGCAGCAGCCGGGCGGACAGGGCGGATCATCCGGCGGGCAGCGCGAATTCGCGCCGGTGCTGGCGCGGGCGGCGGTCAGCATCGGGGTGGATGGCCTCTTCATCGAAACGCATGAGGACCCGGACAACGCCCCTTCGGACGGGCCGAACATGATCCCGCTGGATCAGATGCCGGCGCTGCTGGCGACGCTCCAGGCCTTCCACGAACTGGCGCGGGCGCATCCCCTGCGGCTTTCCTGACCCCCGGACAAGAGCGACATCCCGACCAAGGAGCGGACCCGAATGGCCTATCACTATGACGACCAGAACATCTTCGCGAAGATCCTGCGCGGCGAGATCCCCAATTCGACCGTGCTGGAGACCGAGCACAGCCTCGCCTTCAACGACATCGCCCCGCAGGCGCCGGTGCATGTTCTGGTGATCCCGAAAGGGTCTTACGTGAATTACGACCATTTCGCCGCCGAGGCCTCCGACGCCGAGATACTGGACTACACCCGCGCCATCTACGCCGTGACCCGCAAGATCGGGGTGACGCCGGGCGCCGGCGATGACGGTTATCGGCTGATCGCCAACGCCGGCGAGGCGGGCATGCAGGAGGTGCCGCATCTCCATGTCCATATCCTGGGCGGGCGGATGCTGGGGCGGCTGGTCGCGCCGCAGGTCTAGCGCCGCCAGCGCGCGGCGTGGGCCGGCAGCGGGGCGGCGAGAATCGCCATGGCGATCCAGGGCGGGCGGATCGCATGGCTGAAATCCAGATTCGCCAGCAGCACCCGCTCCGCCGGTATTCCGGTCATCGCCGCATGCCAGAGCGCCTCTCCCCCCGCCGCCATCAGCCCGCCGAAGAGCGCGGCGATCAGGGTGACCAGCGCCGGCGCGGGCGGCGGGCGGGTGAAGGCGCGATGCAGCATCAGCCCGCAGAAGACGCCGAAAAGCAGCGCGGGAGCGCCGACGTCGATCTTCGATTGCATGAAATAATGCAGGATCCCCAGCGCGGTCAGCGGATAGACCAGTTGCTGCAACCGCCGCCAGCCCCGCCCCATCCGCCGGATCGCGGCGTCGAAAGAGGTCGCGGCCAGCGCCGCCGCCGCCAGAAGCGCGACGAAACCGATGGCGAGATAGGCCCTCATCGAAATCTCGGACGCGACCTTCGCCAGATCGCCATTCTGCAACAGGATGTAGAACGCGAGATGCGCCAGAAGATAGCCGAATCCCGCCAGCCCAATCAGCCGCCGCGCGCCAAGCAGCCGCGACCAGCCGAGCCGGCGGCGCAGGGGCGTGACCGCCAGCGCCAGAAGCAGGATGCGAAGCGCCCAGACCCCGGTGAGATGCGCCGCCTGATTGAAGGGCTCGGGCCCCAGCCGGTCGGTGAAAAGCCCGAAGGCGATCCACAATCCCGGCGTCGTCAGCAAGGCGCAGATGAAGGCGCGCAGCGCGGAGAAATGTCCGGCCCGGTCATTCCAGGGGTAAGCCGCGCTCAGGTCCATCTTCCGCCATCTTCATCGCCTATCGACAGATAATGCGCCGCGGCCGGTTTCGCGAGCCTCGCGCCGGCGGGTCTCCTTGACATGATCGGGGGGCAAGACTAGCAACGAATAAACAATCCATCCTGGAATTGGAAGATCAGGCGAAGAATTATGTCTTTAGCATCAAAAATAAGAACCTTCCTTTTCAGAAATGTTGTCACAAAATATACAAAATTCTATTACACCAGAATATTCGGCATGGATATTGGCGAAGGCGTGAGAATTTCACGCCGCGCCCGGCTCGACAAGACCAATCCGGCCGGGATTCATATCGGCGACCATACGATGATTACTGGCGGCGTCGCCATACTGACCCATGATTTCGTCAACCGGGCCTGGAGCGAGGTCCATATCGGCAAGCATTGCTTCATCGGCTACAATACGGTGGTGATGCCGGGCGTCACCATCGGCGACGGCTGCATCATCGGGGCCAATTCGGTGGTGACGCGGGACATCCCCGCCTATTCCGTCGCCGTCGGCGTGCCGGCCAAGGTGCTGCAAACCGATATCAGGACCGGTCCCTATGGCATCCGCCTCGACAAGGGCAATGATCAGCCCATCGCCATCTGACCCGCCCGCGCCGCGCATCCGGCATGGCGCGTAGCGCGCTCTGGCTGTCGCTCGGCGCGCTCGCGGCCGGCGGCGCCTGTCTGGCCTGGCTCTCCGCACATGGCCTGTTTCAGCCTGCGCGCGCGACGCCCGGCGACCGGCCGGCCGAGGCGCGCGCCGTCGCCGTCGATCGCCCGTTCACCATCGCGCTTTTCGGGGCCAGCCTGATGGCGCGCGGCGACTGGAAGGCCGGGCTGGAGCGGCGACTCGCCGCCTGCCGGCCCGGGCGGCTCGCGCTGCGGGTCGTGGCCCGCCCCGGCGCCTCCAGCGACTGGGGGCTGAAGATGCTGGAGGCGCTCGACGGCGCGGATGCGGTGGTGGTGGATTTCGCGGTGAACGACGCCTCGCTCTGGCGGGGCG
>JBKECG010000379.1:0-3722 GCA_047974395.1 Pikeienuella sp. | reverse complement strand
TCGAGCTCTTCGCGAATTTCGGAGTTCGTGGACATTTGGCTTCCTTTCAACCCCGCTTCGTTGCGCATGGGAATTATATAGCGCCGATGGCGCTAATGTGCAAGGGCCTTGAGCCTTGCAGCTTGTGTGGCGCGCCAGGCGCGATCATCCCGGAGGGCCAGCCGCCGTGCGCGCCTCGGCGGCGCTGCCGGTCTGGAGAGAGACATAGACCGCGACCCGCGGATCATGGGTCCCAAACCGGCGCGGAAACCGTTTCCGGAAGCGCCAGACGCCATCTCGATTAATCAGATTCTTCACGCCCGATTCATTCGCCATTGGTTTGCAAATTGCGTGGCGGAAACCGGCCAAAATATCAAACAAGTTTCAACGCTGATGATCTAACCATATATTTCATGGGGATAATTCAGCGATTGGGCCTTGGCTTCTGGCTCCGGCGGTAGGATTCGAACCTACGACCAGCGGATTAACAGTCCGATGCTCTACCACTGAGCTACGCCGGATCAGAGCCGTGGCAGGGCGTTTAGCAAAGGGTTGCGGCGGCGTCCAGCGCCTATTCGCCGATATCGGGAGAGGGGCGTCAAATTCGCTCCGCCCCGCCGCTTCGCCGTCCGGCGCCTTGACGCGAGGGGCGTGAATGCGCGCTATGGGGCGTGGCAGAATCGGAGCGGGTTTGGCGGCGGGTGTGACTTCAACGAGGGGCCGGGAAAGCGCCGCGCTGTTCGAGGCGCAGGGGCTGGAGAGGTCGTTCCCCGGCGTGAAGGCGGTCGATGACGTCTCCTTCGTCGTGCGCGAGGGCGAGATCCACGCTCTGCTTGGCGAGAACGGCGCCGGCAAATCGACCCTGGTCAGGATGATCTACGGCGCGCTGCGCCCCGACCGGGGGGTGATGCGTATGCGCGGCGCTGTCCATGCGCCCGACAGGCCGCGCGCGGCGCGGGCGGCCGGGATCGGCATGGTGTTCCAGCATTTCTCGCTGTTCGAGGCGCTGAGCGTCGCGGAGAATGTCGCGCTCGGCATGGATGGCGCGCCGCACCCGCGGGCGCTGAACGCGCGCATCCGCGAGGTCAGCGAATCCTACGGGCTGCCGCTCGATCCGGCGCGGATCGTGGGCGAGCTTTCGGTCGGCGAGCGTCAGCGAATCGAGATCATCCGCGCGCTCCTGCAAAAGCCCCGGCTTCTGATCATGGATGAGCCGACCTCGGTGCTGACCCCGCAGGAGGCGGACCGGCTGTTCGCCACGCTGAGACAACTCGCCGGGGAGGGCGTCGCGATCCTCTATATCAGCCACAAGCTGGAGGAGATCCGCGCGCTCTGCCATGGCGCGACGATCCTGCGGGCCGGTCGGGTCGCAGGCGAATGCGACCCGCGGAAGGAAACCGCGCGCGGCCTCGCCGAGATGATGATCGGGCGGAGCCTGGCCGCGCCCCGGCAGGTGGACTGGAAGCCGGGCGCGCCGCTTCTGGCGGTGGAGCGGCTGAACATCCCCCGCGCGACCCCTTTCGGCGTGGATCTGGAGGATCTTTCCTTCACGCTGCGCGCCGGCGACATCCTCGGGGTCGCGGGGGTTGCGGGGAACGGGCAGGATGAGTTGATCGACGCGCTTTCAGGCGAGATCCGCACGGCGCCCGGGGCGATCCGGCTTTCCGGCGCGCCAATCGGGCATCGGGGGCCGAACGGGCGGCGCGCGGCCGGGCTTTGCGTCGCGCCCGAGGAGCGGCTGGGCCACGCCGCCGCGCCCAATCTCTCGCTGACCGAAAACGCGATGCTGACCGCCCGCGCCCGCGCCGGGCTGATCCGGGGCGGCTTTCTGCGCTACGGCGCCGCCGCGCAATTCGCCTGCGAGGTGGTGGCGCGTTTCGGCGTCCGCGCCGCCGGCGTTGATCATCCGGCGAAATCGCTTTCGGGCGGAAATCTTCAGAAATTCGTCGTCGGGCGCGAGATCGCGCAACGCCCCGAGGTCCTCGTGGTCGCGCAGCCGACCTGGGGCGTCGACGCCGGCGCGGCGGAGGCGATCCGCGACGCGATCCGCGAGCTGGCGCGTGGCGGCGCGGCGGTGATGGCGATCAGCCAGGATCTGGACGAGTTGATGGAGATATCGACCCTGCTTTCGGTGATGGCGGCGGGGCGGCTTTCCTTTCCGATGCCGATCGCCGACATCACCGGCGAGCAGATCGGCCGGCTGATGGGCGGCGGATCGGGGCGCGATCCTGCGGGCGCGGAGCCGGGCCATGTTTGAGGTCGAGCCGCGCGCGGAGGTCTCCCGCCTGATGATCTGGCTGACGCCGGTTCTGGCGGTGCTGACGACCATGCTGGCGGGTCTGGCGCTTTTCGCCGCGCTGGGCGAGAATCCGCTGGAGGTGGTGCGGCTGATCTTCGTCCAGCCGCTTCTGGACCCGTTCAACCGCACCGAGCTTCTGGTCAAGGGCGCGCCTCTGGTGCTGATCGCGCTGGGGCTCAGCCTCGGCTTTCGCGCCGGGGTCTGGAATATCGGCGCGGAGGGGCAGTTCATCATCGGCGCGCTCGCGGGCGGCGGGGTCGGGCTGGCCTTTTACGGAACCGAGGGGATCTGGCTTCTGCCGCTGATGGCGCTTGCGGGGGCGGCCGGGGCGCGGCCTGGGCGATGATTCCGGCCTATCTGCGCATCCGCTTCAACGCCAACGAGATCCTCACCTCGCTGATGCTGGTCTATGTGGCGGAGCTGTTGCTTACGGCGCTGGTCTCGGGGCCCTTGCGCGACCCGGACGGGTTCAATTTCCCCGAAAGCCGGATCTTCCACGACAGCGCCACGCTGCCGGTCGTGATCGAGGGCGCCCGCGCCCATATCGGCGCGCCGATCGCGCTCGGCGCGGTCGTGCTCTTTTACCTGCTGCTGGAGCGTCATGTCTTCGGATTCCAGGTCAGGCTCTTCGGGCAGGCCCCGCGCGCCGCGCGTTTCGCCGGTTTCAGCGAGGCGCGGCTGGTCGCCGCCTGTCTCGGGATCTCCGGCGCGCTCGCCGGGCTTGCGGGGATGTTTGAGGCGACCGGCCCGGTGGGCCAGCTGGTCCCCGGCCTGCCGGTGGGCTATGGCTTCACCGCGATCATCGTCGCCTTTCTCGGGCGGCTCAATCCGGTGGGCGTTCTCTTCGCCGCGGCGGTGATGTCGCTGACCTATATCGGCGGCGAAAGCGCGCAGCTGGCGCTGAACCTGCCGGCGGCGGCGATCAGCGTCTTTCAGGGCATGCTGCTCTTTTTCCTGCTGGGCATGGATATCCTGGTCCATCACCGGATCCGGCGGAGGCGCGCGGTCTGATGGATCTTTCGGTGCTCAACCCGGTGGAGATCTTCGCGGCGCTGATCGTCGCGGCGACGCCGCTGGTCTTCGCCGCGCTGGGCGAGCTGGTGGTGGAGAAATCCGGCGCGCTCAATCTCGGGGTCGAGGGGATGATGATCCTCGGCGCGATCGGCGGTTTCGCCACCGCGCAGGCCAGCGGCTCCCTGTGGCTGGCGGTGCTGGCCGGCGCGGGCGCGGGGGCGGCGCTGGCGCTGCTCTTCGCGGTGATGACGCAGTATCTGATGTCGAATCAGGTGGCGACCGGGCTGGCGCTGACCCTGTTCGGGCTCGGCCTCGCGGCGCTGCTGGGGCGGGGTTATGCGGGGCTGACGCTCGATGTCTCCTCGCGGATCGAAATTCCGGCGCTGACCGATCTGCCGGTGGTCGGTCGGCTGGTCTTCGGCCATGATCC
>JBKECG010000324.1:0-9560 GCA_047974395.1 Pikeienuella sp. | reverse complement strand
GGGCGGGCGCTGCCCGAGGGCGGACGCCCCGCCCCGGTCCGGCGCGCCCCGCCCCCGGCGGCGATGCGGGGCGGGCTCGGCCGGCGGCTGGGGACCGGGCTGGCGGCGATGGACACGATCCTGCCGCTGGCGCGCGGGCAGCGCGTCGGCGTCTTCGCCGGCTCCGGGGTCGGCAAATCGCGGCTGCTGTCCCGGCTCGCCCAGGGGGTGGAGGCCGATATCGTCGTCTTCGGCCTGATCGGCGAGCGCGGGCGCGAGTTGAACGAGTTCATCGAACCCGGGCTTGGCCCGGACGGGATGGCCCGCGCCGTCCTCGTCGCCGCCACATCCGACGAATCGCCCCTCGCCCGCCGCCGCGCCGCCTGGACCGCGACGGCGGTGGCGGAGCATTTCCGCGACGAGGGCCGCCATGTGCTGCTGATCCTCGATTCGATCCCCCGTTTCGCCGAGGCGCATCGCGAGATCGCCCTGACCGCGGGCGAGACGCCGAGCCTGCGCGCCTATCCGCCCGCCACCGCCAACATGAGCGCCGCCCTGGCCGAACGCGCCGGCCCGGCCGGGCGACGGGCGGGCGACGGAGCGATCACCGCGATCTATTCGGTTCTGGTCGCCGGCTCCGACATGGAGGAGCCGGTGGCCGACATCGCCCGCGGCGTGCTCGACTGACATATCGTGCTGGAGCGCGCCATCGCCGAGCGCGGGCGCTTTCCGGCGATCGACATCGGCCGGTCGGTCTCGCGCGCCCTGCCCGCCGCAGCCAGCCCCAAGGAGAACGCCCTGATCGGAGAAGTCCGCCGCCTGCTCGGCGCCTATGAAAAGGCGGAGCCGATGATCCAGACCGGGCTTTATCAGCCGGGCGCCGATGCGGCGCTCGACCGCGCGGTCGCGCTCTTTCCCTTGCTGGACGGGTTCTTCGCCGCCGAAAGCGCCGGCGAGGACGCTTTCGCGCGGCTGGAGGAGATCCTGCGCGAAACGCCGGCATAAGCCGCATTTCCACGTCAAATTATCCGGTAATCCTCTGCACATGCCCCGCCCGCCTCAAGCTTTTGTTAAGCGACCCCGGCGATGACTGACCGCGAGGCCAGGAAGGCTTCGGCCGGCGCCGCCCGAAGGCGGATGACCGGCGAAACGCCATCAGGGCGTTCACCGCCGGGCGTGTCCCGGACCATCCAGAAAGCCGGCGCCGAAGCGCCGCATCCGTATCAGGAGACCTGCCATGAGCAGCATTCTCACCAATAACAGCGCCATGGTCGCGCTGCAGACGCTCAACTCCACCAACCGCAACCTGGCCAATGTCCAGAACGAGATTTCGACCGGCCTCAAGGTCAGCAAGGCCAAGGACGACGCCGCGATCTGGGCGATCAGCCAGGTCATGCGCTCCGACGTGAAGGGCTTCGAGGCGGTCTCCACCGCGCTGGGCCTCGGCGCCCAGACGCTCGCCGTCGCCTCCAACGGCGCGCTGGACACCGGCGAGCAGTTGAAGTCGATGTACCAGAAGATCGTCAACGCGTCCGAAGAGAATATCGACAGCGGCGTGCTTCAGGAATCGATCTCGGCCTTTGTCGATCAGATCACCGCGAACGGGAAGGCCTCGCAGTTCAACGGCCTGAACCTGATCGAGAACAAGGAGCTGGTCGCCGAAGGCGCTGCGGTCACCACCGCGAATATCGTCGCCAATATCGGCTCTCGGGTGAACTCGATCCTCTCCTCGCTCGACCGTCAGTCCAATCAGAGCGTGACCACCTCCAAGATCGAGGTCAACAAGCAGGATCTGACCACCCGCTCCGCCGTGGCCGGCGCGGGCACCGATCTCGCCGCCTCGGCGGTCACCACCGCGGCGATCGCCGATGGGGCCACCGGCACGATCACCATCGCCGGCGACACCGCGACCGCGGCCCGGATGGGCAACGCCGTGCTCGCCGGCGACAGCTACGCGCTCACCGCCGCCAGCCTCGGCCTGAGCGAGGACGTGCTCTATGTCGCCAAGGATGGCGACACGGTGGATGATATCGCCAAGGGTCTGTCCGATCGCATCAACCTCCAGGCGGCGAAGGATCGGATCGCGATCTCCACCACCGTCGAAGGCGGCGTGATCACGCTGACCAACAACACCGGGTCGGCGGTCACGGCCTCCGCGACGCTGAACACCGGCGGCACCGCCTCCGGCGGTCTCGAAGTGCTGAACATGATCGACGTCACCACTCAGGAAGGCGCCGACGCCGCGCTCGCGGTCATCAACGGTCTGATCCAGTCCACGTCCCTGAGCCAGGCGACGCTCGGCAACGCCGAGATGCGCGTCGAAGCCCAGAGCAACTTCATCAGCAAGCTGACCGACAGCTTCAAGGCCGGCATCGGCGCGCTGGTGGACGCCGACATGGAGGCGGCGGCCGCCCGGTTGCAGGCGCTGCAGGTTCAGCAGCAGCTCGGCACCCAGGCGCTGTCGATCGCGAACCAGGCGCCGCAGGCGATCCTGTCGCTCTTCCGCTAAGACGACCACCCCCGGAGCCGGCCGGCCGGCTCCGGGGATCCTTCGCGCTGCCCGGCTGAAGCCGCAGATCAACCCCGCCGGTAGAACCGGCGCTTTTTATGCGAGGATGAACCGATGAACGCCCATAACCGCGCCGCAGCCGCCTATGGCGACGCCAAATCCCCGCGACAGGTCGAATATCTCGCCTTCGCCCGCATCACCCGGACGCTCAGCGAAGCCTCGGCCGCGCTTGAAGCGGGCGGCGCTTTCGAAGCCTTCGCCCGGCTGGTCGCCGCGCTGCACGAGAACATGAAGCTCTGGACCTTCATCGCCGCCCAGGTCGCGAATCCCGGCAACGCCCTGCCCCAGAATCTTCGCGCGCAGCTGTTCTACCTCTTCGAATTCACCAACGCCCATACGAAGCTCATCCTCTCGCGCGAGGCCGACACGCAGCCGCTGATCGACGTCAACACTGCGGTCATGCGCGGCCTGCGCCAGGACCATGGGGCGCAGCCATGCCCGGCCTGATCCTGAAGCTCGCCCCGGGCGAGCGTTTCGTCGCCAATGGCGTGGTGATCGAGAATGGAGAGCGGCGCGCCCGGCTCAACATCCTGACGCCCGATTCCAATGTCCTGCGCCTGCGCGACGCGCTCCATCCCGAAGAGGCGAACACGCCCGTGCGCCGGGTCTGCTATATCGTCCAGCTCGTCCTCGCCGGCGAGGTTGACGAGACCGAGGCCAAGGCGCAGATCGCCGCCGGCATCCGCCAGTTGGCCCAGGTCTTCACCGATGACGAATCGACCCGCCGGCTGGCGCGTTCGGCCGAGGATATCGCGCTCGGCCGCTTCTATCCGGCGCTGCGGGGCCTGCGGGCCGTGCTGCCGATGGAGGAGCGGCTGATCAACCTGCACGCGGAGGAACGATCATGAGCTTCGCCCCGATGCTGCCCGCGGGCGGCGTGCTCGGCTACCGGTTGCTGACCCGGACGGAGGATTCGCAGCGCGCGGTCTTCGCCCGACAGCCGGAGATCACCCGGAATATCGAATGGTTCCGCGAAAAGATCGGCGAAGTCGGATCGGCCGAGGCCCTGCTTTCCGACCGCCGCCTGCTCAGCGTCGCGCTCGGCGCTTTCGGCCTTGATGAGGAGATCGACAAGCGCGCCTATCTCCGCAAGGTGCTGGAGGAAGGGACCGAGAAACCGGAGGCTTTCGCCAACCGGCTGGTGGACCCGCGCTACAAGGCCTTCGCCGCCGCCTTCGGTTTCGGCGATGCGGGCGGCGCGCGCACAGGCAAGGCGGGTTTCGCCGACGGGATCATCGCCGCCTACAAGGATCGCCAGTTCGAAATCGCCGTCGGCGATCAGGATGAGGCCCTGCGCCTGGCGCTGAATTTCCGCCGCGAGATCAGGAAACACGCCAACTCCACCCTGTCGGAGGGTTCGGCCTGGTTCGCGGTCATGGGCGACAAGCAGCTTCGCGCGGTGCTGGAGGACGCTTTCAACCTGCCGGATTCCTTCGGTCAGCTCGATATCGAACGCCAGCGCGAGGATTTCCGCCGTCTGAACAATTCCGTCTTCGGCGACAAATCGCTGAAGGTCTTTCGCGATGACGCCGTGGTGGAGAAGGCGATCGAACGTTTTCTGATCCGTCGCTCGATCGAGAACGGGCCGAGCGCGGCCACCCCCGGCTATTCCGCCCTGACCCTGCTCGGCGGCGGGATCGGCGGGACGGGCATGCGCAATCTGATCGTCTCCGGTCAGTTCTGACCACGCCGCATCGGGGAAATTTCGAAAGCTGGAAAGATCTTCCGCGCTGAAATAGTGTTTACGGGAAAATAACCCCGGAAACGCCGTCATATGTCTTCGATTTCAATCACCTTCTCATTTGCTGACCTGCTCGCCATCACCTTCGTCTTCATCCCCGGCATCGCCGTCTTCCCTCTTGGCGGGGCCTTTGCGCTGATGAACATCCCGGCCGGCCTGCGCCTGTTCGCGCCGAAGCGCGTCGTGATCTTCTTTCTTCTTCTCCTGCTGGTGGATCTGGCGGTCGCTTTCGTCGGCAGCGCCGTCAGCCCGTTGGTCGAATGGTATATGGACGGGGAGTTCGACAAGCTTCTCCTGCGGGCGTTCCTGCGATTGCTGATCGAAGCCGCCGCCGCCGCGTCCATACAGCGATGGATCGGGAATCCGGCCCGATAGCGCGGCCCGGCTTTCAGGCGCGCCGCTCCCGCGTCGGCCCCGCGGCCGGAGAGGCGAGACGGCTGCCGTCGCGGCGATAGGCGCCGATCTCGGTCTTCCGCTCGTCGATCGCGCGCAGCCGGGCCGCGGCGTCGCGGGCGCCGGCGAGATAGGCGGCCAGCATCCTGCCGTTCCGCGCCGCCTGCTCCCGGATCTCCTCGATCAGCGCGCCATGCGTTTCGGCGATGGCGGCGGGCGCCTGCTCGATCTCCGCCGCCAGCGCGCGGCGGCGCCTATCGAGCGCGGCGATCCCGCCGATCTCGCCGGCTTTCAGCAACCGGCGTTCGGCGGCGAGCATCGCCCGCGCCTCGGTCAGCCGATAGCGCCAGTTCATCTCGTCAAGCATCGCCGCCCTCCCGCGCCGCCAGCGCCTGATAGATCCGCTCCGAAAGGCCGAGCCCGCCGGCCTCCGCGACTGTCTGCGCCCAGTCGCGGGCCAGAAGCCCGGCGAAGGCCTGCTCGCCGACGCCGCCGCCATTGGCCTCGCGCGGGGCGCCGAGCCCGGCCTGCTTGAACATCTCCTGGAGGAACACCGCCTCGAAATCGGCGGCGGCCTTGCGAAGCGCCGCATCCTCGGGCGCGGCGGGCCGCACAGGCGCGGGCGGAAGGCTGGGGCTGACGGGATTCATGGCCGATCTCCTTGAAATTCGGGCCGATAATGCCCCGGCGCGGTAAACGAATGGTAAGAAACCCGGCGCATGATCATCGGCGAAACCCTGGATGGAGAGAGCGATTTGATCGCCCAGACCGACATGACGCGCGCCCCGGCGAATCCGGCCCGCGCGCCCGGCGAAACCGGCGCGCCGCGCGCTGCGAATTCCGGGGGCGCGGCGAAGCCGGAAACCGGCCACGACCCGGCGCAAGCCGAAGACGCGGCCCCGGAAACCGCCGAAGCGGGCGCCTTCGCCGCCCTGCTCGCCCCGGCGCCGGCCGAGGCCGGGGGCGTCGCCGCAGAGGCCGCCCCCGGCCCGATGAAGCGCGCCGCGCCGATGATCGCGGCCTCTCCCCCGGAGGAGGAGTCCGCCGCCCCCGCCGTCAACATGGCCCCGGAAACGCCGGCGCCCGAAACCACCGCCGCGACGACGATCGAAGCGCCGCAGCCCGCGACCGGCCCGCAATCGGCGCAGGCCCCGGTCGACGCCGAGCCCGATCTTTCGGAAGCGCGGCCCATCCCGGCCGCGCCGGCGCCGTTCCCGCCCGACGCGCCTCCGACGGTGACGGATACCGAAGAAAAACCACGCGAAACCAACGTGTGGGCGAGCGCCCCGGCCGAAGCTCGCGCATCACCCGCGCCTGCTCAGAGCGCGCCTCACGCGTCTTCATCCTCGGCGTCGGCTCCGGCCCCAGTTCCGGCGACGAAGCCCGCGCCAGCGCCCGCTGCCATCGGCGAAGCCGCAATATCCGGCCCCGACATATCGCCATCCATTTCGACGCTCTCCACCACCGCCGCCCGTGCGGAGCAGGCTTCCGCCCCCGGCTCCCCGCCCCAGACAAGCGAACGCATGGCCGCGCAGGTCTCCGCCCAGATCGCGCAGACCGCCGCCCGCGCCGGCGGCGAGCGGGTGGAGATCAGGCTGGACCCGCCGGAGCTTGGCCGCGTCCAGCTTTCGCTATCCATGGACCGCGACGGCGTGACCGCCACGATCAGCGCGGAGCGGCCGGAGATACTCGACCTGATGCGCCGGCACGGAGAGCTGTTGCAGCGCGATCTCGGCGCCGCCGGTCATCGCAACGTGACGCTGGAATTCGCCCGCGCCGACACGGGCGACGGGCCGCAGACCGGCGCCCGCCCGCAAAACCAGCCCCAGGGGAAGGCCGACGCGGGCGAGCCGGCCGAAACCGTCACGCGTTTCGCGGTCAACTGGCGCGCCCGGCCCGACGACCGCCTCGACATACGCCTTTAGGAGATCGGAATGGAAACCACAGCCGCAACCCCGGCGACGACCGCAGCCGCAACGACCGCTACCGCCGCGACATCCCGCAAGGGCGCCGGGCTCGGCGCCGATTTTCAGACTTTCCTGACGCTTCTGACGACGCAGCTCAATAATCAGGACCCGCTCAACCCGACGGATTCAACCGAGTTCGTCGCCCAGATCGCCCAGTTCTCCGGGGTGGAGCAGCAGGTGAAGACCAACAAGACGCTGGAGACGATCCTCTCCGCGCTCGGCGGTCAGGGGCTGGGCGCGCTTTCGCCATGGCTCGGCGCCAGCGTGGAGACCGAAGCCGCGCTCCGCTATGATGGCGAGACGCCGGTGGCGCTGTCGGTCGATCCCGCGCCCGAGGCGAGCATGGCCTTTCTGACGGTGAAGACGGCGGATGGCGTGACGGTTTCGCGCAAGGCCGTCGATCCCAGGGCCACGAATCTGACCTGGGACGGCGCCGGAGCCGCCGCCGGCTTCTACCGCTTCACGCTGGAGCGGCTGAAAGGCGACGAGCCGCTGCCGGACGTCACCCCGCGCGGCTTCGCCACGGTGGTGGAGGCACGCGCCGTCGATAGCGGCGCCGAGTTGGTGCTGGAGAGCGGCGACAAGGTGGACGCCGCCGCGATCAGGGCTATCCGGCGCGCGCCGGGTTGAGGGGTGTGAAGGCCGCCGCCAGCGCGCCTCCGCCTCGCCCGCGCTGATTTGAAAGTCATCCGCCTTTTATGGGCGGATGCGATATCGAGGCGCGCCGCATGCTTGACGACATGAACAAAAAGAGAACATAAAGACGCCCGCAAAACGGAGCGCCTCGATGATTCAAGATCTGAAAATCGACTATATCGAATTCTACAGTCCTGAACTCGAAGCGACCCAGGATTTTTTCGTCAGGGCCTTCGGGTGGAGCTTCGTCGAATACGGTCCCGATTATCGCGACATTCAGGGCGCCGACCTCGGCGGGGGGATCGAGCGCGGCCCGAACAAGGCGCCGCTGATCGTGCTCAGGGCCGATGATCTTGAAGCGGCCTGCGCGCGGCTTCGCGCCGCGGGGGCGAAGATCACCCGGGAGATTTTCGATTTCCCCGGCGGGCGGCGCTTCGAATTCCGCGAGCCGGGCGGCACGGAGATGGCGGTCTGGTCCAGGAGCTGAACCGGGGCGCCCCGGCCGGCCGGCGGATTCCGCGCCGTTCAAAGATCCTTGCGCACGATATTGGTCAGCAGAACCCCGCGCGCGCCGTCGCCAAGGATGCCGCGGGCCGAGACGTAAAGAGCGGCGCGGAGATCGTCGAGCACATTGGGTTCGGTGAACGCGCCCGAAAATCCGCCGGACTGGGCGTGGATGAAGAGAACCCGCAGGAAGTCGTCCCTCAGCTTCGGCTCCTGAGCGAAAACCGCATCGGCGCCGCCCGGCGGGGTCTCGATCGCCATCGACAGCACGATCAGCGAGTCGACCCGCTCCCCCGAAATCACCGGCACGACGAACTGCCGGTCGAGCTTCACATATTCGACATTGGCGATATCGGGCGGCGGGGCCTCCGCCGGGTTCACGGCCTCGGCCTCCTGTTCCACCCCGTCGCCGATTTCGGCCCCGGTTTCGGCGCCGGCCTCGGCGGCCTCCGGTTCCGGCTCCGGCGGGCGCATGATCTGCCCCCCGGCCAGGCCGAGGATCAGCCCGAGCGGGGCGAGGATCATCGCGGGCAGCAATTTCTTCATGACCGGCCTCCTCAGAACGGCAGGATGATGTCGGCGATCTGCTGGCCATAGCGCGGCTGCTGCATATCGGTGATCTGTCCCCGCCCGCCATAGCTGATCCGCGCGTCGGCGATCTTGTCATAGGTGATCTCGTTCCGACGCGAGATGTCCTCGGGCCGGATCACGCCCTGAACCCGCAATTCGCGGAGTTCGAAATTCACCCGCACTTCCTGATCGCCAACGATAACGAAATGCCCGTTCGGCAGCACCTGCGTCACCGTCGCCGCCAGGCGCAGGGTGATCTCCTCCTTGCGCTTGACCGAGCCGTCGCCGGCGCTGACCGACGTGGCGGCGAGTTTCGCGCCCGGATCCAGTTCGATCCCGGTCAGCTTGTCGATCAGGCCGGGAATGCCGAGCAGCGCGTCGATCGACATGTCTTCGCCCGAACTGCGCTTGCGCTGGGTGGCGTTGTTGATCTTCGCCTCCTCGTCGATCTCGATCACCACGGTCAGGATATCGCCCCTGCCCTGCGCGCGCCGGTCGCCGAAAAGAGAGCTTGGCCCCGAGCGCCAGAGCGAAGCCGAATGCGGCGCGGAGAGATCCCCCGCCGGCGCGCGCAACGCCGCCAGCTCCGCCGATGACGGGGTGGCCAGCGCCACGCGCTGCGGCGTGATCTCCACCGGCTCGACGAATTCCTGGCCCGTCGGGGTCATGGTCGGCGGCTTGCCGACATGATCCAGCCGCCCGCAGCCGGCGAGCGCGGCCAGCGTCATCGCCAACGCGCCGGCGCGCCTCATTTCGACACCGAAACGGCGGCGACGCCGGAAACCGCGCCGGAAACCACCGTGCGCGAGGCCAGATTCATCACCCTGATCCGCGCGCCCAGCGCGCCGCGCTCCAGCGCCCGGCCCTCGGTGTCGATGGCGAGACCGCCGGATTCGAAGCTGAGCCGCACGATCTCGTTGCGCTCGACCAGCGCCGGCGGGGTCAAATCGCCCGGGCGCACCGGCCGCCCGGCGTAGATCGTCACCCGCGCCTCCAGCCCGATCGCCGCCGCGGGATCGGCCAGCGCGCCGGGAATCTCTGCGGCGGCGAGGCGCAGATCCGCCGCCCCGACCACCGTCTTCGCGGCGATGGCGCGCGCGGCGACGACGCTTTCGGCGCCGGCCGGCCCGGCCAGCGCCAGCGCCAGCGCCGCCGCGAGCCGCGCGGTCATCGGATCTGCACCGTCGCGCCGAGCATCTGA
>JBKECG010000210.1:0-3747 GCA_047974395.1 Pikeienuella sp. | reverse complement strand
ACGTGTCGCGGTGACGGTGATGGTCATGGCGCTCTTCATCGGCATGGGAAAAGGGGCGGCCCGGCCCGAGCCGGGCCGCGCGGTCATGGCTTCACTCGCCGAGCAGCGGACAGGCGCTTTCGGAAACCGGGCGCCAGATCTTCTCGGCCGGGAGCGAGCCGAGGACCTTGTAGTAGTCCCAGGCGTACCGGGATTCGTCCGGCGCCTTGACCTGAATCTGCAACATGTCGCGCAGCACCACACCATCTTCGCGGATCGTCGCGTTCTTCGTGAAAAGGTCATTCGCCGGATTGGCGTGCATCCAGCCCATGACGTCGCCCCCGGCGTCGGAGCCGGTCGCCGCGACCGCCTTCAGGTAGTGGTTGACCGCCGAATAGGTGATGGTCTGGGATTCATTCGGCCGGCGGTCCTCACCCATGATCGCGGTGTAGCGCCCGGTGAAGGCGCGGGTCTCGTCATTCTCATCCCAATAGGCCGGGGCCGAAGCGATCAGGCCCTGCATCGACTCGAGCCCTATGCCATGCACGTTGTTCACCTGCATGCCCAGAGGCGCCAGCCCCTGCCCCGCTTCGGCGATGCCGAACTCGCGCGCCTGCTTGATGACATTGGCGAGATCCGCCCCGGCGTTGGCGATGCCGATCACCTTGGCCCCGCTGGCCTGCGCCTGAAGAAGCTGCGAGGAGAAATCATTGGCGCCGAGCGGATGCAGGACCGAACCCAGAACCTTGCCGCCGTTCTCCTCGATGAAGCGGGTGGCGTCTTCCTGCCATTGCTTGCCGAAAGTGTAATCGACAGTGATGAAATACCAGGTGTCCATGCCCTGTTCGAGCTGGGCCATCACCGTGCCCTTGGCCAGCGTATAGGTGTCATAGGCCCAGTTCGTGCCCATGGGCGAACATTTGGTGTTCGTCGTCTCCGACGAGGCGGTGCCGGCGATCAGATAGGGTTTTTCATTTTCCTTCATCACATCCTGCACCGCGAGCGCGATGGAGGAGGCGGAGCAGCCGACGATGACGTCCACGCCCTCGCTCTCCACCCATTTCAGCGCCTGGGCGACGCCGACATCGGGCTTGTTCTGATCATCCGCGATCACAACCTCGATGGTCTTCCCGTCGATCGCGCCGCCATGATCCTCGATGGCCAGCCGCGTCGCGGCGACGGAGCCCGCGCCGCAATTGTCGGAATAGGGCCCGGACTGATCGTTCATCACACCGATCCGGATCACATCGCCCGATATTTCGGCGTGAAGCGGCGAAGCCGTCAGCAGGGTCGTCGCGAGCATGACCGTCAGACGGTCGGCGAAATTGAAATGGTTCATCTGTTTCCTCCCTTGGGAAGCCGACGGCCGGTTCGGCCTTCGGCGCCGTCAATCATTCATGAGAACGCGTAGGTGATGCCCCCATCGACGAAGAGCATGTCGCCGGTGACGAAGGACGCCTCCTCGGAGGCGAGAAACACCGCGGCGTCGGCCATGTCTTCGGGCCGGCCCAGGCGCCGGATCGGGACGCGTTCGCGACGGCGCTCCCAGCCCTCTTCGGTGACCGCGCGCATTGCGCCGTCGGTCTGGGTGGGACCCGGAGCGACGGCGTTGACACGGATATTCTCCGGGCCGAATTCAGCGGCGCCCGAACGGGTCGCGGCGGCGACGGCGGCTTTTATCGCGCTGTACATGACCCCATGTTTCATCGCGAGCACGGCCGAGGGCGAAGCGATGTTGACGATCGCGCCCTGACCAGCCTCGCGCATCTGCGGGACAGCCGCCTGATAGCCCCAGATCACGCCCTTGAACCCGACGTCGATCATCCGCGAAATCGTCGTCTCGTCCTGCTCCTCAAGCGGGCCATAGCGGTTCCACATCGCATTGTTGACCAGCAACGTGACCGGGCCGAACTCCTCTCTCAGGCGCGCCGCAGCGGCGAAAACCTCGTCGCGATTGGCGACATTGCCGCTGATCGCCAGCGCCCTGCCGCCGCTCTCGCGGATCGCCCCAGCGGCGGGCTCCGCGATATCGGGGCGCAGATCCAGCACGCCGACGGCCGCGCCTTCGCGCGCATAGGCCTCGGAAATCGCGCGCCCGATACCGCGCCCGCCCCCGGTGACCAGCGCCACCTTGCCTTGCAGCCTCCCGCCCATGGCTCCTCCCGCTCCGGCCATGGCGTTTCACGCCTGTGGCCGGTCTGGTTCGATTAATCTGTTTCCCGGTGATCTGACGGGCGCGCCCTGGCGGCTGTCCCGGCTCCGGTTTCCTCCGCAGGGCGTCCGGTATCGCTTCCGGTTAAGCCGCCCTGATCTGCCGAGACTGTCTCACGTCGCGTTAAGCGGACAAAACTTTTTCTGTAGATGTAGAGCAGTTTCACATTTATGAAATTAAGACATGAAGGGGAGGTCGCGATGAGCGAAGATAAGGTGAAATCCGCCGCCCGCGCTTTCGAGATTCTGGAGTATTTCCGTATCAGCCGCCAACCGCGTTCGATGTCGGAACTGGCCGCGGGGCTGGGCTATCCGCTTTCCAGCGCCACGGTGCTGCTCAAGACCCTCGTAAAGCTCGGCTACCTGAATTATGATCGGCGCGCGCGGGTCTATTTTCCGACAACCAAGGTGACAGGGCTGGGCGATTGGGTTCCGAGAGCCCTGTTTGGCGCAGGGCAAGTGCTTGAGGCGATGAACGACCTGCATGCGGCCACCGGCGAAGGCATTTTCATCGGCGCCAAGAACGACGTTTACCTGCAATATATCCAGACTCGGGAATCAATCCACGCCCTGCGATTTCATATCGCGGAAGGCGCCATCCGGCCGATCACCAAATCGGTCGCGGGGCTGGTCCTGCTGGCGGCGCTGCCGCCTGACAAGCTGGAAAACACCGTCCGCCGCGCCAATATCGCCACCCAGAAGACAGCGGACCGCGTGAAGCTTCCCGATGTGATCGAGCAGGTCGCCGAGATCCGCCGCAAGGGCTACGGCTATGCCGAGAATTTTCCCTTCGCCGGCGGCGCGACGCTAGCCATGATCCTGCCGGTCCTGGTCCAGAACCAGCCGATCGCCCTGGCCCTCGGCGGCGTCGGGGACAGGTTCCGCAAGAACCATGACCGCTATCTTCTGGCCCTGCGCAAGGCGGTGCGGTCGGTGCGGATCGACCCCGATTTCGACCACCCGGTCCAGATAGAACTCTGAGAAACCGTCAGCGTTTCCCACCCGCAACCTCGGCGCGACGACTGCGCGCGCGCCGCAGATATCCCGCGGCCTCCCCGACGACGCCGCGGCGGAAGAACAGGATCACCAGGATCAGGATGATCCCCTGCGCGATCAGCGCCCATTCGCCAAACTGCGCCAGTTCGTCATTCATCACGATCACGACGCCCGCGCCGACCATCGGCCCGCTCAGCGTGCCCATGCCGCCAAGCAGGGTCATCAGGATCACCTCGCCCGAGATGGTCCAGGACACGTCGGTCAGGGTGGCGAACTGGAAGACCGTGGCCTTCATCGCCCCGGCGATTCCGGCGATTCCGGCCGAAATGGTCATGGCGATGATCTTGAAGCGTTCGGGCCTGAAGCCAAGAGACTCCACCCGCGCCTCGTTATCGCGAATGGCCTTGAGCACCTCGCCGAAGGGAGAATGGATCACCCGATAGATCGCGAACACCGCCAGCGCCGTGATCGCCAGAACGACATAATAGTAGGTCCGGTTGTCGGTCACGTCGACAAATCCGAACAGCGCCGCGCGCGGGATGCCCTGCATGCCATCCTCGC
>JBKECG010000197.1:0-3327 GCA_047974395.1 Pikeienuella sp. | reverse complement strand
GGTGGTCAGGATCGTCAATCTGCTGATCCGGCGCGCGGCGGAACTCGGCGCCTCCGACATCCATCTCGAAGCCTTCGAGCGCCGCCTGCGCCTGCGCTACCGGGTCGACGGCGTGTTGCAGGAGGCCGACGCGCCGCCGGCGGAGCTGCGCGCCGCCATCGTCTCGCGGATCAAGATCATGGCGCGGCTCGACATCGCCGAAAACCGCCTGCCGCAGGACGGGCGGGTGAAGACCGCCGCGCTGGGCCGCCCGCTCGATCTCCGGGTCGCCACCACGCCGACCCTGCATGGCGAAGGCGTGGTGATCCGCCTGCTGGACCGCGCCGGGCTGGTGCTGGATTTCGACGCGCTCGGCGTAGACGAGACCGCCCGCGCGGCGCTTTTCCCGCTGATCGGGCGGTCGAACGGCGTGCTTCTGGTCACCGGCCCGACCGGCAGCGGCAAGACCACCACGCTCTACGCCATGCTGGAGCGGCTGAACCTGACCGAACGCAAGATCGTCACCGTCGAGGATCCGGTCGAATATCAGCTGGAGGGCGTGAACCAGATTCAGGCCCGCCCCCAGATCGGGCTCGGCTTCGCCGAGGCGCTGCGCTCGATCCTGCGCCAGGACCCGGACGTGATCATGATCGGCGAGATCCGGGATCTGGAGACCGCGCGAATCGCGGTGCAGGCGGCGCTGACCGGGCATCTGGTGCTGGCGACGCTGCACACCAATTCCGCCGCCGCCGCGATCAACCGCCTGCGGGACATGGGGATCGCGGATTATCTGCTGGCGGCGACGGTGATCGGCGGCGTCGCGCAGCGCCTGTTGCGCCGGCTCTGCCCGGATTGCGCCGAGCCGGACCCGGCGCCGGCGGTGGAGGCCGGGATTTCGGGCGCCTTTCGCCGCCCCGTCGGCTGCGCGAGCTGCGCCGGCGCCGGTTATCGCGGCCGTGTCGCGGCGCTGGAGGTGCTCACCGCCGACGACGCGCTGCGCCGGCTGATCCTGGACGGCGCGGACGAGATGACGATCGAGGCCGCGGCCGAGAGAGGCGGCATGCGCACGCTCCGCGCCCATGCGCTTCAGCGCGCCGCCGCCGGCGAGACCTCGCTGGCCGAGGTCGCCCGCGTCGCGGCGGGGCTCTAGCCGTGGCCGCCTTCACCTATCGCGCGCTCGACGCCGCCGGCGCGCGGGAGCGGGGCGAGATCGAGGCCCCGGATCGCGCTGCGGCGGCCGGCCGCCTTCGCGCGCGCGGGCTGCTGCCCGTCGCGGTGGAGCCGCAAAGGCCCGGCGGGCTGATGGCCCTGCTCAACACCGAGATCACCCCCCGCGGCGCGCTCTCGCGCAGCGATCGGGTCGGGTTCACCCGCGGTCTCGCCACGCTTTCGGGCGCCGGTCTGCCGATGGAGCGGGCGCTGGAGATCCTCGCCGAACTGGGCGAGGCGAAACGCGCCCGCGCCGCGGCGGCGAAACTGCTCGCCTCGGTGCGCGGCGGCGCCTCGCTCGGCGATGCGATGGACGAGCAGCCGGCGGCCTTCTCCGCCGCGTTTCGCAGCGTGGTCCGCGCCGGCGAGACGGGCGCGACCCTCGCCCCGGCGCTGGCCCGGCTGGCGGATGAGGAGGAGAAGGCGGCGAAACGGCGCGGGGCGCTCATCTCGGCGCTGGCCTATCCGGCATTTCTGTCCTTCGCCTCGGTCGGCGCGGTGGCGGTGCTGCTGATCCATGTCGTGCCGACCTTCGCGCCGATGCTGAAAACCGCCGGGGTCGCGCCGCCGCTCTCGACCCGGATCGTGATCGGCGCCGGCGATATCGCCGCGCGCGGCTGGCCGCTGATCCTCGCCGCCGTCGCGGGGCTGATCCTCGGCGCGCAGGCGGCGCTCATGGCGCCGGGGCTGCGGCTGCGCTGGAGCCGGATCAGGCTCTCGCTGCCGCTGGCGGGGGATCTGCGCCGCAAATTCGCCACCGCGCGGGCGGCGCGCCTTCTTGGCGAGTTGCTGGCCGGTGGCGTCGCGCTGCCGGCGGCGCTGAAACTGGCCGGCGAAGCGGCCGGGGAGCCGGCCTTTCGCGCCGAGATCGCCCGCGCGGCGCCGCTGGTGGAGGCGGGGCGGGGCCTCTCCGCGCCGCTGACCGAGGGCGGGGTCTTCAGCCCGCTGGCGCTGCAACTGATCCGCGTCGGCGAGGAAAGCGGCCAGCTTGCGCCGATGCTGCTGAAATCCGCCGATATTCTCGATGAGGAGGCGAGCGCCGCGCTCGATCGCGCGCTCGGCCTGCTGACGCCGGCGCTGACGCTGGCCATGGGCGCGCTGATCGCGCTCATCGTCTCCTCCATCATGTTCGCCATGTTCAGCATCAACGAGCTTGCGATCCGACGCCCATGACCAGATCACCCCGCAAATCCGACCCCGCCTCCGCCGAAGCCGGCTTCACCCTGCTGGAGCTGCTCGTCGTCGTCACCATCCTGGTGGCGCTGGCGGCGGCGGTCGGCCCCGTCGCGCTCAAGTATCTCGGCGGCGCGCGGGCCGACGCCGCCCGGCTCCAGAGCGACCAGGTGAAAACCGGGCTCGACCTCTGGCGCCGCGCTGTCGGCCGCTCCCCGGCCGGGCGCGCCGGGCGGGCCGCGCGGCTGGCGCGCCCGGCCGACGCCGCGCGCTGGAACGGCCCCTCTGTGAAGGGAGAGGAGACCCGGACCGCTCCCTGGGGCGGCGCTCTCCTCTACGAGACGCCGGGCGCGCGCGGGCGCCCCTATGAGGTCTGGTCGCTGGGCGCCGACGGGGCCGAGGGCGGCGAGGGCGAGGACGCGGATGTCGGGCGCTGAGGAGAAAGGCTTCACCCTGCTGGAGCTGCTGGTCGCGATCACGCTGGCGCTGATCCTGCTGGCCGCCGCGCCGGGCCTGCTGAACCCCGGCGCCGGGTCGCTGGAAAAGGCGACCGGCATGGTCGCGGCCGAGCTTCGCCGCGCCCGCGCCGCGGCGATGACCCGGGGCGAGGACGCCGCCGTGCTTTTCGACGCCGATAACGGGCGCCTGCGCGACGCCGACGGAGTGGAGACCGCGCTGCCCGCCGGCGTCTCCCTCTCGCTCCGCATGGCCGCCGAAGTGCGCGAGGCCCGCGGCGCGCCGGGCGTGATCTTCTTCCCCGAGGGCGGCTCCACCGGCGGGATCGCGATCCTGCGGCGGGGCGAGGCCGTCGCCCGCGTCGAAACCCGCTGGCTGACGGGCGCGGTTCATGTCGAGTGAACGCGGGTTTTCGCTGCTGGAGGCGCTCGTCGCCTTCGCGGCGCTGGCGCTGGTCCTCTCGGCCGGTCTCGCCGCGCTCTCTTCCGGCGCGCGCGGCGGCGCGGCGGC
>JBKECG010000132.1:0-9287 GCA_047974395.1 Pikeienuella sp. | reverse complement strand
CCGAGGCGATGGCCAAACAGATGAAGGCCGAGCGCGAGAAGCGCGCCGAGATCCTGGAGGCCGAGGGCCTGAAGCAATCCGCGATCCTCAAGGCCGAAGGCATGCGCGAAAGCCAGATCCGCGAGGCGGAGGGCCGCCGGCAGGCCGCCTTCCTCGACGCCGAGGCGCGCGAGCGCGCCGCCGAGGCCGAGGCCAAGGCGACGGAGATGGTCTCCCGCGCCATCGCCGAGGGCGACGTGCAGGCGGTCAACTATTTCGTCGCGCTGAAATACACCGAGGCCCTGCGCGACGTCGCCGCCGCGCCGAACGCCAAGACGGTGATGATCCCGCTGGAGGCGGCGGGCGTGATCGGCTCCGTCGCCGGCGTCGCCGAACTGGCCAGGGCCGCCGTGAAGGCGAAATAGGGCGATGATCGAAGATCCCTTCGCCTGGCTTTCGGGTCTTTCGCCCTGGTGGTGGATCGCGCTCGGCGTCGCCATCGGCGCCGCCGAGATGCTGACCTTCACCTATTTCCTGATCTGGATCGCGCTGGCCGCGATCGCGACAGGGGCCGCGGCCTGGCTCTTCCCCGGCCTTTCGGTCGGGGCGCAGTTCGGGCTCTTCGCGCTGCTCGCGATCGGCCTGACCGTCGCCGGGCGCTACTGGCTGCGCGGGCGCGGGACGCAAAATGCGGCGAACGGGCTGAACCGGCGCTCCGACCAGCTTGTCGGGCGCAGCGGCCGCGCGGCGGTCGATTTCGACGCCGGCGAGGGCGCGGTGGAGATTGACGGCGTGCGCTGGCCCGCGCGCCTCTCGGCGGGCGAAGCCGTCGCCGGCGCGCGGCTCGCCGTCATCGGCGCCGAAGGGACGCTCCTGATCTGCGCCCCGCGCGGGGCGGACGACCAAGAGACTGTTTCAAAGCAATAGCAAAACACGCTAAGCTCTTGCGGGGGCGCAAGGACAGGCGGCGGGCATGGCGTTCGGAGAGGCGGACGAAAGACGGGGCTGGACGGTGGCCCCGCATTGGCGGCTTCTGGGCGCGATATTCGCGCTCGGGCTGATGAGCGCCAGCTATTTCAACGAGAGCGCCTTCAACTCCCTGTTCCGGCTCGACGCGCAACTGATCGACCTCTGGCAACGGCTTTCCGGCCCTGACGAACCCACGGGCGAGGTCGTCATCGTCGGCGTCGACGCCGCCGCGATCCGGCAGAACGGGCGCTGGCCCTGGGGCCGGGCGGCGCAGGCGGATCTGGTGGAGCGGATCGCCGCGGCCAGACCGAAAAGCCTGACCTTCGATATCCTGCTGACCGAGCCCGGCCCCTATTCCGAGGTCAACCTGATGCGGGTCTTCCGCTCCAGGGGGCCCGAGGTCTATTCCTATCTTCCGGGCGACCCGGACAAACGGCTGGCCGAGGCGATCCGCTCCGTTCCCACCTCGCTCGCCGTGGCCGCCGGCAGCGCGCGGGCGATCAACGACCATCCCAATCTGACCCACTGCGCGAACCCGGAGATCGCGAAAAAGGCGGCCCGCCCCTTCACCGTCGAATGTCTGCTCTTTCCGCTGGAGATCTTCGACGAAGCGGCGGCGCTCTACGCCGCGACCTTCGCCGAACAGGACCTTGACGGCGTGGTCAGGCGCGCCCGCGCTTTCATCGGCTATCCGACCGACGACGAGAATGGCGAGCCGCGACTGAATTTCATGCCGGCGCTCCCTGTCGGGGCGCTCACGGTCTGCGCGGCCTTCGATCCGACCTGCCTTTTCTACGATCCGGGCTTCTCCTTTCTCTCCGGCGAGGATGGCGGCGGTTTTTCGCTGCCCCTGACCGCCACCGAAGGCCCCGCCCCGCCGCCGGCGCCGATGACGCGCAGCCTGGCGCTCTGGCTCGATTTCGGCGCGCTCGACGCGCTCGGCGCGGGCGGGACTGGCGATGTGCGTATGGTTTCGGCCGCCTCCGTGCTCCGGGACGATCCGGCGGAGCTTGCGCGCCTGACCGGGCGACATGTCTTTCTCGGCCTCGCCCGGTTGGGCGCGATCGACCAGCACACGACGCCGCTCGCCTCCGATTCGGGCACGCCGGGCGTGGTCATTCAGGCGCTGGCGACGGATAACATCCTCTCCGGCCGGGTGCTGGAGGAGCCGGACTGGGCGCATGAAGCCGCGCTCGGCTATGGCGCGCTGATCGCGCTTCTGGCGCTGGCGCGGTTCGGCTTCGCCTCCATCGCGCCGATGAGCGGGCTGGCCGCCGCCGCCGTGGTCGCGCCGATCGCGGCCGGCTGGGCCGCGTTCGAATTCGCCGGCGTGATCATCTTCGCCGCAACCCCGGCGCTGGCCGCGCTTCTGGGCGGCGCGCCGGTGATCTATGGCCGCGTCGCCGCGCTCCGGCGCGCGCTCGCCGACGCCCGCGAAACCCGCGCCCGCGAGGAGGAGAGGATGAACGCCGCGCGCGAGATCCAGCTCGGCTCCCTGCCCTTCGACGCCGATTTTTCCGCGCTCGGCTTTCGCACCGCCGCCATCTGCCGCCCCGCGCAGGAGGTCGGCGGCGATTTCTTCGAACTGTTCCGGCTGTCCGACGGCCGGCTCTTCGCCGCGGTCGGCGATGTTTCCGGCAAGGGGCTGGAGGCGAGCCTCGTCACCGCCCTGTCGAAATCCATCGCCGGCGCCGTGATCGACCGCACCGAAGGGCCGCTGGGCGAGGCGCTGGGCGAGATCGGGAGCGAATTCGTCCGCCAGGCCCCGAAAAGCTGGCGGCGGGACAAGGGCGGCTTCGTCACCCTCGTCGCGGCGAGGATCGACCCCGCGACCGGCGAGGCCGAATTCGCCGCCGCCGGCTGCGAGCCCCCGACCGTGATCGGCGCCGATGGCGCGCGCCGCCGCATCGACCTGCCCGCCGTCGCCCCGCTCGGCTGGGTGGAGCGGCCCCAATTCGAAACCGCGCGCCTTTCGCTCACGCCCGGCGACGTGATCCTGATGTTCACCGACGGCGTGACCGAGGCGGAGACCCCCGAAGGCGCGCTTTTCGGGCAGGACCACGCCGAAGCCATCGCCGCCGCCGAGGCCGCAAGCGGCGCGCAGCGGCTGATCGACGGGCTGGACGGCGCGATCCGCGCCCATCAGGCCGGTCGGCCGCCGACCGACGACACCACGATCCTCGCCGTCGAATGGACCGGAAAGCCGGCGCGGGAGGCGACGGCGGATTGACTTCCGCCGCGCCCTGCCCCACCCCTCGCGCGCCATGCTGACGATCTCGAACCTCGGATTCACCCTCGCCGGGCGCCGTCTTTTCGACGGCGCGACCATGCGCGCGCCCGACCGTGCGCGGATCGGGCTGGTCGGCCGGAACGGGACCGGCAAGACCACGCTCTTCCGGTTGATCGAGGGCGAGCTGACCCCTGACGCCGGTTCGATCGAAATCCGCCGCGGCGCCCGCATCGGCGGCGTGAAGCAGGAGGTTCCGGCCGGCCCGCAGCCGCTGATCGAGATCGTGCTCGAAGCCGACCGCGAGCGCGCCGGGCTGCTGGCGGAGGCGGAAACCGCGACGGACCCGAACCGGATCGCCGAGATCCAGCTTCGCCTCGCCGATATCGAGGCCCATTCGGCCGAGGCCCGCGCCGCGACGATCCTGTCCGGCCTCGGCTTCGACGCGGAGGCGCAGGCCCGCGCGGCGGCGGAGTTTTCGGGAGGCTGGCGGATGCGCGTCGCGCTCGCCGCGGTGCTCTTTTCCGCGCCCGATCTGCTGCTGCTGGACGAGCCGACCAACTATCTCGATCTCGAAGGCGCGGTCTGGCTGGAGACCTTTCTTTCCCGCTATCCGGCCACGGCGATGGTGATCAGCCATGACCGCGGGCTTCTGAACCGTTCCGTGGACCGGATCCTGCATCTGAGCGCGCAAAAGCTGACGCTCTATGCCGGCGGCTACGATGATTTCGACGCCAAGCGCCGCGCCGACGCCGCCCAGAACGAGGCCGCGGCGGCGAAACAGGCCCGCGAGCGCGCGCATATCCAGAGCTTCGTGGACCGGTTCCGCTACAAGGCCTCCAAGGCGAAACAGGCGCAATCGCGGCTGAAGATGCTGGAGCGGATGCAACCCATCGCCAACGCCGCCGAGGGCGGCGTCGCCCCGTTCCGCTTTCATTGCGGCGAGGAATTATCGCCGCCGATCATCTCCTTCAACGCCGTCTCCGTCGGCTATGACGGCGCGCCGGTCTTGCGCGGGGTCTCGCTTCGGATTGACCCGGACGACCGCATCGCGCTGCTGGGCGCCAATGGTCAGGGCAAATCGACCCTCGCCAAGCTGATCTCCCGCCGGCTCTCGCCCATTGACGGCGAGGAGACCCGCGCGGCGAAGCTCCGCATCGGCTATTTCGCCCAGCATCAATCCGACGAGCTGCACGAGGATGAAACCCCGGTGCAGCATATCCGCCGGCTCCTGCCCGATCAGCCGGAGGCGAAACTGCGCGCCCGGCTCGGCGCCGTCGGGATCGGGGCGGAGATCGCCACCAATCAGGTCCGCTCGCTCTCCGGCGGACAGAAGGCGCGGCTGCTGCTGGCGCTGATGACGGTGGACGAGCCGCAACTGATCATCCTCGACGAGCCGACCAACCATCTCGATATCGAAAGCCGCGAGGCGCTGGCGCAGGCGCTGGCCGATTATCAGGGCGCGGTGATCCTGATCAGCCATGACGCCGAACTGGTGAGCGCGGTGGCCGACCGGCTCTGGCTGGTCTCCGGCGGCGGGGTGAAGCCCTTTGACGGCGATATGGACGATTACCGCACGCTGCTCCTTTCCGAGCGCGGCGGGATCAGGCGCGAGCGCGAGAAGGTCGAAAAGCCGAAACCCGTCAGGCGCGAACGCGCGGCCGACCGCAACACGCTCCTCACGCTCCGGGCGGAGGCGCGGGCGGCGGAGACGCGGGTGATGAAGATCGAGGAGATGAAGACGAAGATCGACGCCGCGCTGGCCGATCCCGATCTCTACATCTCCAAGCCCGCGCATCATTTCGAACAATTGCAGAAAAAGCGCGCCGAGATCGTCGAAGGGCTGGAGCGGGCCGAGGCGCTATGGCTGCAGGCTCAGGAGCGGCTGGAGGCGGCGGAATGACCGAAGTCTTCCTGACCGCCTTCGCCATGCTCTTCGTGATGATCGACCCGATCGGCGTCGCGCCCCTTTTCGCGACGCTGACGCCGGGGGCGACGCTGAAACGGCGGATCGCCATCGCCGCGCGGGGCGTGCTGATCGGCGGGGTGCTGCTCTTTCTTTTCGGCCTCGCGGGCGACGCGACGCTGCGCGCCATCGGCATCTCCGTCCCGGCCTTCCGCATCGCCGGCGGGCTGATGCTTTTCCTGCTGGCCGTGGACATGCTGTTCGAGAAACGCGGCGAGCGCCGGCGCCAGCAGGCCGACGCCGAGGCGGAGGCGGAGGACCCATCGGTCTTTCCGCTGGCGACGCCGCTGATCGCCGGCCCCGGCTCGCTGACCGCGATGATCCTGCTGACGGCGGAATGGGAGGGAGATTCCTCCGCCGCGATAGCGGTTTACGGCGCTCTCTTCGCCGTGCTTCTGATCACCTTCATCCTGCTGATCGCGACCGATCTGATCGAACGCGCGCTTGGCGAGACCGGGATCAAGGTGCTGACCCGGCTTTTCGGCATGCTGCTCGGCGCGCTGGCGGTGCAGTTCGTGCTCGACGGGGTGAAGAATTATCTGGCGAGCTTCTGACCCGGCTCAGGCCGGCGCCCGCAACGCCTTCAGCGCCGCGCCCAGATCCCCATAGCCGGTGTAGCGCCGCCGATAGGCCAGCCCCAGCCGCGCCGCCGCCTCGGCCGCCTTGCGGTCCAGCGCCGGATCGTCCACCTGCGCCAGATAGATCAGCTCTTCGTAATTGCCGAAGATCATGTCGCGAAGCTCGGGATGACGGTCCAGCCCCATCGGCTTCATCACGAAGGCGTCGAACTGCTTCACGAGGAAATCGGTGAGGTAGAAGGCCCGCATCTCCTCATCGCCGCGGGCGGCGAATGTCTCGTTGCCCTCGAAGAAGGAATAGCAATGCGGGCCGGCGATGCGCTCCACCCGCTCTTCCTCGCAGATCCGGTCAAGCGCGCCGCCGGTGCCGCAATCGGCGTAGACGACGAAGATCTGATCATAGCCCTGCGCCCTGCCCTTTCGCACCGCGTCGCGCACCGCGCCGGGGATCTTGTCCGGCGTCAGATGAAGCTGCGCCGGCAGGCAGGTCAGCTCCATATGCGTCCAGCCGTTAAGCGCCTTCAGCGCCAGGATCTCGCGCGCCAGCGCGCCGCAGGCCAGAAGAAGAACACGGCCGGCGCCTTTCGGCCCGGCCGCATCCAGCCCGGTTCCGGTCAGCGTATTGTCGCTGACCGCGCCGGTCACGCCCTGGCCTGGTTATGCTTGCGCGCGACCAGATCCTTCGCCGTCTCCACCGCGACGGCGGCGTCGCGGCAATAGGCGTCGGCGCCGATGGCCTTGCCGAATTCCTCGTTCAGCGGCGCGCCGCCGACAAGGACGATGTAATCGTCGCGCAGGCCCTTCTCGACCAGCGTGTCGATCACGACCTTCATATAGGGCATGGTCGTGGTCAGCAGCGCCGACATGCCGAGGATGTCGGGCTGCTGCGCCTCCAGCGCCTCGATATATTTCTCGACCGCGTTGTTGATGCCGAGATCGGTGACCTCGAAACCCGCGCCCTCCATCATCATGGAGACGAGATTCTTGCCGATATCGTGGATATCGCCCTTCACCGTGCCGATCACCATCGAGCCGAGCCGCGGCGCGCCGGTTTCGATCAGCAGGGGCTTCAGGATCGACATGCCGCCCTTCATCGCATTCGCCGCCAGCAGCACCTCCGGCACGAAGAGAATGCCGTCGCGGAAGTCGATGCCGACGATGCGCATCCCCTCGACCAGCGCCTTGGTGAGGATGTCATAGGGCTGCCAGCCCCGGTCGAGAAGGATATGCACCGCCTCCTCGATCTCCTCTTTCAGCCCGTCATAGAGGTCGTCATGCATCTGCTGGACAAGCTCGTCATCATCCAGTTCGCTGAGAACGACGTCATCTTCCTCTTCGGCCATCGGCACTATCCTTCATCGCGCGGATCCGCATCTTTCAATCGTCATTTGCGCACCCGGTCAGGGCCGCGCGCCGCAATTGGCGACTTCGGGGCGTCCTAATGCGACCTCAACCGCGCTTGCGGCGCCGCTCCCGTCGCGGGGCGCCATCGCCGGAGGCGCCGTCATCGGGCGAGGAGAAGGCGCCGAGCCGCGTCTCGATCTCCTCCAGCGTCGGCCGCCGGCCGCCGGGGGGGGTCGTCTCCAGCGCGCGGCGCATCGCCTCGACATGTTCGGGTTTCGAGCCGCAGCAGCCGCCGATGATTCGCGCGCCGGCGTCGCGCGCCAGCACCGCGTAATCGGCCATCAGTTCCGGCGTGCCGGAATAGACGATGGCCCCGTCCTGATAGGAGGGGATGCCGGCGTTCGCCTTGGCGATCAGCGCCGCCCCCGGCGCGGCTTCGGAAAGGCCGAGCACCGTGCGGAGAAGATCCGAGGCCCCGACCCCGCAATTGGCGCCGAAGGCGATCGGCCGCGCCGGCAGGGTCGCGGCGATGCCGGCATAGGCGGCGGAGGTCACGCCCATCATCGTCCGCCCGGCGGTGTCGAAGCTCATGGTCCCGCAAAAGGGCGCGCCGAGATTGGCGGCGGCTTCGGAGGCGGCGCGCATCTCCTCCTCCGAGGAGATCGTCTCCGCCCAGAGCACATCGGCGCCGCCGTCCAGAAGGCCCCGCGCCTGCTCCTCGAACATCTCCACCGCCTCGGCGTGAGTCAGCGCGCCGACCGGCTCCAGCAACTCGCCCGTCGGCCCGATCGAGCCGGCGACGATCACCGGCCGCCCGGCCTTGTCCGCGCATTGGCGGGCAAGCTCCGCCGCGATGCGGTTCAGCTCCTGCGCGCGGTCCTGCGCCTGATGCAGCTTCAGCCGCGCGCGGGTGCCGCCGAAGGAATTGGTCAGGATCAGGTCCGAACCCGCGTCGATGAAGCCCTGATAGAGCGCGGTGATGCGCTCCGGGTGATCGACATTCCAGAGCTCGGGCGCCTCGCCCGCCTCCAGCCCCATGGCGAAGAGATTGGTGCCGGTCGCCCCGTCGGCCATCAGCCATGGGCGGGTCTCAAGGAGGTGGGAGAGCTTGTCCATCATGCGGCGCAGCATAGCGGCAAGACGCGCCCGCCGCCAGACGGTTCGCGCCGGCGCCGGACGCGTGGTTGACGCTTGGTCAACACGCGGGCACGATCCTCTTGGGGAACTGGTGGGGGCCCGATGACCTTTGACTCTTTCCGGGGCCGACCGGGCTGGCGGGTCGCGCTTGCGGCGGCTTGCATCGTCTTTCCGGTCCTTGTCTACGCCGTCGCCTTTTACTGGCTCGCCGGGCGCGCGGGCACGCCGGCGGATGTCGCGCCGGAAGCGATCGGCCTCGCCTTCGCGGAAAAGGGCGGGCCGCTCTTCGCGCTAGAGATGGCGGCGCGGGAGCGGTATCTGCTGACCTCTGCGGCCATGTTCGCGGTCTCGGCCGGCGCGCTCGCCTATGCGCTGTCCCGGATATATCAGCGACGCGGCGGCGCCGCCGCGCTGATCGGCGCGCTCGCCGCGGCGGCGACCGGGGCCGTCTCCGCCCTATCGGCGGGGAACCGGCTGCGGACGCTGATCGTGGAGGCGCCGCTGGCGCTGGCCGAAACACAGGGCGCGAGCCATGGGCTGACCGGGTTGTCGGAGGGGATCTCGCTCTTTGTCGCGGTCAACACCTTCACCGGGCTCGCCGCCGTCGCCGCCTTCATGCTGCGCTTCGCCGATCTCGCCCTCGGCGCGCCGGATGACGACATGGGCGAGGCCGGCTTCGCCCGCCGCGCCGCCACGCTGCGCGAGACCATGCTGATGGCGAGCGCGGTGCTGACCTCGGCCACCATCGCGACCTGTTTCTTCTATCAATATCCGCTGGCGTTGATGACGCCCGAATCGCGCGCGGTGTTCGGAACGCTGAGCGGCGTCGCCTCGATCCGCTGGGGCGCGGCCTATACGGCGATACTGGCCGCCGCCAGCGCCCCGGCGATCATCGCGCTGATCGCCGAACGCCGGCGCGCCATGGCGGACGGCGCGCTGCCCCCTGGCGCAGCCGCGACCGGCGGGCTTTCGGAGGATGATGTGCAGGAGTACGCGACGGGCCTGGCCGCCCTCGCCGGCGTGATCGCCCCGGCGGGCGCCGCGCCGGTGAGCGACCTCCTCCCGAGAGGCGCGCGTAGAGCCGGGG
>JBKECG010000118.1:0-25380 GCA_047974395.1 Pikeienuella sp. | reverse complement strand
CTGGTGCAGGGTGGGCTCGACCTCTCTCCGCTGATCACCCATCGGCTGAAAGCGGAAGATTACCGCGAGGGGTTCGAACTGATGCGCGCCGGGGCCTGCGGCAAGGTGGTGCTGGACTGGGCTTGAAGGGCGGGGCGATTCGACAGAATTGTCGAAAAGACCAACTCAAATAGCGGATAAAAATTTACCGTCCGCGCCCGCTACGGATGTGTTGATGAAAGATTATCGCCCTGAAGATATAGTTGGAGGCTCGCCGGCGCCCGACCGGACACAAGTGTTTTGCAGGCGTTTCTCGGCGCGGCCGGCCTTTTTCGCCAGCGCCGCAAGCAACCGCCGACGAAGACGCGCCGGTGTCTTCCCGCCTTCATCAAAGCCCTGTATGGATCGTGCCATGAGCAGCACCATCGAATATGCGCCGATCGCCGCCATCATCCTCGCCGCCGGCGAGGGCACGCGGATGAAGTCGGCGATCCGGAAGCCCCTCCACAAGGTCGGCGGGCTTTCGCTTCTGGCCCATGTGATCCGGGCGGCGGAGACGACCTCGCCCCGGGCGCTGACCGTGGTGACGGCGGCGGAGGCCGACCCGGTGGCGAAAGCCGCCGCCGCGGCGCATCCCGGCGCCGGCGCGGCGGTGCAGAGCGAGCGGCTCGGCACCGCCCACGCGGTTCTGGCGGCCCGCGACGCGCTGGCCGCGCATCAGGGCGACGCGGTGGTGCTTTACGCCGACACCCCCTTCATCCGGGCGGAGACGCTGCGGGAGATGCGCGCGCGCCGCGCCGCCGGCGTCGATATCGTCATCCTCGGCTTTCGCGCCGCGACTCCCGGCGGCTATGGGCGGCTGGTGACGGAGGGGGACGATCTTCTGGCCATCGTCGAGGCGAAGGACGCCTCGCCCGAGGAGCTGAAGATCGACCTCTGCAATTCCGGCGTGGTGATGGCGGATGCGGGCGTGCTGCTCTCGCTTCTGGAGCAGGTCGACAACAGGAACGCCAAGGGCGAATATTACCTCACCGACATCGTCGCCATCGGCCGCGCGCGGGGCCTTCGCGCCGCGGTGGTGGAATGCGATGAGGAGGAGACGCTGGGCGCCAATTCCCGCGTCGATCTCGCCGCCGCCGAGGCCGCCTTTCAGGCCCGCGCCCGCAGGGCCGCGATGGAGGGCGGCGCAACCCTGATCGCGCCGGAAACGGTGTTCTTCAGCCATGACACCCGGCTTGGCCGCGATGTGGTGGTGGAGCCGCATGTGGTCTTCGGCCCCGGCGTCCGCGTCGCGGACGCGGTGGTGATCCACGCCTTCTGCCATCTCGAAGGGACGGTGCTGGAGCAAGGCGCGGAGATCGGCCCCTTCGCCCGGCTCCGCCCCGGCGCGGTGATCGGCGAGGGCGCGAAGATCGGCGATTTCGTCGAGGTGAAAAACGCCGTCTTCGGCCCCGGCGCGAAGGCGAACCATCTCGCCTATATCGGCGACGCCGCCGTCGGCGCGGGCGCCAATGTCGGCGCCGGCGTCATCACCTGCAATTACGACGGCGTGCTGAAACACCGGACCGAGATCGGCGAAGGCGCCTTCATCGGCACCAATTCCTCGCTGGTCGCGCCGGTCGCGATCGGGGCCGGCGCCTATGTCGCCTCCGGCACGGTGCTGACGCAGGACGTCCCGCCGGACGCGCTGGCCATCGCCCGCGCGCCGCAGCAACAGAAACTCAACTTCGTCGCCCGATTTCGGGCCAAATTGCAGGCGAGGAAAGCCGCAGCGAAGGAGCGAAGCTGATGTGCGGGATTATCGGGATCGTCGGCGAGCGCGAAGTCGCGCCCGCGCTGGTGGAGGCGCTGCGCAGGCTCGAATACCGGGGCTATGACAGCGCCGGCATCGCCACCGTGACCGAGGGCGCGCTGGACCGGCGCCGCGCGGTCGGCAAGCTTTCGGAACTGGCCGCCCTGGTCGCGGCCGAACCGATCGCCGGACGCATCGGCATCGGCCATACCCGCTGGGCCACCCATGGCGCGCCGACCACCGCCAACGCCCATCCGCACCGCTCCGGCCGCGTCGCCGTGGTGCATAACGGCATCATCGAGAATTACCGCGCGCTCCGCGAGGAGCTGACCGCCGCCGGCCGCGCGTTCGAGACCGAAACCGACACCGAAACCGTCGTCCAGCTTTGCGCCCATCTGATGGATGGCGGCCTCTCGCCCGAAGACGCCGCCGCCGCGACGCTGGCGCGGCTCGAAGGGGCCTTCGCGCTCTGCTTCCTGTTCGAGGGCGAGGATGACCTGATCGTCGCCGCGCGGCGCGGCTCGCCGCTCGCCATCGGCTATGGCGCGGGCGAGATGTTCGTCGGCTCCGACGCCCTGGCGCTCGCCCCGCTCACCAACCGCATCGCCTATCTCGAAGAGGGTGACTGGGCCGTGATCCGGCGCGAGGGCGCGCTGGTCCATGACGCCAAAGGCGAGGTCGCGCGCCGCCCGATCCGCACCGTCTCCGTCGACAATGTGCTGGTGGACAAGGGCGAGCATCGCCATTTCATGGCGAAGGAGATCCATGAGCAGCCGACTGTCGCCGGCTACGCCGTCGCCGCCTATGTGGACGCCGCCGCGCGGCGCGTGACCTCTCCGGCGGAGGCGCTGGATTTCGCCGCCATAGACCGGCTGACCCTCGTCGCCTGCGGCACCGCCTATTACGCCTGCCATGTCGCGAAATACTGGTTCGAATCCATCGCCCGCCTGCCGGTGGAGATAGATATCGCCTCCGAATTCCGCTACCGGGAGCCGCCGCTGAACGAACGCGGCGCGGCCGGTTTCGTCAGCCAGTCGGGCGAGACCGCGGACACGCTCGCCGCGCTGCAATTCGCGGCGGGCAAGGTGAAATCCATCTTCGCCGTGGTGAACGTCTCGGAAAGCTCCATCGCCCGCGCCGCCGATATCGTGCTGCCGATCCGGGCCGGAACCGAGATCGGCGTCGCCTCGACCAAGGCCTTCACCTGCCAGCTCATCACCCTGGCGGCGACCGCGATCCTGGCCGCCCGCCAGCGCGGCGCCATCGACGCGGCCGAAGAAGCCCGGCTTTGCGATCTGCTGGAGGAATCCCCCCGCCGCATCGCCGAGGCGCTGGCGCTGGAGGATCAGGTCCACGCGCTGGCCCATGACGTCGCCCGCGCGCGCGACGTGCTCTATCTCGGCCGCGGGGCGAAGTATCCGCTGGCGCTCGCAGGGGCGCTGAAGCTGAAGGAGCTGAGCTATATCCACGCCGAGGGCTACGCCTCCGGCGAGATGAAGCACGGGCCGATCGCGCTGATCGACGACGCGGTGCCGGTCGTGGTCATGGCCCCGACCGATGCGGTGTTCGAGAAAACCGTCTCCAACATGCAGGAAGTCATGGCCCGCGGCGGCAAGGTCGCGCTGATCACCGACGCCAATGGCGCGGCGCTGGCCGGCGGCGACGCCTGGCGCACGGTGGTCATGCCGCAGATCGACCCGTTCATCGCGCCGATCGTCTATGGGGTGCCGGCGCAGCTTCTGGCCTATCATGCGGCCCTCGCCAAAGGGACCGATGTCGATCAGCCGCGAAACCTCGCCAAATCGGTCACCGTGGAGTAAACTGCGCCCGGACACAGGCAAGGATCGGCGAATAATCGCCGACGAGGAACACGGGCATGCAGTTTTCAGGTCGGCGCTATGCGCGGATGCTTATCGCTTTGGGGGGCGCCATTTCCTTGGCGGCCTGCTCGCTTTTCGACGACAGGGAGCCCTCGGGGCCCACGCCTTTCGACAAGACCGTCGTGGATGATTGCTACACGGTCGATCTTTTCGACGTCGCGAAGGTCGAAACGCCGGAGGCCGGGGTGCCCGCCGCATGGGCGGCCTATTCCGGCAAATGGGGCAGCGCGGCGTGGGAGGGCAAATGGTGCCACGACCTCTATGTGCTCAGGATCGCATCCTCGGGCGAGGTCGATGTGATGGATCTTCACGCGCCCTATGAGCCCTGGGGCAAGCCGGCCACCGCCTTCCGCCGCAAGGGACGGATCGCGAAGGACGGGCGCCTGCGCATCGTCAAGGGTTCGGTCGTCTCCGAATACTGGCTGGAGAACGGCCGCCTCTACGGGCTTCGCCGGGAAGGCGCGGGCGAAATGCGGATCGCATTGCAGCCGCGGGTGAACTCGCGCATAGGCAAGCATCTCTGAGCCGGACCGATGCGGGCGGAGGACGCGCTGGCGGCGCTGAAGGCGCGCGCCGACAAGGCCGCAGCCGCCCGCATGGCGGCCTATCACAAGGCGGACCGGACCTATCTCGGCCTCCCCAACCCGGAGATCGCCGCGCTGGTCGCCGAATGGCGGGGCGCGCTGGATCTGCCGGGCCGCGTCGCGCTGGCCGACGCGCTCTGGCGATCCGACATATTCGAGGCGCGGGTCGCGGCGGCGAAGCTGCTGGTGCAGGCCCGGATCAGGGATGACGAACCGGTCTGGCGGCTGGTTCTCTCCTGGGCGGCCGATTTCGATTCATGGGCCATCGCCGATCACGCCGCCGATGTCGGCGCCCGCCGGCTGGCCGCCGCGCCCGAACGGCTGGAGGAGATCGAGCCCTGGACCCGAGATGACAACCTCTGGATCCGCCGCGCGGCGCTGACCTTCACCCTGCCCTGGGCCAAGTCGCGCCACCCTGACGCCGCCGATCTGGCGCGGCGCGAGAGAGTGCTCGGCTGGGCGGCGGGTTACGCGGCGGACCGGGAATGGTTCATCCAGAAAGCCGTGGCCTGGTGGCTCCGCACTCTCTCCAAACATGATCCGGCGCGGGTGCGGGCGTTTCTGGAGGATCATGGCGGCGCGATGAAGCCTTTCGCGCGGCGCGAGGCGGCGAAATATCTCTGACGCCTGCGGCCGGCGCATATCCCTGTTGGGAATGACCGCGACGCCGCCGGTCTCCACGGCGGCCATCGTCAGGCCATGCCGTCGATGGCCGCCGCCAGCCTGATCAGATCGGCCGCGTAAAAGCCGGCGGCGTTGATGCAATTCGTCTCCAGCAGACGCAGGCCATCCCCGGTTCGGCAAATGTCCATCACATAGGCCGGGGAATAGCCTTCGTTCAGCCGTACCAGAGATTGAGCGAACGCGAGGGCGTCCTGATCTATCTCATGGCGATAGGTCACGCGCTCGCCATCCCGGTAGAGGGAATAGGTGACGACTTCTCCCTTCACGATCCAGATGCGCCATTCGCTGAGAATCCGCGCCGGAGGCGTCAGCATCATCAGCGTGTCGGGATGCAGCGAGCCGTCAGGGATGTCGTTCGGATCGAGGGACATGACCTTGCGCGCGGTATCGAGAATCTCCGCGGCGGTCCTGACATTTCCCGGTTGTTCCTTGCCGTCTCCGACGGGACGGGTGAACCACTGGCGATCATCGTCGGGCAGATTTGCGGCGATTTCGCTGACGGTGAGAAAATCCGCGCCCGGCCCGTTGAGCAGATAGGGCCGCCACGGCTCTTCATGGACGAAAGGGGCGATCCGGAAAATGCCCGGCGTCAAGCCTTTGGCTTCCGCGTATCGCCACAGATTGTAGAATCCGAACATCACGACTGCCTTCGGATCACGCACTTCCGGCTCCGGGATCAGCTCGCCGACGAACGGAACGACCTTGTGCCACGAGTAGGAAATGCCGAGCCGATCCAGCGCCTCAGCCAGCTTTTGCGTGTCGTCGTATTGCTGGAGAATCCACTGCATCCGGCTTCGCGCCCCCTGACGCACCCCGCAGGCTGAAACCATATCGGGGCGGCGAAGGCAACAACCTCAGTGGTTCGACCCTGCTTTCGCCCTGCTCCATAAAAATGCCCGCCCCGCGCACGTCTTCGTGGTAGGAAACCCGGAACCACAGGAGACGCCCCATGAACGCTGAAAACCCGCCCCTGCTTCTGCGCGAGGACAAGAACGGCGTCGCGACGCTCACGCTGAACCGGCCGGGCGCGCGTAATGCGCTCTCGCGCGGGCTGATGGCGGCGCTTCATGCGGCGCTGGACGGGATCGAAGCCGATCAGACCGTGCGCGTCGTCATCATCGCCGGCGCCGGACCGGGCTTTTGCGCGGGACATGACCTCCGCGAGATCCGCGCCGAGCCGGGTCGCGCGGCCTATGAGGCGCTCTTCGCCGCCTGTTCGGCGCTGATGCTGCGCATCCAGACCCTGCGCCAGCCGGTGATCGCGCGGGTCCATGGCGTCGCCACCGCCGCCGGTTGCCAGCTGGCGGCGACCTGCGATCTTGCGGTCGCGGACCCGGAAGCGCGGTTCGCGACGCCGGGGGTGAATATCGGGCTTTTCTGCTCCACGCCGATGGTCGCGCTCTCGCGCGCGGTCGGGCGCAAGATGGCGATGCGGATGCTGCTGACCGGGGAGATGATGAGCGCCGAGGCGGCGCTGGCCGCGGGGCTGATCAGCCATGTCGCCGCGCCGGGGGCGCTGGAGACCGAGACGCAGGCGCTCGCCGCCGGGATCGCCGCAAAATCGCCGCTGACATTGGCGGTCGGCAAACGCGCCTTTTACGAGCAGGCGGAAATGCCGGTGCGCGACGCCTACGCCCACGCCAGCAAGGTGATGACGACGAACATGCTGGCCCGCGACGCCGAGGAAGGGATCGACGCCTTTCTGGAAAAACGCGATCCGGTCTGGGAAGGGCGCTAGCCGCCGGGCCGGATGAAAGCGGCGCGCGCCGCTTCGGCCTCGGCTCGGAGCGCGCAGCCCTCCGCATGGTCGTTGATCAGCCCCATCGCCTGCATGAAGGCGTAGACCGTGGTCGGGCCGACAAATTTCCAGCCGCGCTTTTTCAGATCCTTCGACAGCGCGATGGAGACGGCGGAGGTCGAGGCGCTCTGCGGCGGGGCCAGCGTCTCGGGCGCCGGCTCGAAACGCCAGATATGGGCGGCGAGCCCGCCTTCGGCGGCAAGCTCCCGCGCGCGCCCCGCATTGTTGATCACCGCTTCGATCTTGCCCCGGTGGCGGACGATACTCGCATCCGCCAGCAGCCGCGCCACATCGCCTTCGCCATATTCGGCGACAAGATTGAAATCGAACCCGTCGAAAGCGGCACGGAACCCTTCGCGCTTGGCCAGGATCGTGCGCCAGCTCAGCCCGGACTGGAAGCTTTCGAGACAGAGTTTTTCGAAAAGCCGCCGGTCATCGCCGACCGGGAAACCCCATTCCCTGTCGTGATAGGCGAAGAATTCGGGCGCCGCCGCGCACCAGCCGCAGCGCGGCCTTCCATCCGGGCCTTCGATGGTTCGGCTCATCGGGCGTCCCGCGCGATCCTCGCCATGCCGGTCTCCTTTCCGGGCTGAGCCGCCGGCGCGAGGCCGGATCAGATATCCAGATTGACCACGTTCAGCGCGTTGTCCTGAATGAATTTCCGCCGCGGCTCCACCACATCGCCCATCAGCGTGGTGAAGAGGTCGTTGGCCTCGTCGCTGTGATCGACGCGCACCTGCAACAAGGTCCGCGCCGCCGGGTCCAGCGTGGTTTCCCAGAGCTGATCCGGGTTCATCTCGCCAAGCCCCTTGTAGCGTTGCAGGCTGAGGCCCTTTTCGCCCTCGGCCAGCACCAGATCCAGCAATTCGGTCGGCGCGCGCACCTGCGAGACCCGGTCCTTGCGCTCCAGCGTGGCGGGGCGGTCATAGATTTCGCGCAGGCTCTCGGCGAAACCGGCGAGCCGGCGCGCCTCGGCCGACTGGCAGGCGGCGGCGTCGATCACCCGCGTTTCCGTCACGCCCCGCACGGTGCGGTCGAAGACCATGCCGCCATCCTGCGCGGCGCGGCCGGACCAGCCCTGCTCCGTCTCCGGCGCGATGGCGTCGAGCCGGGCGGCGACCAGCGTCGCGGCCTCGGCCGCGGGCAGCCGCAGCAACTGGCCGGACCAGCCGCCCTCCGCCTCCTCGCGCGGGCGGCGACGGAAGACGCCGCCGATCGCGGCCTGCTCCAGCACGAAACGCGGAAGATGGGTCGGGAAGGCGGCGAGAACGGCGCGGATCTGCCGGGCCTCCTCGACGATGCGGCGAAGGTCTTCACCGGCGATCTGGGCGCCGGAGGCGAGGCGCAGCACGCACCCTTCCAGCCCCTGCGCGATCAGGTAATCCTCCAGCGATTTCTGATCCTTGAGGTAAACTTCGGACTTGCCGCGCGTCACCTTGTAGAGCGGCGGCTGCGCCACATAGAGATAGCCGCCCTCGATCAGTTCCGGCATCTGCCGGTAGAAGAAGGTCAGCAGGAGCGTGCGGATATGGGCGCCGTCCACGTCGGCGTCGGTCATCAGCACGATCTTGTGATAGCGGAGTTTCGAGATATCGAACTCGTCGCGCCCGATCCCGGTGCCGAGCGCCATGACCAGATTGCCGATCTCCTGGCTGGAGAGCATCCGGTCGAAGCGCGCCCGCTCCACATTCAGGATCTTGCCGCGAAGCGGCAGCACCGCCTGCGTGCCCCGGTCGCGCCCCTGGGTCGCCGAGCCGCCGGCGCTGTCGCCCTCGACGAGGAACAATTCGGTCTTGGAGGCGTCCTTTTCCGAACAATCCTTCAGCTTGCCGGCGAGGAAGGCCACATCCATCGCCGTCTTGCGCCGGGTGAGTTCGCGGGCCTTGCGGGCGGCTTCGCGGGCCAGCGCCGCCTCGACGATCTTGCCGACGACGATGCGGGCCTCGGCCGGGTTCTCCTCGAACCATTCGCCGAGCTTCTCGTTCATCAGGCTCTCGACCGCCGGGCGCACCTCGGAAGAGACCAGCTTGTCCTTGGTCTGGGAGGAGAATTTCGGGTCTGGCACTTTCACCGACAGGACGCAGGTCAGCCCCTCGCGGGCGTCGTCGCCGGAAAGGTTCACCTTCTCCTTCTTCCCCAGCCCCGCCGAGGTCGCGTAATTGTTGATGGTGCGGGTCAGCGCGCCGCGAAAGCCGGCCATGTGAGTGCCGCCGTCGCGCTGCGGGATGTTGTTGGTGAAGGGCAGCACATTCTCGTGGTAGCTGTCATTCCACCACATCGCCACCTCGACGCCGATGCCGTCCCGCTCGCCGCTGACATAGATCGGCTCGGGGATCAGCGCGGTCCGCGAGCGGTCGAGATATTTGACGAATTCGCGTACGCCGCCCTCATAGACCATCACCTCTTCAAGCGGCTCGGCCGGGCGCTCGTCGCGCAAGCTGATGCGCACGCCGGAATTGAGGAAGGCGAGTTCGCGCAACCGGTGCTCAAGCGTGCGGAAACTGTATTCGATATTGGAGAAAGTGTCGGTCGAGGCGAGGAAGCGCACCTCGGTCCCCTTGCGCCCCGCCGCCTCGCCGGTGACGGCAAGCGGCTTCACCGTCTCGCCGCCCTCGAACCGGGCGTAATGCTCCTTGCCGTCGCGCCAGATGCGCAGATCCAGCCAGCGCGAGAGCGCGTTGACCACCGAGACGCCGACGCCATGAAGACCGCCCGAGACCTTGTAGGCGTTGTCGTCGAATTTCCCGCCGGCATGGAGCTGGGTCCTGATCACCTCGGCGGCGGAAACGCCTTCCTCCGGGTGGATGTCGGTCGGAATGCCGCGGCCATTGTCGGAAACCCCGACCGAGCCGTCGGCGTAGAGCGTGACCGAAACCGTGTCGCAATGGCCGCCAAGGGCCTCGTCGATGCCGTTATCGACGACCTCATAGACCATGTGATGCAGGCCCGAGCCGTCATCGGTGTCGCCGATATACATGCCGGGGCGCTTCCTGACCGCCTCCAGCCCCTTGAGAACCTTGATGGAATCGGCCCCGTACTCGCCGGTGTTCCGCGCTTCTTCAGCCATCTGCCCGCCGCCTTGTTTTCTTCACCCCGCAGTTTATCGGAGCGACGCCGCCATGTCATGTCATGGCCCCGCAGTTTCGGGGCTTTTTCGACAGCGCCCCGCCCGGCCGGGCTTTGCGCCCGCGCGGCGGGGGTGCTACCCAAACGGCCGACGCGGCGGCGCGGGCGAGGATATGGGACTGCCGGATTTCATCTGCATCGGCGCGCACAAGGGCGGCACGACCTGGCTCAGCGTCAATCTGCGCCAGCATCCGCAGGTCTGGACGCCGTTCAACAAGGAGCTGCACTTCTTCGACGCGCCCGGCGCCGGGTCGGAACGCTATTTCCGCCGCGTGCTCACCGCGCGGCTGGACGGCGCCATCGAGGCGGCGCAGGGGGCGGGCGCGCCGCAGGCCCGGATAGATCACCTTCGCCGGCTGCGCGAACCCGCCTTCATGCTGACGCCGGACTGGTACCGGCTGATCTTCTCGCAAAAGCCGGCCGGCATGACCGGCGGCGAATACACGCCGCGCTATTCGACCCTTTCCGAAGAGGCGATCGGCGGCATGTTGGCCTTCCTGCCGCGGACCCGGTTCATCTATCTGATCCGCGAGCCGGTCGGGCGCGCGCTCTCCAATTTCCGCATGGCCGCGGAGCGCGCCGGCCTCGACCCCGCGGATCGCGGCGCGATCGACGCCTTCACCCGCGAATGGGTCGGCAAGCGCCGCTATTTCAGCGGCGATTACGCCGATTTCATCCCCCGCTGGGACGCCCGCTGCGCGGAGGGGGAGCGGATTCTCTACCTCCCCTTCGGCGCGATCCGCGAGCGCCCGCGCGCGCTGCTGGCGGAGGTCGAGCGTTTTCTCGGCCTCACGCCCTTCGACGGTTACGAAACGGCGGAGGAGCCGGTCCACAAGAGCCTGCCGATCGCGCCGCCCGACTGGCTGCGCGGCCATCTGGAGGCCGATCTGGCCCCGCATCGCGCCTTTCTGGAGCGCCGCTTCCCGAAGGCGTTCACCGATCTGCTGAGCTGAGCGTCAGTCCCGCTTCGGCAAGGGGCGCGCCGGGCCGCGATAGCCGGACATGACCGGCTCGGGAACCTCCGCCGCCTCGTGAAAGCCGATCAGCACGCCCACATCCAGCGATTTGCCGCGCCCGGCGACGATCGCCGCATCCGAAATCGTGGTGCGTTGCGACATCCGCCGCGCCCATGTCGCGAGCCGTTCATACATCATCGCGATCACCGCCTCATGCGCCGGATCGGCCCCGAGATCGACAAGCTCCTGGGGGTCTTGCTCCATATCGAAGAGCATCGGCCGGAAACCGCCCTCGGCATGCATGAATTTCCAGCGTTTGTCCGCGACCATGAAAAGCCGCGCATCGCGCGGCGCGACTCCCAGCTTCGCCGCCATCGGCGTGCGCGAATAATCGTATTCGCTGATCGCATATTCGCGCCATTCCGGGCTTTCCCCGCGCAGGAAGGGAACGAGGGAGCGCCCCTCGATCACGTGGGCGGGAACCTCGCCGCCGCAGATCTCGACAAAGGTCGCGGCGAGGTCGATCTGCTCGACCAGTTCGTCGCAGACCGTCCCCCGCGCCGCGTCGGCCTCCGGCGAGGGATCGTAGACGATCAGCGGAACCTTCACCGAGGGTTCGTGAAAAAGGTCCTTTTCGCCCAGCCAGTGATCGCCGAGATAATCGCCATGATCCGAGGTCGCGACGATCATCGTGTCCTCGATCCCGCCGCTTGCCTCCAGCCAGTCGAACAGCCGGCCCATCTGGTCGTCGCATTGCCTGATCAGGCCCATATAGGCCGGGATCACCGCCTCGCGCACCTCGTCGCGGCTGAAGCTCTGGCCGATCCTGTTGCCCATGAAGGCGCCGTAGACCGGGTGCGGGTCGCGTCGCTCGTCCGCATGGCGCGCGGCGGGAATCATGTGCTCCGTCCCGTACATGTCGTGATAGGGCGCGGGCACGATATAGGGCCAGTGCGGCTTGATATAGGAGAGATGGCAAAGCCAGGGCGCGCCGCCGCGCTTCTCCTCGATGAAGGCCATCGCCTGATCGGTGAGCCAGGGGGTCTCCGAATCCTCCTCATGGACATGGGCGGCCAGGGGGGCGTTTCCGCTCAGCCAGCCGGAGGCGATCTCCCCGTCCCTCACCCCGGAATTGGCGTGGTCATGCCAGGGGTTGTCGCCCTGATAGCCCTTCGATTTCAGATATTCGTTATAGGGCGAGCGGCGCGAATCGTAGAACCCGGCCGGCCCCGCGGACCGCAGCCCGTCTTCGCGGAGATAGACGTCGAAGCCGCATTCCGCGACCCGCGCCCCGATCACGCTGTCGGGGGCGAGGCCGAGCCGGCGCATCCCCTCCGCATCCGCCTGCATGTGGGTCTTGCCGATCAGCCAGGATTCGACGCCGATCCTGCGCAGATGATCGCCCAGGGTCTGCTCGCCGACCTTGAGCGGATAATTGTTCCAGCTCGCGCCATGCGAATGCACATAGCGCCCGGTATAGGTGGACATGCGCGAGGCGCCGCAGACCGGCGACTGCACGTAACAGCGGTTGAACCGCACGCCCCTCGCCGCCAGCCGGTCGAGATTCGGGGTCTTCAGATGCGGATGGCCGTAGCAGGACAGGTAATCCCATCTCAGCTGATCGAACATGATGAACAGAATATTTCTGGCCTTCGCCATCGCGTCTCTCCCGTTATCCGCCGGCCAAACTAACCGCGGCCGCGCGAAAGCCAAGCGCCGCGCTTGGCATCGGGGGCGGCATCCGCTATCCCCCGGCCCGACGATCCACGCCCGCCCAGCAGAGGTTCCGGGATACGCCCATGGCCAAGAACCAGAAGCCCCGCCGCCCGAGGGCCGAAACCCCGCGCGGTTTTCGCGACTATGCAGGCGCCGAAGTCATCGAGCGCAACGAGATGCTTGCGGCGATCACCTCCGTCTATCGCCGCTACGGGTTCGACCCGCTGGAGACCTCGGCGGTGGAGACGGTGGAGGCGCTCGGCAAGTTCCTGCCCGATGTGGATCGGCCGAACGAGGGCGTCTTCGCCTGGCGGGACGATGACGAGGCCTGGATGGCGCTCCGCTACGATCTGACCGCGCCGCTGGCGCGCTATTACGCCCAGAACCAGCTGTTCCTGCCGACGCCCTATCGGCGCTATGCGGTCGGCCCGGTCTGGCGCAACGAAAAACCCGGGCCGGGCCGGTTCCGTCAGTTCTATCAATGCGATGCGGATACGGTCGGCTCGGCCTCTCCCGCAGCCGACGCCGAAATCTGCGCCATGCTGGCCGACGCGCTGGAGGCGGCGGGGATCGAGCGCGGCGACTATCTGATCCGCATCAACAACCGCAAGGTGCTGAACGGGGTGATGGAGGTCGTGGGCCTTCTGGACCCCGCCGCCCCGGAGGCCGGCGAGGCGGCGCGCGGCGTCGTCCTGCGCGCCATCGACAAGCTCGACCGGCTCGGCCCCGACGGGGTGCGCGCGCTGCTCGGCGAGGGGCGGAAAGACGAGAGCGGCGATTTCACCAGGGGGGCCGGTCTGGACGCGGCGCAGGCGGAGACCGTGATGGGCTTTGTCGAGGCGGAGCGCGCCGACGCCGCCGCCACCTGCGCGCGGCTGCGTGAACTGGTGGCCGGCTCCGCGACCGGGGTCGAGGGCGTGGAGGAGCTGGAGACCATCGCCGCCCTGCTGGCCGCCGGCGGCTACGCCGACCGCGCGAAGATCGACCCTTCGGTGGTGCGCGGCCTCGGCTACTATACCGGCCCGGTCTACGAGGCCGAGCTGACCTTCGAGATCACCGACGAGAAGGGCGGGAAGCGCCAGTTCGGCTCTGTCGCCGGCGGCGGGCGCTATGACGATCTGGTGATGCGTTTCACCGGTCAGCGCGTGCCGGGAACCGGGGTCTCCATCGGCGTCGATCGGCTTCTGGCCGCGCTGCGCGCGAAGCGGGGCGACGAGGCCCCCTCGCCCGGCCCGGTTCTGGTGACGGTGATGGATCGCGACCGGCTGGCCGATTATCAGGCCATGGTCGCGGAACTCCGCGCCGCCGGGCTGCGCGCGGAGATGTTCCTCGGCGGCGGCAATATGGCCAAACAGCTGAAATACGCCGACAAGCGCGCCTGCCCGGTGGCGGTGATCGAGGGCGGGGACGAGCGGGCGCAGGGCGTCGTGCAACTGAAGGATCTGGCGCTCGGCGCCCGCCTCGCGGCCGAGATCGAGACCAATGAGGAATGGAAGGCCCAGCCCGCGCAGGTCGAGACCCCGCGCGGCGATCTGGTCGCCGCCGTCCGCGCCATGCTGGCCCGCGCGGGCTGAGATGGCGGCGCGGCGGGCCTATCTTTCCGGCGGGCGGATCGGCGAGCGGCTGGACGAGCTTTCGGCGCTTCGCGCCCGGATCATGGCGCAACTCGCCGAGGCCGGGGCCGCGCGGGTGGAGCCGGAAACGCTCCAGCCCGCGGATCTGTTGCTCGATCTTTACGGCGAGGATATCCGCGCCCGCGCCTTCATCGTGCAGGACCCGGCCGCCGGCGAACTGGCGCTCCGCCCCGATTTCACCGTGCCGGTGGCGCGGCTGCACATGGCCGGGGGCGCCGATCCGGCGCGCTACGCCTATGAGGGGCTGGTCTGGCGGCGTCAGCCGCATGGCTCCGACCGGCCGGGCGAATATCTTCAGGCCGGGATCGAGTTGATCGGCGGCGCCGACCCCGCCGCGGAGGAGGCCGAGACCTTCACCCTGATCGCCGCCGCGCTGAAGGGTGTGGAGGCGACCCCGCTCACCGGCGATCTCGGCGTGATCCTCGCCGCCATCGCCGCGCTGGAGACCACCGCCGAGCGCCGCGCCGCGCTTCGCCGCCATGTCTGGCGGCCGGCGAAATTCCAGGCGCTCCTGAACCGTTTCGCCGCCCCGCCGGCCCCGACGCCCGCCCGCGCCGCGCTGATCGGAGCCGGGCGCGAGGAGCGCCGCCGCGCCATCGCCGCCGCCGGCCGTTTCGTCGGCGCGCGGAGCGAAGCGGAGATACAGGACCGCCTTCAGGCCCTCGCCGACGACGCCGCCGCGCCGCCGCTCGCCCCGGAGCAGAAGGCGATGATCGAGGCGGTGCTGGCGGTGAAGGGCCGCTCCGACGAGGCGCTGGCCCGGCTCCGGGCCATGGACCTCGCGCCGATGCGCCCGGCGCTGGACCGGATGGAGCGCCGGCTCGACGCGCTGGCGGCGCGGGGCGCCGACGCGGGCGCCCTGCCCTTCGACGCCGCTTTCGGGCGCGGGCTCGAATATTACGACGGTTTCGTCTTCGAATTCCGCAGCCCCCGCCCCGCCCTGCCGCCCCTTGGCGGCGGCGGGCGCTATGACGCGCTGACCGCGATCCTCGGCGGCGGGACCGGCGCGCCGGCGGTCGGCGGCATGGTGCGGCCGGAGGCGTTGCTGGCCGCGGGGGCGAAGCCATGAGCGTGAAGCTGGGCCTTCCCTCCAAGGGCCGCCTTCAGGAGGCGAGCGTCGCCTGGCTCGCCGCGCGCGGCGTCCATGTCGAACGCGCCGAGGAGGGCCGCGAATACGCCGGCCGGGTCAATGGCGTCGACGGCGTGGAGCTTCAGTTGCTCTCCGCCTCCGAGATCCCGCTGGAGCTGGCCGCCGGGCGCATCCATCTCGGCGTCACCGGCGAGGATCTGGTGCGGGAGACGATCCCCGGCTGGGCGGAGAAGATCGACCTCGGCCCGAAGCTCGGCTTCGGCCATGCCGACCTGATCGTCGCGGTTCCGGCGGTCTGGGTCGATGTGGAGACATTGCACGATCTCGACGCCGCCGCCGCCGCCTTTCGCCGCCGGCACGGGCGGCGGCTCAGGATCGCGACCAAATATCACAATCTCTCCCGCGCCTTTCTCACCGCGAAAGGCGTCGCCGATTACCAGCTGGTGGACAGCCAGGGCGCGACCGAGGCGACGCCGCTGAACCTGACCGCCGAGGCGATCATCGACATCACCTCCTCGGGCGAGACGCTCCGCGCCAATCACCTCCGGGTGCTGGAGGACGGGCTGATCCTGGCTTCCGAGGCCCGTCTCTGCCGCTCGCTCACCGCGCCGGTCGAAGGCGCGGACGAAGCGGCGCTGGCGGCGCTAAGGGCGAAGATCGGGGGGTGAGCCGGGGCCCTGATCGACCCGGGCTCAAGCCGAAGGCGCCGAGCGGATCTACTCCGCCGCCAGCGGCCGCGTCAGCGCCGCATCGGTCGCCGCGACCAGTTCGGCGGTGATGCCGGGCTCGGAAAGCGCATGCCCCGCGTCGCCGATCATCCGCAGCTCCGATCCCGGCCATGCCCGGTGCAATTCAAAGGCCGAAAGCGGCGGGCAGATCATGTCGTAGCGGCCCTGCACAATCACGCCGGGAATGTCGCGGATACGGCCGATATCGCGCAATATCTGGCCATCCCCGTCGAGAAAGCCGCGATTTCGGAAATAATGGCATTCGATCCGGGCGAAAGCGCGGGCGTAGGAGGCCGGGGCGTAGCCCGGCACGGCGCGGTCGTCGGCGCGCAGCGTCGCCGTCGCCCCTTCCCAGCGCGCCCAGACCCTTGCGCATTCGGTCTGCACCGAAAGATCGCCGCCCATCAGCCGGCGGTGATAGGCGCCGATCAGGTCGCCGCGCTCCTCCTCGGGGATCGGACGCAGGAAATCCTCCCAGAGATCGGGCCAGAAGACCGAGGCGCCGCCGCCATAGAACCAGTCGAGTTCGCGCTCGGTCATCAGGAAAACGCCGCGGAGAATCATCTCCGCCACCCGTTTCGGGTGCGTCTCGGCGTAGAGAAGCGCCAGCGTCGCGCCCCATGAACCGCCGAAGACGGTCCAGCGTTCGACCCCGAGCCGGCGGCGAATCGCCTCGATATCCTCGATCAGGTCCCAGGTCGTGTTGCGCTCGACGCTGGCGTGAGGGCGCGAGCGCCCGCAGCCGCGCTGGTCGAAAAGCACGATCCGCCAGGCCTCAGGGTCGAAATAGCGGCGCATCCCCGGGCTGCACCCCCCGCCCGGCCCGCCATGGAGGATCACCACCGGGCGCCCGTCCCGCGCCCCGCATTCCTCGACATAGATCTCATGGCCGCCGGAGACCTCCATCCGGAACCGGTTGAAAGGCTCGACCGGTGGATAGAGCGAGCGGCGAGGCGACGTCATCGAGGCTCCGTGATCGTTTCGATTGCCCTTCATCGGATCATGTTCTAGGGCGTAGCGCGCCGGAAGCCTATAGGGGGTTCGGAAATTGTCCATGAGCGCAACGGTAGACGCGGCCGAAATCGCCAAATTCGCGGCGATGGCGGCCGAATGGTGGGACCCGAAGGGAAAGTTCCGCCCGCTTCACGCGATGAATCCCTGCCGGATCGAGTATATCGCCGGGCAGATCGCGGCCGAGTTCGGGCGCGACCGGCGCGCGCCCCGGCCCCTTGACGGGCTGAGCCTGGTCGATATCGGCTGCGGCGGCGGGCTGGCGGCGGAGCCGATGGCCCGGCTCGGCGCCGATGTGACCGGGCTGGACGCCGCGGGCGAAAGCCTCGGCGTCGCCCGCGCCCATGCGGCCGAAGGCGGGCTTTCGATCGACTATCGCGAGGAGACGGCGGAGGAAACCGCCGCGCGCGGCGCGCGATTCGACGTGGCGCTCGCGCTGGAGGTGGTCGAGCATGTCGCCGATATTCCCGCCTTTCTCGACGCGATCGGGGCGCTGCTGAAACCCGGCGGGCTGGTCATCCTCTCGACCCTGAACCGGACGCCGGAAAGCTTCGCCGCCGCCATCATCGGCGCCGAGCGGGTGCTGCGCTGGCTGCCGCCCGGCACCCATGACTGGCGGAAATTCCCCGCGCCGAAAGAACTGGAGACCGCGCTGGCCGGCGCCGGGCTGGAGGTCGTGGACGCGGCCGGCATGGTCCCCGACCCGCTGCGCGGCGACTGGCGGCTCAGCCGGCGCAATCTGCGGGTCAATTACATCATGACGGCGCTGAAACCCGCCGATCCTTCGACCGCGCCCTGAAATGCGCTTCGTCGTTTTCATCAACGGCGTCACCCTGATCTTCGCAGCCGGGCTGATGGCGCTCACCGCCCTGTTCTTCCGGGACGAGGCCGGGATTTTCGGCATGAGCGGCCTTCTGACCGGGGCGCTCGGGCTGTTGCTCGCCTTCGCGACCAGGGGGAGCGGCGCGGACCTGCGGCGCGAGCAGGCCTTCCTGCTGACCAGCACGGTCTGGCTGACCGCGGCGCTGGCCGGGGCGGCGCCGCTGTTCATCTGGTCGATGTCCTTTGTCGACGCCCTGTTCGAATCAATGTCCGGGATCACCACCACCGGCTCGACCGTGCTGACCGGGCTGGATCATGCGCCCCGCGGGGTTCTCTTCTGGCGGGCGCTGCTGCAATGCCTGGGCGGGGTCGGCTTCGTCGTCACCGGCATCGCGCTCCTGCCCTTCCTGAAGGTCGGCGGCATGCAGCTTTTCCGCACCGAAAGCTCCGACAAGGGCGAGAAGGAGCTGGACACGGCCGCAGAACTCGCCGGGGCGACGCTGCTGATCTATCTGGGGCTGCTCCTCGCCTGCATGCTCGCCTATCGCGCCGGGGGGATGAGCTTTTTCGACGCGATCACCCATGCGATGACCACGGTCTCGACCGGCGGCTACGCCAATTACGACGCCTCCTTCGGCCATTTCGAAAGCGCCGGCCTGCAATGGACGGCGACGCTGTTCATGCTGCTCGGGGCGACGCCCTTCGTCTGGTATATCCGCATCTACAACCGCCGGACCTTTCGCAGCGAGCAGGTGCGGATGATGCTCTGGACCCTCGCCATCGCCTCGACCTCCATCGCCGCCTGGCTGGTCGCGACGGAGGAGATCGCGCCGCTGGACGCGCTCCGCCTCGCCGCGTTCAATGTCGTGTCGGTGGTTACGACCACGGGCTTCGCGACGGCGGATTACACGCTTTGGGGGCCGTTCGCGGTGGCGGGGTTTCTGGTGCTGACCGCCATGGGCGGCTGCACCGGATCGACATCCGGCGGCGCGAAATTCATGCGCTGGATCATCATCGCCCGCGCCGCCGCAGTGCAGGCCCGGCGCATCCGCATGCCGCATCTGGTGCTTTCGGTCCGCTACGAAGGGCGACGGGTGCAGCCGGACGTGCTGAGCGGCGTGATCTCTTTCTTCACCTTCTATATCGGCACTTTCGCGCTGCTCTCATTCGCGCTGGCGCTGACCGGGATGGACAACTGGTCGGCGATCAGCGGCGCGCTGACCGCGCTGGCCAATGTCGGCCCGGGGATCGGAGACGTGATCGGCCCGGCCGGAAACTTCACCTCGCTCGGCGACGGCTCGAAGCTCTTGCTGGTCTTCGGCATGTTCGTCGGCCGGCTGGAGATGCTGACGGTCTATGTGCTCTTCACCACCGTCTACTGGCGCGAAGCCTTCTGAAAGACCCCGGCGGCGCGGAAGGCGCCGCCGGGGCCGGGCGATCAGTCCCGCCCGAAGGCGCGCCAGATCACCGCGCCGAGCGCGGCGCCGACCAGCGGCGCGACCCAGAACAGCCAGAGCTGGCCCATCGCCCCGGTCTCGGCGAAAAGCGCCGCGGCGGTGGAGCGGGCCGGGTTCACCGAAGTGTTGGTCACAGGGATCGTCACCAGATGGATCAGCGTCAGGCAAAGCCCGATGGCGACCGGCGCGAAACCCGGCGCCGCGGCCGAGGAGGTGGAGCCGAGAATGACGATCACGAAGATCGCCGTCATCACGATTTCGATCACCAGCCCGGAAAGCAGCGGATAGCCGCCCGGCGACAACTCGCCATAACCGTTGGAGGCGAAGCCCCCCGCCGCCCATTCAGGGGCGCCCGAGGCGATGACATAGAGCACCGCCGCGCCGGCCGCGCCGCCGACCACCTGAGCGATCCAGTAGGGGATCAGTTCCGCCCATTCGAACCGTCCGCCGATCGCGAGGCCGAGCGAGACCGCCGGGTTGAAATGCCCGCCCGAGATCGGGCCGACAGCGAAGGCCATGGTCAGCACGGTCAGGCCGAAGGCCAGCGCCACGCCGGCGAAGCCGATGCCGAAACCGGGAAAGCCCGCCGCCAGCACGGCGGCGCCGCAGCCGCCGAAAACGAGAGTGAAGGTGCCGACCGCTTCGGCCGTTAGCTTGGCGAACATGTGTTCCTCATTTTGAAGCCGTATAACGCCCGTCTCTTCTTTCCGGGGCATGACCCCAATAGGGCGCAAATGGGACCTTTTTTCGCAGATGCGCGAGCCACCGGCGGCAATGCCTGTCAACGCATTGATATTTAAATGTAAATAATAACTCTCAAACCAGACGAAAACGGAGCCGCGTCACCTGCCGCCAGGTCTCGCCCGGGCGCAGGACCGCCGACGGAAAGCCCGGATGACTGGCCGCGTCCGGCCATAGCTGCGGCTCAAGACAAAGCCCGGCGCGCCTGCCCAGCGGCCGGCCGGCGACGCCGGGCGGCGGCGGGTCCAGCCCGTCGGCGGTGTAGAGTTGCAGACCGGGCGCCGTGGTCTCCAGCGCCATCTCCACCCCGCCGGCGCGGAGCCGCGCGGCGAGGGCCGGCGCCGCGCGCGGCCCGGCGGCCAGAACGTAATTCACGTCGATGGCGACCTCGCCGACCCGGCGCGTCCGGCGGAAATCGCCCGCCGCCGGGACCGGGGCGACCACCCCGGTCGGGGTCATCTCCGGGCCGAGCGGCGTCACCTCCGCCGCAGCCAGCCAGAGTGCATGATCGTCTATCCGCGCCGCGCCGGAGAGGTTGTAATAGCTGTGCTGGGCGAGATTGCAGAGCGTCGGCGCCTCCGCCCGCGCGGTCAGTTCGATCTCCATCGCCCCATCGGCCAGACGATAGGCGCATTCGGCCTCGATCGCGCCGGGAAAACCCTGCTCGCCATCCTCATGCCGGATGGCGAAACGCGCATGATCCGGCCCATGGTCCGACAGCCGCCAGAGCGAGCGGCCGAAACCGCCATCGCCGCCATGGAGCGTGGTCTTTCCGCCGATATTGCGCGCGGCCTGATGGCTCACCCCGTCGATGGAGAAGCGCCCGCCGCTGATCCGGTTGGCGACCCGCCCGGCGACGGCGCCGACATGCTGGCCGCCATGACGCTCATAGGCGGCCATGTCGGCAAGGCCGAGGACCAGAGAGCGGTCCACCCCCTCCAGCCTGATCTCGCGGGTGACGCAGCCCCAGGTGAGGAAGGCCGCCGACAGCCCGCCGCCGGCGATCCGCACCTCATCGACCGGCGCGCCGGTCTCGGTCCGGCCAAAGGGCGCGACGCTCATCGACCGCTCTCAGCCGTCTTTCACACGCAGGGCCTCATAGGAAATCATGACATGTTCGGCATAGGCCGGGCGCGCGACCAGTCTTTGGTGATAAGCGTCAAGCGCCGGGGTCGGCGCCTTGTCGAAATCCAGCGTGTAGTAGCGATAGAGCAGACCCCCGGCCATGATGTCGGCGAAGGTGAACGCCTCTCCCGCCATCCACGGGCCTTCGCCGATACGCTGGTCGAGCATGCGCATGACCGGCTTCAGCGCCTCCACGGCCCGTGCGATCGCCGCCGGATCGCGTTTCGAGGGCGCGACCCGCACCAGCGGCATGAAAACCGCGCCGATCAGACGGGGGTAAAGCGTCGTCCGGCACCATTCCGCCCACATGTCGAGCGGCGCGCGCGCCGCCGGATCGCGCGGCCAGAAGGCCCCGTCGGCGTAGCGGGCCGAAAGATAGCGCATGATCGCCGCGCTTTCCCAGATCACAAGGTCGCCATCCCGCAGCGCCGGCACCAGCCCGTTCGGGTTCATCGCCAGATATTCCGGCGTGTCGTTGCCGCCGAAACCATGGCCGTAATCCAGCCGCTCGCAGGCGAGACCCAGCTCCGCCAGGGTCCACATCACGGTCTGGACATTGGCTGAAGAGGCGCGGCCATAGACAATGATCATGATTCGGCTCCTGTTGCCGCTGTCAGTGCGCCTTCTCGATCAGGGTGAAGTCAAGGGCGCGATCTTCGGGCGAAGCCTCGATCGACATCACCTCGCGGCGTTTGAACATGGCGATATAGGCCACGCAGGCGACATAGAGGCCGATAACCACCGCCCCGACCCACTGGATCTGAAGCCACTGGTTCTGGAACAGCAGCGTCAGCCCGAACAGCGCCGCCACGTTCAGCGCGACATAGCGCGCCTTGCCCAGCCGGGCGACCGTCAGCGACAGATTGTCGGTATAGAGCCGGATCAGGCTGTCCAGCGAATTGATGACAAAGGTCACGCCGACCACCACCATCGCCACATTCACCAGCCCCGCCGTGTCGATGGCGTTCAGGTGATAGTAGTAAAGCACCGAAAACCAGATCGCGAGCGGGATCGAGGGAAAGACCAGCAGCGCCGCCAGCAACTGCCAGGTCTTCAGCCCGCCGACGAAACGGGAGGTGAACTGCCCGATCATGATCGACCAGGCGAACCACCAGAACAGATAGAAGGCGTGGTAATCGTTGAAGGGCAGCGCGAAACGGGGAAGATTTTCGAAATAGCCGCCGATATTGGCCAGCGAGCCGAAAAACCCGCCAACACCCATGCCGGCGTTCAGCGCCAGCCCCAAAATCAGCGCCATGAACAGGAAACTGGACCCGATGCTGAGCACCCGGACATATTTGATGTCCGTAGAGGAATAGGAAGCCGCGAGGATCACCACGAAGACGATCAGATAGAATGTCATGACGATGCTCTCGCCATCGCCGATCTCGGGAATGTAGCCGGGCAGATAGACCAGAAACAGGCTGGCGGTGAAGGCGCAGGTGCCGATGATGACGATATTGTTGACGATCTTCACCGCCGGGATTTCAAAGAACTTCACCCTGGGCTCGATCACGCAGAAATAGAAGCTGGTCAGGAAATAGAACGCCCAGATCAGGAAGCCCCAGAAGCCGAATTCTATCGCCAACGGGTTGGTGAAGCTGTATTCGGGGCTTGTCGCTATGTCGGCGTAGGTCGGGAACTCGCCCAGCGGGAACATGATCAGCCCGACATCTAGCCCCGATGTGAAGAGGATCGCGATGAAGGTGAAAAGCGGCGTCGGCGTCACCCCGATGCAGCGCAGGCTGGGCCATCTGACCACGCAGAAGACGACGAGAGCGAGGGCGAGGATCACCCCCGCGGAGAGAATATGGGTCATGCGTTTCCTTCCGCCCCGCGCCGCTTCCGGTCTTCTCCGGTGGGATTAGCGCATGGCGCGTCCATGTCGAATTTCCTGAACAACCATTTCACTTTTTAAACGATCATTCAAGAAACAGCGGGAGCGCATGGGTAGATGGCCCGAAGACGCATCAGGGATATTCGCCATGACGAGCTGATCCGCGCCACGATCCAGGTGATTCACCAGCGCGGCTACGCCGCCTCCACGGTGCAGGAGATCGCTTCCGCGGCCGGGGCCTCGGCGGCCTCGATCAACTACTATTTCGGCTCCAAGGAACGCCTGCTGGAGGCGACCATGCGCCGGCTGCTGAATATCCTGCGCGTCGCCATGCTGGAGCGGTACGCCATCGCCCGCACCGCGCGCCAGCGGCTCGACGCGGTGGTGGACGCGAATTTCGACGACCGGTTCTTCACCCCGGCGCAATGCGGGGTCTGGATGCAGTTCTGGTCCTTCGCGCCGCAAAGCCCCCGCCTCGCGCGGCTGCACCGGATCAACCGCGCCAGGGTCCGCAGCCAGTTCGCCGCCGCGCTCCGCCCGCTTCTGCCCGAGGCCGAGCGCGAGACCGCGCGGGCCGCTCTTCAGGCCTATATGGACGGGGTATGGCTCGAAGCCTGCCAGCAGGAGACGCCGCCCGATCCGGCGGAGGCGCGCCGCGACGCGGCCGAGGTGGTGGCGCTTTTGCTGGGCGAGCGCCGATCGCCGCTCCAGAGCAGGTGAACCGCAGACACATCAGGGCGCCATTCGCGACAGGCGGCGCAACCGGGGCTTCCTACGACCAGACGAAAGTGTTAGACGCCATCCCCTGATCGCTCCAACAACAAGAGAACGGCCTCTAGACCCTGAATATGAAGGTCGCATCGACGATACCCGCCCCCGCCCCGACCGAGAGCGACCTGCCGCTCCGGCCCGCGGATTTCGCCAGTTTCACCGAGGCGTTGCAATACGCCGCGCGGGGTTCGTCGGGCTTCACCTATTACAATGGCCGCGGCGAAGTCGCCGAGACGCTGACCTATCGCCAGCTCGCCGAGGACGCGGCCGAGACCGCGGCGCGCTTTCTCGCGCTCGGGCTGGAGCCGGGCGACAGGGTCGCGATCCTGGCGGAGACGGAGGCGAATTTCGCCCGCGCCTTCGCCGGCGCGATGGTCGCGGGGTTGATCCCGGCGCCGCTGCCGCTGCCGGTCGCCTTTGGCGGGCGCGAGGCCTATAACGACCAGCTCCGCCGCATCGTCGCCGTCGCCGGCGCCCGCGCGGTGCTGGCCCCCGCCGAATATGAATCCTGGGTGGCCGAGGCGATGGAGGGCGCGGGGCTGCTGTTCTGCGGCCGGCTCGACGCGCTGCCCCCGGCCGGGGGCGCGCGGCCCACGCCGCCCGCGACGCGACCGGAGGATCTCGCCTATCTCCAGTTCTCCTCCGGCACCACCGGCTCGCCGAAGGGAATCGCGGTCACGCATCGCTCGATGATGGCCAATCTCAATGCGATCGCGGTGAACGGGCTGAAGCTCCGCAAGGGCGATCGCGGGGTGAGCTGGCTGCCGCTCTATCACGACATGGGCCTTGTCGGCTGTTTCCTGACCCCGATCGCGACGCAGTTTTCCGCCGATTACATCGCCACCAAGGATTTCATCCGCCGCCCGCTTCTCTGGCTGGAGCTGATCGACCGCAACCGCGCGACGGTCACTTTCGGCCCGACCATGGGCTATGATCTGGCGCAGCGCCGCGCGCGCGGCCGCGCGCCCGAAGGCATGGATCTTTCGACATGGCGCGTCGCCGGGATCGGCGCCGACATGGTCAAGGCGCCGGTGATCCGCGCCTTCGCCGAAACCTTCGCCGACGCCGGGTTCGATCCCGGCGCCTTCACCCCTTCCTACGGCATGGCGGAGACGACGCTGGCGCTCTCCTTCGCGCCGCTCGGCCAGGGGCTGAAGACGGCGCGGCTGGATCTGGACGCGCTGGAGCGCGAGATGATCGCGAAACCCGCCGGCGCCGGAAAGGCCCGCGAGTTCGCGCTCTGCGGCCCGCCCCTGCCCGGCCATGCGATCGAGATCCGCGACGAGGCCGGCGCCCCGCTGCCCGATGGCCGGGTCGGGCGCATTTTCGCCTCCGGGCCGAGCCTGATGCGCGAGTATTTCGGCGACCCCGAGCAGACCGCCGCCTGCCTCTCCGATGGCTGGCTCGACACCGGCGATCTCGGCTACATCACCGCCGAGGAGCCCGTGGGGCAGGTGGTGATCACCGGGCGGGCCAAGGATCTGATGATCGTCAACGGCCGCAATATCTGGCCGCAGGATCTGGAATGGGCCGTCGAAAGCCGGCTGGAGCATGTGCGCGAAGGCGGCGTCGCCGCCTTTTCGGTGCTGCCGGACGATAGCGGCCCGAGGCTGGAAGAGCAGATCGTCGTCACCGTCGAATGCCGGCTC
>JBKECG010000088.1:0-4350 GCA_047974395.1 Pikeienuella sp. | reverse complement strand
TGTCCTGGAAATCGACGGTTTCCTCGTCGATGTCGCGGACCATCTCGAGGGCGAGCGGGGCCATCTTGGTCTCGGTGTATCGGGGAGCCGCGGCGCCGTCGTTGCCCGGCGAGCCGAAGTTGCCCTGGCCGAGCGCGAGCGGGTAGCGCAGCGACCACGGCTGCACGAGGCGCACGAGGGCGTCGTAAATGGCCGAGTCTCCGTGCGGATGATAGTTGCCCATGACATCGCCGACGACGCGGGCGCACTTCGAGAAGGCGCGGTCGGGGCGGTAGCCGCCGTCGAACATCGTGTAGATGACGCGGCGGTGCACGGGCTTCAGGCCGTCGCGCACGTCGGGGAGCGCGCGGCCCACGATCACGCTCATCGCGTAGTCGAGGTACGAGCGCTGCATCTCGAGTTGCAGGTCGACGCTCTCGATGCGGCCCTGCGAGGCCGCCGTTTCCGCCTGCTCCTCGACGGCGTCCGTCTCGAGCTCGCCGTTCTCGGCTCCAGTGGTCTCCGGGGTGGTGTTCTCAGATGTCAAGGAAGCGCACGTCCTTCGCGTTCTGCTGGATGAAGCTGCGGCGCGCGTCGACGTCCTCGCCCATGAGGGTGGCGAAGATCTCGTCGGCGGCCGCTGCGTCGTCCATCGTGACCTGCAGCAGGCTGCGGGTATCGGGGTTCATCGTGGTCTCCCACAGTTCTTCGTAGTTCATCTCGCCGAGGCCCTTGTAGCGCTGGATCCCGTTGTCCTTGGGGATCCTGCGCCCCGAATCGAGGCCCTCCTCGAGCTTCGCATCGCGCTCGGCATCGCTGAACACGTACTCGTGCTCGGCGTTCGACCACTTGAGGCGGTAGAGCGGCGGCTGCGCGAGGTACACGTAGCCGAGATCGATGAGCGGCCGCATGTAGCGGAAGAGGAGGGTGAGCAGCAGCGTGGTAATGTGCTGGCCGTCGACGTCCGCATCGGCCATCAGCACGATCTTGTGGTAGCGGGCCTTCTCGGAGTCGAACTCCTCGCCGATGCCGGCGCCGAAGGCCGTGATCATCGCCTGCACCTCGGCGTTGCCGAGCGCGCGGTCGAGACGGGCCTTCTCGACGTTCAGGATCTTGCCGCGCAGGGGCAGGATCGCCTGCGTCTCGGGATTGCGACCCTGCACGGCGGAGCCGCCCGCGGAGTCGCCCTCGACGATGAAGATCTCGGAGGCCGAGGGATCCTTCGAGGAGCAGTCCTTGAGCTTGCCAGGCATTCCGCCGGACTCCAGGAGGCCCTTGCGCCGTGCGGTCTCTCGCGCCTTGCGGGCCGCGAGGCGGGCGGTGGCGGCCTGGATCGCCTTGCGGATGATGTCTTTGGCGGCGCTCGGGTTGCGGTCGAACCAGTCGGTGAGCTGCTCCCCCACGACTTTCTGCACGAACGCCTTCGCCTCGGTGTTGCCGAGCTTCGTCTTGGTCTGGCCCTCGAACTGCGGCTCGCCGAGCTTCACGGAGATGACGGCGGTGAGCCCCTCGCGCACGTCGTCGCCCGAGAGGTTGTCGTCCTTCTCCTTGAGCAGGTTCTTGTCGCGCGCGTAGCGGTTCACCAGCGTGGTGAGCGCCGCGCGGAAGCCCTCCTCGTGCGTTCCGCCCTCGTGTGTGTTGATCGTGTTGGCGAAGGTGTGCACGCTCTCCGAGTAGGAGGTCGTCCACTGCATCGCGATCTCGGCCGAGATGGTGCGCCCGGTGTCCTCCGTCTCGAAGGAGATGATCTCGTCGTGCACGAGGTCGGCACGCTTGGCCGCGTTGAGGTGCTTGACGTAGTCTTCGAGACCGCGCTCGTAGTGGAACTCGTCGTTCGGTGCGGGCGGAGCGACGAGCTCGCCCTCCTCGTTCTCGACGGGCTCCTGCGGGCGTTCGTCGGTCAGGCGGATGCGCAGCCCCTTGTTAAGGAAGGCCATCTGCTGGAAGCGCGTGCGCAGCGTCTGATAGTCGAAGTCGACGGTCTCGAAGATCTCCGCGCTGGGCTGGAACGTGATGGTGGTGCCGGTTTCGTCGGTGGCCTCGCCCTGCGCGAGCGGAGCGTCCGGAATGCTGTCGGTGAACGACATGTTCCACGTGAAACCTTGACGCTTGACCGACACCTGGAAGCGGGTGGAGAGCGCGTTCACGACCGAGGAACCGACGCCGTGCAGGCCGCCGGACACGGCGTATCCGCCGCCGCCGAACTTGCCGCCGGCGTGCAGCACCGTGAGCACGACCTCGACGGTCGACTTGCTCGGGTCGCTCGAGTGCGGATCGACGGGAATGCCTCGCCCGTTGTCGACGACGCGCACCGATCCGTCTTCGAGGATCGTGACGTCGATGAGGTCGCAGTACCCCGCGAGCGCCTCGTCGACCGAGTTGTCGACGATCTCGTAGACGAGGTGGTGCAGACCGCGGGGACCGGTCGATCCGATGTACATACCGGGGCGCTTGCGAACCGCTTCCAGCCCCTCGAGCACCTGAATGGCGCCTGCGCCGTACTCTTCCGCAGCCGCGGCCTGTTCTGAAGTCATGCCTTGATTAATCTCTCTCTGGAGCGTCACAGAGCGCGTTCTCACCCTGGGTAGTATCCCACCCTCCAGCTTATCAATTCCGGGCCCGGAAATGCCTGATTCCGGGCCTTTGGAGGGTACTTCCGGCTCGGGATCACCCCCGCACGAGAAATACTCGGAGGAATCGCGCTCCCAGAAGCCTCAGAGGTCGCGCGGCCAGATCCAGTCTTGCGTCGATTGAGCGAGGCGGTGCCGAGCGCTGCGCTCGCGGGGCCGCCGGTGGATCCGGGCTTGGTCATCGGCTATCTCACCCGTAGGTGTCGCGCGGCCCGCGCCCGGGCACGGACCGGGGTCCGTGCCGCCAGCTCGGCGCGCCCGGTGCCAGGAATCTGAGTTCGGTGATCCCCGCATCCGGGTAGTGCTCCAGCACGCGAGTGAGGATCTGGCCGCGAAGACGTCGCAGTTCCGTCGCCCAGGCCGTGGAATCGCATTGCACCTGCAGCACTCCCCTGGTGAGCCCGAGCACCTCCGTGTGATCCGCGGTCGACGGGCCGATGAACTCCTTCCAATCTGCGAGCAGCCGGGCGAGATCAAGCTCGGCCGTCCAACCCATGTCGTCGGCGGTCGCGTTCAGCACAAGCGAGAGGGGCTTCGGATCCCTCCCCTTCCCGAAGGCCGAGCCCTCGCCGGAGTTCCGATCCCGCAACCGCCTCCGCGAAATCGGAACGCCCTTCCACACCGACTTCGCGTGCAGATACGCCTCACTCGCGAAGCCGGGATCCGGTTGCACCGCCATCATCGATCCTGCGTCTCATCTGGGAGTTCTTCGGAGAGTTCGGAGACAACCGCGGCGCCGGAGGAGTCGAGGCCGAGGCCTGGCTCCTCCGCCCCTGCCTCTGGCGCCGACACCGCCTCTGACACCGAGCCGACATCCACGGGATCGCCCTCGTCACCGGTTCGCCTCACGATGATCTCCCCGGCTCGGATCTCAGTGCGGTGCCAGGGGATATCGTCGGGAACGTCCTCCTCGACCGCTGCGGTGACGATCACCTGCTCGTGCCCGCTCAGTGCACTCATCAGCCGGGCTCGACGTCCAGCGTCGAGTTCGGCGAAGACATCATCGAGAATGATCACCGGATCTCCGGCGAGCGATTCGCTACGCAGTATCGAGGCGAGTCCCATCCGAAGCGCGAGTGCGAACGACCAGGATTCCCCATGGCTCGCATATCCTTTGACCGGTAATCCATTGAGATCCATGGAGAGATCGTCGCGATGCGGTCCCACGAGAGTCACCGCCCGCTCCAGCTCCTGCTGTCTGACAAACTCGAGCGCTTCGCGGTAGTGGGAGGCGAGTGTTTCACGTGAAACGGACGGACTGCGCAGCTCCTCGAGTGTTTCACGTGAAACACCGGCGCGCTCGAGCGCTGACATCAGCGTCTCGCTCAGGTTCATCTCGGGCGACTGGTCCTCCCCCACCAGACGGCTGTAGGCCTCTTCAACCGGGCCGGCCATGTCGACGATCAACTGCCGTCGGGCTTCCATAATCCTCGTACCGAACTCGATCAGCTGCTCGTCCCACACCGAGAGCGTGGCTTCGATTCCGCTCCGAGCACCATTGGCTCGTGCCGACTTGAGCAACGACGTGCGCTGCCGAACCGCCCGCTCGTAGTCGGAGAGCACTCCCACAGCGGCCGGCGACCGCGAAATGAGAGCGTCGTCGAGGAAGCGGCGACGTACGGATGGTTCTCCACGAACGATCGTAAGGTCCTCGGGAGCGAAGGTCACCGACGAGAACCAGCGCATGAGTTCTCTGGATCGCGCTGCGTTTCCGTTGATCTGAGCCCTGTTCTGCCCCGAT
>JBKECG010000062.1:0-2566 GCA_047974395.1 Pikeienuella sp. | reverse complement strand
GAAACCCGCGCCCTCGCCGACCGCGCGGCGCGAGCCGCCGCCGCCGACCCCGGCCATGGTCGAGGACGCGCAGCGCACAGCCGAGGCGCTGGCCGCCATGGAGAAGAAGGCCCGCCGGCTCAACCTGCTGGAGCTGACCGAGCGGACCTGCAAATGGCCGATCGGCGATCCGGCGACGGATGATTTCTTTTTCTGCGGCCTGGCCTGCCAGCCCGGCAAACCCTATTGCGAGGCCCATGTCGCGGTGGCCTTCCAGCCGATGTCCTCGCGTCGCGACCGGGACCGCAACCGCAACCGCTCCGCCGGCGGGTTCCGCTAGGTCGTTTCCCGTTCAGTCAGGTCGGAAACCGCTCTCACCCCTGATCCGGGCCGGGCGCGCGGCGAATTGCGCCAGCGCCAGCCCGGCAAGGATCAGCGCCAGCGCCGCCCAGAAGAACGGCGCCAGCGCCTCGTCCAGAAAGACGACGCCCAGAAACGTCGCCCAGAGCGGCACCTGATAATGGACCGAGGCAAGAAACGGCGGCCCGGCCAGCGCCAGCACCCGCATCATGATGATCTGCGCCGCCGCCGTCGCGCCAAGGCCGAGCGCCGCGGTCGCCACCCATGACCGGAGCGGGATCGCGCTCGGATCCGGCCGCTCCAGCCACAGGGCCAGCGGTAGCGCGACCAGCGCCGCCAGCGCGATCACGGCCGCGCTCATCCCCAGCGCGTCCACCGGCCCGGCCCGTTTCAGCGCGATCCCGTTCAGCACGTAGCAGAGCATGGCCGCGAGCCCGGCGAGCCGACCGAGCAGGGAGCGCCCGTCGCCGCCTTCGGCCAGAAGCGACAGCGTCTCCGGCCCGATCAGCAGGGCGATGCCGGCCAGCCCGACGAGAAAGCCGATCACCCGCGCCGCGTTCATTCGCTCTCCGCGCACCAGGAAATGGGAAAGAACCAGCGAGGCCAGCGGCATCGGCGCCATCAGCACGCCGCCCAGCGCCGAAGGGATATGCCGCTGCGACCAGGAGATCAGCACGAAAGGCAGGATATTGCCGAGCGCCGCCGATATGGCCGCGATCGCCCATATCCGCCCGCCGCCTGCGTTCAGGCCCGGCATCCGGGCGCCGGCGAGCCGCGCCGCGGCGACAAGCAGGATCGCGGCGAAGGAAAGCCGCATCGACGCGACTGTCAGCGGGCCGATTTCCCCGGCGCGCATCACGATATTGGTGAGCATGAAGCTCGACCCCAGGATCGGACCGAGAAGGATCAGCAGCGCCCAGGCGCGCCCGCCCGGCCCGGCGGGGCTCACAAAACGTCCCCGAGCGCCTCGATCAGCCTGTCGCAATCCTCCTCGTCATTCCAGAGATGCGGGGTGACGCGCAGCGCCCCGCCGCGCTCCGACAAATAGACCCGCCGCGCCGCGAGCAGCGCCAGCAGATCCTTCGGCGCCCCTTCGGGCAGGCGGGCCGAGAGGAAATGCGGCCCGCGCGCCGCGTCGGGCATGGGCGTCAGGCCAAGCCCGGCGAGACGGCGCGAGAGGCGGGCGGCCTGCGCCGCCAGCGTCTCCTCGATATTGGCGGGGCCCCATTCCGTCAGCATCTCCAGCGCCGCGATCAGCCCCGGCATCAGCGCGAAATTCGCCCGCTCGCCCATGTCGAAACGCAGCGCGCCCGGCTCGTACTCGTCGGTATAGGCGACGAGGCCGGAGAAATTGCGGCTGTCCTTCCGCCCGATCCAGCCTTCCTCCATCGGCGCGCCGTCCCGCCATTGCGGCGCGACATGGAGAAAGCCGGTGGCGTAGGGGCCGAGCAGCCATTTATAGGCGGCGACGGCGGCGAAATCGGGCCTGATGGCGGCGAAATCCGTCACCATCGCCCCGGCGGATTGGGTGAGGTCCAGCACCAGCGCCGCCCCGACCTCGTCGCAGCGCCGGCGCACGGCGGCGAGATCGACCAGCGCGCCGGTGGTCCAGAGAACATTCGGCAGCGCGGCGACGGCGCAGCGCTCGTCGATGGCGGCCAGCACCGAAGCTGTCGCGGCTTCACCCGCCGGAATGGGGACGGCGACGATCTCCGCTCCGGTCTCGCGGGCGCGCCGGCGCCAAGGGTAGACATGGCTCGGGAACTGGTCGGCCAGCATCACGATCCGGTCGCTGGGCTTCAGCGGGATGTTCCGCGCCGCCGTCTCCACCCCGTAGCTGGCCGAGGGGGTGAGCGCGACGCCCGCCGCCTCCGCATTCACCAGCCCGGCGAAAAGCGCGCGAGCCTGATCCGGCGCGTCGTAGAAATCGGGGATGGTCAGATCCCAGGGCCGCGCCTTCATCCGCGCGCCGCGGTCGATCGCGGCGACGGCCTTGCGGCTCAGCGGCGACATATAGGCGGTGTTCAGGTAAGCGACGTCGCGCGGGATGTCGAAAAGCGCGCGCTGGCAGGGGATCAGGGTCATATGGGGGCTCCTCCACCATATTGGCTAGCCCCAAATCCCCCACCGATCAATCCGCGCCCCGGCCCAATGGTCTGCCCCGTGTTCGGCCCTGGGGTCGGGGCGCGGCTCCGGCCTCAGTCGAGGCCCATGCAGGAGGCGTAAT
>JBKECG010000017.1:0-24880 GCA_047974395.1 Pikeienuella sp. | reverse complement strand
AGGAGGTGAAGAACGCCAGCGGGCTTTTCAACCTCACCCGCAATCTCGGCGGCGCCTTCGGGCTGGCGGCGATCAACACGCTGCTGAGCCGCTGGACCGACGCCCATGTCTCGCGGCTGTCCGAACATGTCGCCTGGGGCGCGCCGATGGCGGAGGAGCGCCTGGCGGCGATGACCGCCGCCTTCCGCCCGGTTCTCGGCCCGGATGCGGAACTGGCCGCGATCAGCCAGCTTTCGGGCCTCGTCCACCGCGAGGCGCAGGTGATGGCCTATGCGATGGTCTTCGGCCTGCTCGCCTTCATCTTCGCGGCGATGGTCGGCTTCGTCTTCCTTCTGCGCCGCCCCGCCGCCGAGGGCGCGCCGCCCGCGCATTGAGCACCCCCGCGCGGGGCGCCCATCCGTCACGAGTCTCGGTTATGCTCGGCGCCTGTCCAATTCGGCGTTGAGTGCGGAGATTCGGAATGATGACGGGATATGCGCATGTCGGGGGCGAGTTGTCGCCCGCCCCGGCGTCAGGCGGGGCGATCTGGATCGACCTTCTGGCGCCCGATGAAGCGGAACGCCGCAGGCTCGCCGCCATTCTCGGCTTCGAGGCCCCGACCCGCGAGGAGCAGGAGGAGATCGAGCTTTCCTCCCGGCTCTACATGGAGAACGGCGCCGCGGTGATGACCGCGCTGCTGCCGGCCCAGACCGAGAACGAGCAGGCGGAGATCGGCCCCGTCACCTTCATCCTGACCGAGACCCGGCTGGTCACCATCCGCCATCATGACCCGCGCCCCTTCACCAGCTATCCGGCCCATGCGGCGCGCGCGACGATCCCCTGCGACAGCGCGCTCGGCGTGCTTCTCGGCCTGCTGGAGGAGGTGATCGACCGGCTCGCGGACATCACCGAATATGCCGGGCGCAAGATCGAGACGCTGACCGACAACGTCTTCCGCCCCGACGCGGCGTCGAACGCGGATCTGAAAGGGTATATCCAGCGGATCGGCCGGCGCGACAAGCTGGTCGCGCATATCCGCGACAGTCTGGTCACGGTGGAGCGGCTGCTGGGCTTCCTTACCCATCTGCTGGCGCAGCGAAAAGCCGACAAGAAGGCGACAGCGATGGTGAAAAGCCAGCTTCGCGACGTGAAGACGATCTCGGAGCAGGCCAATTTCCTGATGCAGAAGACGGCCTTCCTGCTGGATGCGACCATGGGCCTGATCAATATCGAGCAGAACGCGATCACGCGGATGTTCTCCATCGTCGCGGTGATCTTCCTGCCGCCGACGCTGATCGCCTCGATCTACGGGATGAATTTCCAGTTCATGCCGGAGCTTGGCCTGCGCTTCGGCTATCCGGGCGCGCTGCTGCTGATGGTCGGCTCCGTCGCGGCGGCGCTGGCCTATTGCCGGCGGCGGGGCTGGCTCTGAAAACCGCGGCCGTTTCTTCGAGACGGTCGCATTCCCCAAAAAAGGCGATATGGTCGGGCGAAGAATCCGGGCGCGGCCCGGCAGAGAGGGAGTCGAGAGATGAAGCCAGCCCGCATGATCGCCTTCGCCGCCGCCGGCCTGATCGCCGGGCCCGCCATGGCGGCGGATGTCGCCATCGGCATGCAGCTTGAGCCGCCGATGCTCGACCCCACCGCCGGCGCCGCCGCCGCGATCGACGAGATCACCTACGCCAATATCTTCGAGGGGCTGACCCGTTTCGCCGAAGACGGCTCCATCGTCCCCGGCCTCGCCGAAAGCTGGGAGGTGAGCGATGGCGGCCTCGTCTACACTTTCAGGCTGCGTTCGGGCGTCAGGTTCCATGACGGGACGGATTTCGACGCCGGGGATGTGAAATTCTCGCTCGACCGGATCGGCGCCGATGACAGCCAGAACGCGCAGAAGGCGCTCTACGCCTCGATTCTGGAGACGGTCGTGATCGACCCGCAAACCATCCGCGTCACGCTCAGCCAGCCCACCGGCGCCTTTCTCTTCAACCTCGCCTGGGGCGATGCGGTGATCGTCGCGCCCGAAAGCGCCGGGACCAACGCCGCCAGCCCGGTCGGCACCGGCGCCTTCAGGCTCGCCGAATGGATCAAGGGCGACAGCATCCGCATCGTCAGGAATGACGATTACTGGGGCGAGAAGGCGAAGCTGGACGGCGCCACCTTCAAGTTCATCTCCGACCCCAACGCCGCCTTCGCCGCGGTGATGGCCGAGGATATCGACGCCTTCCCCGGTTTCCCCGCGCCCGAGATCCTGGAGCAGCTTGAGGCCGATCCGCGCTTTCTGGTGATCACCGGCTCGACCGAGGGCGAGACGATCCTCGCCATCAACAACAAGGCCGGCCCGCTTTCGGATGTGCGGGTGCGCGCCGCCATCGCCCACGCCATCGACCGGCGGGCGCTGATCGACGGGGCGATGTATGGTTATGGCGTCCCGATCGGCGCGCATTTCGCGCCGCAAAACCCCGCCTATGTCGATCTGACGCTTCAATCGGCCCATGATCCCGAATTCTCGAAGAAACTGCTGGCCGAGGCCGGCTTCGCCGAGGGGCTGAAGCTCAGCCTGAAGCTGCCGCCGCCCTCCTACGCACGCCGGGGCGGAGAGATCGTCGCCGCGCAGCTCCGCGAAATCGGCGTCGAGGTCGAGATCACCAATGTCGAATGGGCCGACTGGCTGGAGCAGGTGTTCAAGAACAAGGATTACGATCTTTCCATCGTCAGCCATACGGAGCCGATGGATATCGGCGTCTATGCCCGCGACGAATATTACTTCAACTACGCCTCGGAAGAGTTCAAGCAGGTCTTCGCCATGCTGGAGCGCACCGTGGACGAGACCGACCGCGCCGCGCTGCTGAAATCCCTGCAACGGATCATCGCCGATGATTACGTGAACGGCTTCCTTTTCCAGCTCCCGCGGCTCGGCGTCCAGAACGCGAAGCTGAAGGGCATGTGGAAACATTCCCCGACCCAGTCGAACGATCTGACCGCGGCCTACTGGGAATAGGCGGCGAAGGAGAGGAGGCGAGAGATGCTGCGCTATGCGCTGACCCGTATCCTGTCGCTCTGCCTGAGCCTGATCGCCGCCAGCGTCGCCATATTCGCGGTGGTGGAGGTGATTCCGGGCGATCCGGCCTCCTTCATGCTGGGGATGAACGCCGCCCCCGACACGCTGGCCGCCATGCGCGCCGAGATGGGGCTGGATCAGCCGCTGGCGCTTCGCTATCTCGACTGGATCTTCGGTATGGCCGCCGGCGATTTCGGGATCAGCTACACTTATCGCTCGCCGGTCTCCGAACTGGTGGCGGAACGGGTCGTGGTCTCCCTGCCGCTGACGATCTATGCGCTGATCCTCGCCACCGCCGTCGCCATCCCGGCCGGGCTTCTGGCCGCGTCGCGGCGCGGGCGGGGGGCGGACTGGGGGGTGATGGCGGCGACGCAGCTCGGCCTCGCGGTGCCGAATTTCTGGTTCGCGATCCTCCTCGTCATCATCTTCTCGATCAATCTGCGCTGGTTCTCCGCCGGCGGCTTTCCGGGCTGGGACGGGGGCGTCCTGCCGGCGCTGAAGGCGCTGACCCTTCCCGCCATCGCGCTGGCGCTGCCGCAGGCCTCGATCCTGGCGCGGGTGATGCGTTCGGCCCTTCTGGACACGCTGGACGAGGATTTCATCCGCACCGCGCGGGCCAAGGGGCTATCGCGGCGGCAGGCGCTCTGGCGGCACGCTTTCCGCAACGCGCTGATCCCGGTGCTGACCATCATCGGCCTCCAGTTCTCCTTCCTGATCGCCGGCGCGATCATCATCGAGCAGATCTTCTTCCTGCCGGGGCTGGGGCGGCTGATCTTTCAGGGCATCACCCAGCGTGATCTGATCGTGGTCGAAAGCGTGGTGATGATCCTCGTCTTCGCGGTGATCCTCGTCACCTTCCTGGTCGATCTCGCCTACGCCTGGGTCGATCCGCGGCTGAGGCGGCGATGAGAGCGGGGTTGATCCTGGGCGTCCTTCTGGCCGGGTTCTTCGCGGCGCTGGCGCTCGCCTCCTTCGTCTGGACGCCCTATCCGGTCGAGGCGCTGGAGATCGCCGGCAAGCTCGCGCCCCCTTCGGCGGCGCACTGGCTGGGGACGGACCATCTCGGTCGCGACATTCTCTCCATGATCATGGTCGGGGCGCGCACCTCGATCGCCGTCGCGGTGGTGGCGGTCGTGCTCGGCGTCGCCTTCGGCGTGCCTCTCGGCCTCGCGGCGGCGGCGCGGCGTGGGGGCGTGATCGACGACGCCATCATGCGCTTCAACGATGTGGTCTTCGCCTTTCCCTCCCTCGTCATCGCGATCCTGATCACCGCGGTTCTCGGCCCCTCGGCGCTCAATGCGATCATCGCCATCGGCATCTTCAACATCCCCGTCTTCGCCCGGGTCTCGCGCGGGGCCGCGCTCTCCCTGTGGTCGCGGGATTTCGTGATGGCGGCGCGGGTCGCCGGCAAGGGGCGGGCGCGGATCTCCTTCGAGCATATCCTGCCGAATATCCTCAACCTCCTGATCGTGCAGGGAACGATCCAGTTCTCTCTCGGCGTTCTGGCCGAGGCCGGGCTTTCCTATATCGGCCTCGGCGCGCAGCCCCCGACGCCGAGCTGGGGGCTGATGCTGGCCGAGAGCCGGACGCTGATCTACGCCAATCCGCTGCTGGCGCTCTGGCCCGGCATGGCGATCGTGCTGACGGTGCTGGGGCTGAACCTGATGGGCGACGGCCTTCGCGACTGGGCCGATCCGAAGCTGAGGCGGGCGCGATGAGCCTGCTGGAGATAGACCGCCTGTCGCTGAACATCGCCGGGGTTCCGATCCTGCGCGAGGTTTCCTTTGACATAAGCGCCGGAGAGGTCTTCGGCGTGATCGGCGAATCCGGCTCCGGCAAGTCGATGACCGCCTTTTCGGTCATGCGGCTCCTGCCGGTCGGCGCGGCGACCGCCGGCGCGATCCGCTTCGACGGGGCCGATCTGACGCGGATGAGCGAAGCCGACATGTGCGCGCTCCGCGGCGCCGGGATCGGCATGGTGTTTCAGGAGCCGATGACCGCCCTGAACCCGGTGCGCGCCATCGGCGAGCAAGTGGCGGAAACCGCGCTGATCCACCGGGCCATGGGGCGGCGCGAGGCGATGGAGAACGCCCGCGCCATGCTCGATCGGGTCGGGCTGGCGCAGGCGCCGCTCGACGCCTATCCGCATGAATTGTCGGGCGGCCAGCGCCAGCGGGTGGTGATCGCCATGGCCATCGCGCTCCGCCCGAAACTCCTGATCGCGGATGAGCCCACGACGGCGCTCGACGTCACCACCCAGGCGGAGATCGTGAAGCTCCTGCGCGGTCTCGTCGATGAATTCGGCATGGGGCTGATGCTGATCACCCATGATCTCGGCCTCGTCGCCGGGGTCGCCGACCGGCTGGCGATCATGCGCCGGGGCGAGATCGTCGAGGCCGGCGAGACCGGCGCGGTGTTCCGCGAGATGCGCCATCCCTACACCCGCGCGCTCCACGCCGCCTCCGCCCATGTTCCCGACCGGAGCGCGGTCAGGCGCGAGGATCAGCCGGTGCTGGAGCTGCGCGATGTCATCCGCGAATACCGCACCCCCCGCCCCTCCCCCTTCGCGCCGCATGGGGTGAAACGGGCGGTGGATGGCGTCAGCTTCACGCTGAGGCGCGGCGAGACATTGGGTCTGGTCGGCGAATCCGGCTGCGGCAAGTCCACGCTGACCCGCGCCATTCTCGGGCTGGAGAACACGCAGGCGGGCGAGATCCGGGTGATGGGGCGTCCGGTCTCCGCCGGGCTGGCGCGGGCGGAGCGGCGGCGGATGCAGGCGGTGTTTCAGGACCCCTATGGCGGCTTCAACCCGCGCTGGAAGGTCGCGCGGCTGGTGGCCGAACCCATGCACCTGATGGACGCCCCGCCAACCGGCGCCGACCGGCGCAAGGCGGTGGAGAAGGCCCTGACCGAGGTCGGTCTCGCCCCCGAAGACGCCGACAAGTACATTCACGAATTCTCCGGCGGCCAGCGTCAGCGCATCGCCATCGCGCGGGCGCTGATCATCGCGCCGGACCTGATCATCCTCGATGAGGCGGTCTCCGCGCTCGACGTCTCGGTCCGGGCGCAGATCCTCGATCTTCTGGCCGATCTCTCCACCAGGCTCGGCCTCACCTATCTCTTCATCAGCCACGATCTTTCGGTGGTCCGGGCGATCACCGACCGGGTTCTGGTGATGAAGGACGGCCGCATCGTCGAGGAAGGCGAGACCGATCAGGTCTTCCGCAACCCCGCCCATCCCTATACCAGAGCATTGATAGCAGCCGCCCCGGACATGGAGGCGGCGCTGAAGAGGAGGCGCCCATGAACACCCATCCCGATCTCTGGTTCGCCGCCGACGCCGTCTATATCGACGGCGCATGGCGCGCGCCCGAAAACGGCGAGCGGCTGCCGCTGGAGAACCCTTCCGACGGCTCCATCGTCGGCGAGATCGCGCGCGGCGGCGCGGCCGATATCGACGCCGCCGTCGCGGCGGCGGAGGCGGCGCTGGCTGGCGAGTGGGGCCGTCTGACCGCGGCCGAGCGCGGCCGCGCATTGCAGAAAATGGGCCGGATCGTGCAGGAGCGCGCCGACCAGCTGGCCCGGATCGAGGCCGCCGATGTCGGCAAGCCCCTGCGGCAGGCGAAGGCCGACGCGCTCGCCCTCGCCCGCTATCTGGAATTCTATGGCGGCGCCGCCGACAAGGTGATGGGCGAGACCATTCCCTATCTCGACGGCTACACCGTCTACACGCTGCGCGAGCCGCACGGGGTGACCGGGCATATCGTGCCCTGGAATTACCCGATGCAGATCATCGGCCGTTCGGTCGGCGCGGCGCTGGCCATGGGCAACGCCTGCGTGCTGAAGCCGGCCGAGGAAGCCTGCCTCACCGCACTCGCCTTCGCCGCCATCGCCGAGGAGGCCGGCCTTCCCGCCGGCGCGATCAATGTGGTTCCGGGGCTCGGCGAAGAGGCCGGGGCGGCGCTTTCGGCGCATCCGGGCGTGCGCCATGTCTCCTTCACCGGCTCGGTTTCGGTCGGGCGGATGGTGCAGGTCGCGGCGGCGCAGAATCTGGTTCCGGTGACGCTGGAGCTGGGCGGGAAATCGCCGCAGGTGGTGTTCGACGACGCCGATATCGACGCCGCCCTGCCCTTTCTGGTGAACGCCGGGATTCAGAACGCCGGCCAGACCTGCTCGGCTTCCTCGCGGATTCTGGTCCAGCGCGGCGTGCATGATCAGGTGCTGGCGAAGATGGCGGCGCGCTATGGCGCGCTCCGGGTCGGCCCGGCGGTCGAGGATCTGGATGTCGGCCCGCTGATCTCGGCCAGGCAGAAGGAGATCGTGGACGGCTTTCTCGGCCGCGCCGCCGATCTGGAGCTTGCGGCGGAGGGCGCGGTCATCGACGCCGCCCCGAAGGGCGGCCATTACGTGCCCCCGACGCTGCTGGCCGGGGTCCGCCCCGATCACCATCTTGCGCAGAACGAGATCTTCGGCCCGGTTCAGGTGGTGATCCCCTTCGACACCGAGGAGGAGGCGGTAAAGATCGCCAACGGCACCGATTACGGTCTCGTCGCCAGCGTCTGGAGCCGCGATGGCGGCAGGCAGATGCGGCTGGCGAAGAAGCTGCGCGCCGGGCAGGTCTTTCTCAACAATTACGGCGCCGGCGGCGGCGTGGAGCTGCCCTTCGGCGGCTCCGGCAAATCCGGCCACGGGCGCGAGAAGGGGTTCGAGGCGCTCTACGGCTTCTCCGCGCTGAAGACCGTCGCCGCGCATCACGGCTGAGCCGCCCATCATTGCGCAGCCCTTTCGCCATTCATAATATAAACAGATGAACAAGCGAAAGAACAGCGCCCCGCTGGCGATCGGCCGGCGGGACGCCCGTCTGGCCGGCACCATCCGTTTCCGCGGCGTCATCGGCGACGCGCTCTCCGAACTTGGCGAGCGGATCGTCGGCGGCGCATGGGCGCCGGGCGAGGCGCTGCCGCGCGAGGCCGACCTGACCGAGGCGCTGGGCGTCAGCCGCTCGGTGGTGCGAGAGGCGCTGCGCATCCTGAGCGCCAAGGGGCTGGTCCGCAGCAGGACCTCGGACGGAACCCGCGTCACCCCGCGCGAGGAATGGCGCCTGCTCGACCCGGACGTGATGCACTGGCGCATCCAGAGCGGCGACACGCGGGATCTGCTGACCGATCTCTTCAATGTCCGCCTCGCCCTGGAGCCGGGCCTCGCCAGGCTGGCCACCGCGCGGGCGGATGACGCGGCGCGGACGCGGATCAGGGCGGCCTGGGCGGCGATGCAGGCCGCCTATGAGGGCGGGCATGACGATGACAACGCCCGCCGGCCGCGCTTCATCGAAGCCGATATCGAATTTCACCGGGCCTTTCTGGCGGCGACGAATTCACCGCTGCTGACGCAGCTTTTCGCGGTGATCGAGGCGGCGCTGACGATCCTCTTCGATCTCCAGATACGCACGAGGGGCGCCGGCGTCGATCCGGCCGACCTGAGGGAGGCCCATGACCTGCACGCGCGGGTCGTCGCCAGTTTCGAAGCCCGCGATCCCGACGGCGCGGAGCGCGCCATGCGGGAGCTGATCGAACTTGCGGTGATCGACGCCGAGAACGGCCTGCGCCGGCAGGCGGAGGCCGAGCGGCTCAGGTCCTGAGCGCCGCCGCCCAACGCGCGGCCGTCTCCAGCCCGAAAGGCGTCGGGGCGAGGCAGGGGGCGCGGTCATGGATCTCGATCCCTGCGTTGGCGCCGAATATCCGCTTGCCATAGGTGATCAGGTGCTCCAGCGACTGCATGACGAATGTCGCCGCCGGCAGGACCCCTGCGTAAAGCGCCTCGGCCTCTTCGATCCGGCCGGCGGCCCAGAGATCGAAGATGCGCGCCGCGACCGGCGCGATCTCGGGCGCCAGCACGAAGCCCTCGCATCCCGCGCGCAGCGTGTCGGTCATCTCCAGCCCCCCGCGCCCGCCCAGCACATGCAGATCGGCGCCGGCGATCTCGATGATGCGGCGGATGCCGATGGCTGCGTCCTCGCCCTTGACCGCCATCAGATTGGCGCAGCGGCCCTTCAGCCGGGCCAGATCCTCGGCCGAAAGCGCCCGGCCCAGATATTGCGGCGCGTTCTGCACCGCGACCGGCAGCGCGGTCGAGGCGGCCACCCGCGCGAAAATGTCGAGATAGACATCGGCGCAGTAAGCGCCGACCATCGGCGGTTGAAGGATCAACCAGTCGGCCCCGGCGTCGGCCGCGGCGGCGGCCATGGCGCCCTGCTCGGCGACGCTGTTTCCGGCGATGGTGACGGAAAAGGGCAGCCGCCCGTCCAGCGCCCGCCCGACGGCTTTCGCCAGCGCCGTCCGCTCGTCGAAACCGAGCTTCAGCACCTCGGTCGCCAGTCCCAGCACGGTGATCCCGTGGCAGCCCTGCGCCACGCAGTAATCCACCTGCGCCGCCATGGCCCCGTGGTCGATCCGCTCATCACGGTCGAAAAGCGCGTAGAGCACCGCGTGAACGCCGCGAAATTTCCCGGAATCATCCTGCATGTCGCTCACCAATCCGCAATCGAGCCGTCGGCATGGCGCCAGACCGGCGCGCGCCAGTCATGCCCGGTCCGCACCCGCTCAAACACCACGTCCTCATCGACCTCGACGCCGAGACCCGGCCCCTGCGGGATGGCGAGGAACCCGTCCTCGACCTGGAAACGGCTTTCGGGCCGCAGATAGTCGTTCAGGTCGCCGCCCTGATTGTAATGAATGCCAAGGCTCTGCTCCTGAATCACCGCATTGTAGCAGATCGCGTCAACCTGAAGGCTCGCCGCCAGCGCGATCGGGCCGAGCGGGCAATGCGGCGCGATCGGCACGTCATAGGCCTCGGCCATATGCCCGATCCGCACCATTTCCGAGATCCCGCCGACATGGGCGGTGTCGGGGTTGACGATCCCGGCGGCGCGGGTCTCGAACACCCGCCTGAAATCATAGCGCGAATGAAGCCGCTCGCCGATACAGAGCGGGATCGCGGTCTCGCGCGCCAGATCGGCCATCATGTCCACATGGGCCGAAACCACGGCGTCCTCGACGAAAAGCGGGCGCATCGGCTCCAGCTCCTTCAGCAGGACGCGCGCCATCGGGGCGTGGACCCGGCCGTGGAAATCGACGGCCAGATCCATATCCGCGCCGACCGCGTCGCGAAGGGCGCCGATCCGGGCGACGACCGCGTCCACCCGAGCGTGGCGGTCGATATATTGCAGCTCCTCGGTGGCGTTGAACTTGCAGGCGTCATAGCCGGCCGCCATCAGCTCCTTCGCCTCGGCGATCAGGTTCTGCGGCCGGTCGCCGCCGATCCAGCGATAGGTGCGGACCCGACGCCGGACCTGCCCGCCCATCAGCGCATGGACCGGCTGGCCATAAGCCTTGCCCTTGATATCCCAGAGCGCCATGTCCACGCCCGACATCGCGCTCATCAGCACCGGCCCGCCGCGATAGCAGCCGTTGCGATAGATCATCTGCCAGATATCCTCGATCAGCAGCGGGTCGCGGCCGATCAGCATGCTCTCCAGCTCCTCGATCTTGGCGGCGAGGGTCCGGGCGTGCCCTTCCAGCACCGGCTCGCCCCAGCCGCAGATCCCCTCGTCGGTCTCGACCTTCAGGAACAGCCAGCGCGGGGGCGTCACATAGGTCTTGAGCGCGGTGATCTTCATATGTCGGTCCCTTGATCCATGGGTGGGGCGGTGAACGGAACAGGCGGCGCCGGGCGGGGCCGGCGCCGCCCGCTGTCAGTGGATGGCGATCGCCGGAAAGGCGATCAGCATCGCCAGCGCGAAGAGCTGCAACAGGATGAACGGGGTCATCGAGCGGAAGATCTCGCCCAGCGAGATGTCCGGCGGCGTGACGCTCTTGAGATAGAACGCGGCCGGACCGAAGGGCGGCGTCAGATAGGACACCTGCATGCTCAGCGAGAAGACCACGCCGAACCAGACCGGGCTGTAGCCGAGCTGGATCACGATCGGCACGAAGATCGGCATGGTCAGCAGCGCGATCCCGACCCAGTCGAGAAACATGCCGAGGACGAAGAGGATCAGCATCATCACCAGGATGACCGTGGTCGGATCGTCCGAAATCCCGGTGATCAGCTCCGAGACGAAATTCACGCCGCCCATCAGGTTGAAGACCCCGACCAGCGCGCTGGCGCCGACGCCGATCCAGACGATCATGCCGCAGGTCTCCAGCGTCTGGATCGCCGCGGCCCGCAGCATCCCGAAGGAGAACTCCTTTCGCACCACAGTGGAGAGGATCACGCCGAACACGCCGACCGCGGACGCCTCGGTCACCGAGGCGATCCCGCCATAGATCGAGCCGAGCACCATGACCACGATCAGAAGCGGAAATACCAGCCCCTTCAGCAGACGCGCCTTTTCGCCGGCGGGGATATCCTCCGGCTTGAGCGCCGGCGCCGCCTGCGGATCGAGCCAGGCCCGGATCAGCACATAGCCGACATAAAGCGCCGCCAGCAGGAAACCCGGCAGGAAGGCCGCGGTGAAAAGATCGCCGATCGAGACATTCGCCGTCAGCCCGTAGATGATCAGCACGATCGAGGGCGGGATCATCGTGCCGAGCGAGCCGCCGGCGCAGACCACGCCGATGGCCAGCCGCCGGTTATAGCCGAGCCGCAGCATCTGCGGCAGCGCCAGAAGGCCGAGCAGCACGATCTCGCCGCCGATGATGCCGCTCATCGCCGCCAGGATCACCGCGACGAAGATGGTCTGCACCGCGACCCCGCCGCGGATACGGCCGCCGACAAGGCGCATCGCATCGAACAGGTCGCGGGCGATGCCCGACCGGTCGAGGATCGACGCCATCATCACGAACATCGGCACCGAGACGAAGACGAAGGATGAGACGAAAGTGTAGATCCGGCTGGTGATCAGCGGCACCGAACTCGGCCCGAACCAGCCGATGGCGAAGATGAAGGCCACCAGCAGCGTGACGAAGGCCAGAGGCATGCCGGTGACCAGAAGCCCCAGCAGCATCAGCAGCATCACCAGCGTGCCGTATTCGATTCCGAGGCTCTGAAGATCAAACATCATCGGCCCCTTTCCGCCGGATCGCCCGCAGGGCGAGGATCAGGAACTGCGCCGACATGGCCAGCAGCACCGCCACCATCAGCAGCTTCAGGATCGAGGGAAAAGGCGGGTTCCAGGCCGTGCCGCTGGTCTCCAGCCGGAACGCGCCCGAAGGCGTGAAGATCGCGCGCTTGGTCGAAAGCCAGGCGGCGTAGCTGAAGAACAGGGTCGAGGCGGCGCAGACCAGGTAGATGAAGATATCCAGCCAGCGCCGCGCCCGCGCGTTCACCGCGTCATAAAGGATGACGATGCGGATATGCTTGTTGGTGGCGACGCAATAGAGCCCGCCGATCAGGAAGGCGACGGCGCTCAGGAATGTCGATGTCTCATGCACCCAGAGCGTCGGCGCCTCGAAGAGATAGCGCAGGAAGACCTCGTAGATCAGGATCGCGGTGATCCCGACATAGACCATCGAAAACGGTTTGCCGAAGGCGAGGACGATCCGGGAGAACAACCCGCTCTCCTGATCGCCCGGCCCGGACGGGTCCGCGACGTGCGGCGTTTCTTGCATGTTTCCTCCCACCTTGTCGGATTTTTCATTCATTGTGAGGCGAGGCTTCCCGCCCCGGACCGGCTGCGGGCCGGTCAGAGCGGGAAACCGAAAGCGCGACGGGGCCGGGCGGACCGGCCCCGCGGCGGCGTCATTCAAGCAGGCCTTCGGCCGTCAGATAGGCGGTGATCGAATCGTAGGCCCGCTGCGCGTTCGCGCTGCGCGCGGCCACGCCTTCCCATTTGGAGCGGGCGATGGCGCGGAACTTCTTGCGCTCCTCGGCCGACCAGTCATGGATCACGATGCCTTCGGCCAGGGCCTCCTCGACGGCGGCCTTGTCCTTTTCGGCCAGGGTCTCCTTCAGGGTCACGGCCAGTTCCTCGACCTTGGCGGAAAGCAGGGTCTTGAGGTCCTCGGGCAGCGCGTCCCATTTCGCCTGGTTCATCGACACCTCGATCACCGGCAGCGAATGGAAGCCGGGATAGATCGGGTTGCGGGCGATCTGGTTCAGGCCGCCGGCCTGATGGGAGGCGAAGGTCGAATAGTCGGCGGCGTCGATCACATGCTTGTCGAGCGAGGTGTAGACCTCCGAGGACGGCAGGTTGACCGGGCTCGCGCCAGCGGCGGCGAAGACCTCCTGCACCAGACCTTCGGGGGCGCGCAGCTTCACGCCCTTCAGATCCGCGACCGAGTCGATCGGCACGCGCGAGACGAAGGCCTCCAGCCCGCCCGAGACGCCGCCGATGAAATAGAGCCCGTATTCGCCCAGAAGCTCGCGCAGCAGCTCGGTCCCGCCGCCATTCTTCAGATAGCCGAGCATCTGATCCTGCGAGGACCACGCCCCGACGGTGTTGCCGATCAGGCCGAAGGCCGGGTCCTTGCCGGCCATGTACTCGACCGAGGTCATGTGCCCGTCGAGAATGCCCACGGCCACGGCGTCATGGGTCTCGTTATAGGCGACGACGGCGCCGACCGGCAGCACCTCGATCTTCACCCGGCCGCCGGAGGTCTCCTCCACGCCCTTGGCCCATTCCTGCTGGACCATGTAGGTCGGATTGCCGGCCGGATCGCTCGACTGGAACTTGAACGAGAATTCCTGCGCGAAGGCGCCGGTCGCCCCCGAAAGCGAGAACGCCGCGGCGGCGGCGGCGGCGAACAGAGACGCCCTGACCCTGCGATTTATCGACATATCAGTCCTCCCATTGATTCGGTGAAAATTATAGTATTATCTGTTTATCATACAAACAAGCATGTCGCCGGCGCGAACAGGCCGGGCGCTACATGCGCGGCGGCAATAACCGCGCGGCGGAAAACCCGCCGCGTCTGCGCTTCTTCTTCCGGCCAATCGGAAAGGGCGGTTTCCGGGGAAGGGCCCCGTTGACCGGCGCGCGGGCTTGGCCTACCTCGGACCCATGAGCATCCTGCCGATCCTGATCCATCCCGACCCGCGCCTGAAGAAGATCTGCGACCCTGTCGCCGATCCCGCCGCCGTGGCCGGGCTGATCCGGGACATGCTGGAGACCATGTATGACGCGCCCGGCATCGGGCTCGCGGCGCCGCAGGTCGGCGTCAACGCCCGGCTCCTTGTCATGGACTGCGCCGGCAAGGAGGAGGAGCCCACCCCGCTGGCGATGATCAACCCGGAGATCATCGACGCCTCCGCCGAGATGAACATCCACGAGGAAGGCTGCCTTTCGATCCCCGACCAATACGCGGAGATCGAGCGCCCGGCCGAAGTGACGGTGCGCTGGCTGACGCCCGAGGGCGCGCTGGAGGAGCGGCGCTTCGACGGGCTCTGGGCGACCTGCGCGCAGCATGAGATCGACCATCTGAACGGAAAGCTCTTCATCGACCATATCGGCGCGGTGCGCCGGCAGATGATCACCCAGAAGATGAAGAAACTGAAGCGCGAGCGCGCGCGAGAGACAGCGAGCGGGTGAGCGACAGGTTCCTGATCTGGCCGGACCGGCGGCTTTCGGCGCGGGCGACGCCGGTCGAACGCATCGGCGAAGCCGAGCGCGCGCTGTGGGAGCGGATGCTGACCGCGATGTATGCGATGCCCGGCGTCGGGCTGGCCGCGCCGCAGATCGGGGTTCCCCTGCGTCTCGCCGTGGTCGATTGCGCCGAGACCGGGCGCGCGCCGATCCGGCTGGCCAATCCCGAACTGGTCGAGATCTCGACGGAGACGCGCGAGCATGAGGAAGCCTCGCCCAACCTGCCCGGCGTCTCGGCCCGGATCGCGCGGCCGGCCTCGGTTCTGGTCCGTTATCTCGACGAGACCGGCGAGAGCCGGGAGCGGCGCTTCGACGGGCTCTGGGCGACCTCGGACCAGCACCAGATCGACCATCTTGACGGCAAGCTCTATTTTCACCGGCTCGGCCCGGTGAAGCGGCGGATGCTGCTCGACCGCCACGCCAAGCTGCGGCGGAGGGGCTGATGCGGATCGTCTTCATGGGGACGCCGGATTTCGCGGTCGCGGTTCTGGACGCGCTGGTCGCGGCCGGCCACGAGATCGCCGCCGTCTATTCCCAGCCCCCCCGCCCCGCCGGACGCGGCAAGCGCCCCCAGCCTAGCCCGGTCGCGGCGCGGGCGGAAGCGCTGGGGCTGGAGATCCGCGCCCCGCTGAATTTCCGCGAGGAGGCCGAGCGCGCGGCTTTCGCGGCGCTGGAGGCCGAGGCCGCCGTGGTCGTCGCCTATGGGCTGCTGCTGCCCGAGGCCGTTCTGACCGCGCCGCGCCATGGCTGTTTCAACCTCCACGCCTCCCTGCTGCCGCGCTGGCGCGGCGCGGCGCCGATCCAGCGGGCGATCATGGCCGGGGACGCGGAAACCGGAATCTGCGTGATGCGGATGGAGAAGGGGCTGGACACCGGCCCGGTGGCGCTGACGGCGCGCACCCCGATCGCCGCCGACGACACGGCCGCCACCCTTCACGACCGGCTGGCCGAAATCGGCGCGCCGCTGATGGTGGAGGCGCTGGCGCGGCTTTCCGAAGACGCGCTGACGCTTGCGCCGCAACCGGCTGAAGGCGCCTACGCCGCCAAGATCGACAAGGCCGAGGCCCGGATCGACTGGCGCCGCCCCGCGGCGGAGGTGGACCGGCTGATCCGCGGGCTTTCGCCCTTTCCCGGCGCCTGGTTCATGCTGGAGGGCGAGCGGGTGAAGGCGCTGATGTCGGCGCAGGCTCCGGGCGCCGGCGCGCCGGGAACGGCGCTGGACGATCGCCTGACCATCGCCTGCGGCGAAGGCGCGGTGCGGCTGGAGCGCCTGCAACGCGCCGGCGGCGGCGCGCTCGACGCCGGTGATTTCCTGCGCGGCCGGCCGGTTCCGGCCGGCGCGATGCTGGAGCGCGCGACATGAAGCCCTCTCTTCCCCCCGGCCGCTGAAGGAGCTTTCGCCATGGCCGCTCTTCTTCTGATCCTCGTCGGCCTCGCCGCCGGCCTCATCGCCTCGAAGGTGATGAAGGTCGAGCTGTCGCTGGTTGAAACCCTGGCGCTTGGCGTCCTTGGCGCGCTGGTCGGCGGCTTCGCGCTCCGCCTGCTGCTCGCCGCGTCAAGCGTTCTTCTGGCGCTTGTCGGCGCCGTGGCCGGCGCCTGCCTGATGATCTGGCTTTACCGGCGCTGGAATTCCGGCCGCTGATCCGATGCGCGCGGCCACGCCGCCCCCTTGACCTCAGGCCGCGCGAGGGGTTCAAGGCGCGGCACGCTGATAGGAGCCCGCAATGTCCGACCAGAAGAACCTGATCGCCGCCGCCGCGCTCAGTTTCCTCGTGATCATCGCCTGGACCTTCTTCTTCGCGCCCCCGGCGCCGGAGCCGGGCGCGGTCGCGCCCTCGCCCGCGGCGACGGGGACGATGACGGAGGCCCCCGCCGGAGCCGGCCAGACGGCCCAGGGCGCGCCGGCCGGCGGGTCCACCGCCGACGCCGACGCCGGCGGCGGCGAAAGCCCGCGCCTGAAGATCGAGACCCCGGCCTTCTCCGGCTCGATCTCCCTGCGGGGCGGGCGGTTCGACGATCTGCACCTGACCGAATATCGCGAGACGCTGGACCCGAGTTCGGACACGGTGATCCAGCTCGCCCCGGTCGGGGCCTCCCATCCCTATTTCGCCGCCTATGGCTGGCTGAACCCGGAAGGCGGGACCGTCAGAACCCCCGACGCCAATACCGAATGGCGGATCGAGTCCGGCGAGACGCTGACGCCCTCCAGCCCGGTCACGCTGGTCTGGGACAATGGCGAGGGGCTGGTCTTCCGGCGTAAGATCGCGGTCGATGACAAGTTCATGTTCACCATCGGCCAGTCGGTGGAGAACAACACCGCCGGGACCGTCACGCTCCGCCCCTATGGCTATGTCGCGCGACGCGAACAGCCGGAGACGGTGAATTTCTTCATCCTGCACGAAGGCGCGGTCAGCGTCCTCGACGGCGATCTGAAGGAGATCGACTACAGCGACATGGAGGAGATGCCCGTCAACGGCGCGGTCCGGCAGGAAGAGGCGAGCGCCGGGGAGAGCGGCTTTATCGGCTTCACCGACAAGTACTGGATGACCACGATCGCGCCGGGGCCGAGCCAGCCCTTCATCGCGTTCTACAAGTACATCCCCCGCGCCTCCGGCATGGAGTTTCGCACCGAGGCGCTGCTGCCCTTCCATGACATCGCCGCCGGCGGAAAGGCCGAGGTCTCCACCTATCTCTTCTCGGGCGCGAAAGAATACGCGACGATCCGGGAATATGAGGAGAATCTCGGCATCGACCGGTTCGAGGACGCGATCGACTGGGGCTGGTTCTTCTTCCTGACCAAGCCGATCTTCAAGCTGCTGCTCTTCGTCGAGGGCATGATCGGCAATATGGGCTTCTCGATCATCGCGCTGACGCTGATCATCAAGGCGGCGCTCTTCCCGCTCGCCTACAAGTCCTATGTCTCCATGTCGAAGATGAAGAAGCTCCAGCCGGAGATGGAGAAGATCAAGGAACGGGTCGGCGACGACCGCCAGAAGATGCAGCAGGAGATGATGGCGCTCTACAAGCGCGAAAAGGCGAACCCCGCCGCGGGCTGCCTGCCGATCCTGTTGCAGATCCCGATCTTCTTCTCGCTCTACAAGGTGCTCTTCGTCACCATCGAGATGCGGCACGCGCCCTTCATCGGCTGGATTCACGATCTGTCGGCGCCGGATCCGACCTCGGTGCTGAACCTCTTCGGGCTGCTGCCCTGGGCGGCGCCGGATCCGGCCTCCTTCTTCAACATCTTCTCCATCGGCGTCTTCCCGATCCTGATGGGGATCACGATGTGGATGCAGCAGAAGCTGAACCCGGCCCCGGCCGACAAGATGCAGGCGCAGATCTTCGCCTGGATGCCGTGGATCTTCATGTTCATGCTCGGCGGTTTCGCCAGCGGGCTGGTGATCTACTGGTGCGCCAACAACACCATCACCTTCATCCAGCAATATGCGATCATGCGCAGCCAGGGGGTCGATGTGGACTTCCTCGGCAATGTGAAGAAGAGCCTGAAGCGCAAGAAGAAGACAGAAGGCTGAGATGGGCCGGCTCGCCGCGATCCGCCGCCATCCGGTGAAGGGACTGGGGGAGGAGAGCCTGACCTCGGTCGCGCTCGCCCCCGGCCGGCACCTGCCGCATGATCGCGCATGGGCGGTGGCGCATGGGAAGAGCGCCTTCGATCCGGCCGCGCCCGCATGGGTGGCCCGCAGGAATTTCGTGGTCCAGGCCAACAGCCCGGAAATGGCGCGGATCGCCTGCGCCATGGATGAGGCGACAGGGGCGATATCGCTTTCGCACCCGGCGCTCGGCGCGCTGAAGGCCGATCCGGCGACGGAGGGCGCGCGGATCGCCGACTGGGTCGCGCCGGTCGCCGCGGGGTCCGGCCCCGGCCCGTATATTCTTGTACGCCAGCCCGAATCCGGGGCGCTGACCGATATCGCCGACGCCCATGTCTCGATCGGCAGCCTCGCCACGCTCCGCGCGCTTTCGGCCCTCGCCGGGCGCGAACTGGCGCCGATCCGCTTCCGGATGAATCTCTGGCTCGACGGGTTCGAGCCATGGGCGGAATTCGACTGGATCGGCCGCGAGATCGCCATCGGCGGGGCGAAGCTGACCGTCACCGCCCGCGTCGCCCGCTGCAACGCCCCCGCCGCCAGCCCGGAAAGCGGAACCCGCGACATCGCGGTCACGAAGCTGCTGCATGCGAATTTCGGCCATATGGATTTCGGGGTCTACGCGCAGGTGATGAAAGGCGGCGCGGTCGCCATCGGCGACGAGGCCCGCCCATGAGCCTCTTTCCGCTGATGGAGGAGCCCTCGGCCGAAGAGGCCGAACCCGGCCGCAAGCTCTTCGCCGGGCGCTGCGATTTCCTCAAGGGCGTCGTCGCCATGGACGGGCTGCCGCCGGCGGACCGGCTGGAGATCTGCTTCGCCGGGCGCTCGAATGTCGGCAAATCCTCGCTGATCAACGCCCTGACCGGGCGAAAGGCGCTGGCCCGCGCCTCCAACACCCCGGGCCGGACGCAGGAGATCAATTTCTTCGATCTTTCCGGCGCGCTCTGGCTGGTGGATCTGCCGGGCTATGGCTACGCCGAAGCGCCGGTGGAGGTGGTGGCGCGCTGGCAGGCGCTATTGAAGACCTATCTCGCCGGCCGCGCCAATCTCCGCCGCGCCTATGTGCTGATCGACGCCCGCCACGGGGTGAAGCCGGTGGATCACGAGATCATGGCGCTTCTGGACGGCGCCGCGGTCAGCTTTCAGGCGGTGCTGACCAAGGCCGACAAGATCAAACCCGCCGCGCTGGCCAGGGTGGCGGAGAAGGTCGGCGAGGATCTGAAACGCCACCCCACCGCCTTCCCCGAGATCATCGCCACCTCCTCGGAGACAGGCGCCGGCATACCTGCGCTCCGCGCCGCGGTGGAGCGGTTGCTGGCGGAATAGGACCGGCTCCGGAGCGGAGCCCCACGCTAACAGCCGATGAGGCGATCCCATCGGCCGCCAGTGTCAGTTATTCGCCGTGAGCGGTTCGATCACCTGCGGAACCTCGGTGATCGTCGAGAACGGGATGCCGGAGAGCTCCGAATGCTTCCGGATCGCCGCCTCGCCTTCCGCGAGATAGATGCAGAAGGTCTTGTCGCCGGCGACATAGCTGTGCCCCCATTGGATGCTGGGGCCGATCTGCTCCAGCGCCTGGTTGGAGGCGCGCGCGGCGCCGCAGAGTTCCGTCACCGACATCCGGCCGACTCCGGGCACGTCGCGCTCGATGAGAAATCGTTTCAACTCGGCCATGGGTCTCTCCTTTGGTTGCAATGACTTCAGATTGCACCCCATCGGCTCGATCTCCCAGCCAAATAAATCTGCGCATGACAAAGGAATACTATATCAATAAAGAATATCTTTATAAAATAAATACGAAAGGAAAGCTCGCCAGTTGACCCGCACCACACATCTCAACGCGCTGCAGGCGGTGGAGATGGCGATAAGAGAAGGATCGTTCACGGCGGCCGCGGACCGTCTCGGGATCACGCCCGCCGCCGTCGGCCAGCGCATCAGGTCGCTGGAACGGTTTCTCGACACCGACCTGATCATGCGCGGGCGATCCGGCCTCCGGCCGACGCCGGCGCTCGAGGCGACGATGGCCGATCTGCGCCTCGCTTTCGCTGCGCTTGACCGCGTCTCCGACGGTCTGGATTTCCAGCGGACGGCGGAAATTCACATCGTCGCCGATCCGGATTGGTCGGATCTCTGGCTGACGCCCCGGCTCGGGCGGTTCCGTGAGAAACATCCCAACGTCCGGTTCAACGTGAACGGAGAGGGCGACGTTCCGATACGGCTCGGCGCGCCCGACATGACGATCGACAGAAACCCGAACGGGCGCGCGGCCGATGGCGAAGCCCTCTATCATGAGATCTTCCTGCCGGTCGGTTCGCCCGAGACCGCCAGTCGGGTATCCAACCCCTACCTGACCAAGGCGGAGAACGCGACGCCGCGCTATCTGCCGGTGGGAACGCTCAGCGACAGCGAACGGATGTGGCGACATTCGCAAGGCGGCAGCCTTGAAGGCTTTCCCCTTCTCCACATCAAGCCGCGGCACGACGCTCCGGAAACCCCCTGTTGGGCGGACTGGCTCGAGCGATACCCCTATGAGCGCACGTCGCCGGATCGCGGCGTCAGTTACGCGCTCGAAGGGGCGAAGTCTGGCGCCGGGCTGCTGCTATGCGGCCTGTCCTGCATTCTTGAGGAACTGGAGCGCGGGACGTTGAGCCTGCCCTTTCCGACGAACGAACGCCTCGCGGCGCGGCACGCATATCGTTTCAGGACGCGCTCCGAAATCAGACAGCGTCCGCAGGTCAAGCGTTTTCTCGACTGGCTCGCCGCCGAAGCCGCCGCGACAGAGGCGAAGATGGACGCAGCCGTGACCGGGGCGGCGCAATCGCAGACAGGATAGAGGCGGACCCGTCGCAAAGGTTTCGCTCCTGTCGCGCGCGACAGACCGGGTGACAGATCTCCGCCGCCTCACGCCGCCCGCCTCGCCTTGATCTCCTCCCAGGCGTCGTTGACCTCGGCGAGGCGCCGGGTGGCGAGCTTCACCGCCTCCTCGGGCACGCCGCGCGCGATCATGCGGTCGGGATGGGTTTCGCGGACCATGACGCGCCAGCGTTCGCGGATCTCCGGCAGCGGCGTTTCCGGCGTGACCGCCAGCACGGCGTAAGGGTCGCGGTGATCGGGCGAATAGCGGGCGCGGATGGAATCGAACACGGCCTCTTGCAGGCCGAAGATGGCGGCGACCTCGTGGATGAACTCATCCTCGGCCGGGTGGTATTCGCCATCGGCGACCGCGATATGGAAAAGCCCCTCGATCAGATCCTCCAGCACCGGGCTTTCCGGGCCGAAAAGCCGCGCGATCTGGCGGGCGTAGCCGTCGAACCCGGCGACGTCGCTCCGGGCGAGATTGAAGACGCGGGCGGCGTTGGCCTCGTCCTCGGGCGGGATATGAAAGACCTCGCGGAAGGCGGCGACCTCGTCGCGGGTCACCAGCCCGTCGGCCTTGGCCATCTTCGCGCCGAGGGCGATCACCGCGATGGTGAAGCCGATCGAGCGTTCGGGCGGGGTCTTCAGCTTTTCGAAGACGGCGGAAAGGCTTTCGCCCTTGGAAAGGGCGGAAAGAGCTTCGGCGATGCGGGTCCAGATCGACATGCGCGCGACCATAGCCGAAACCGCCGCCCTTGCGCGAGCGCTCTCGCCCGGGTGCGGCGCCGCGTCAGGCGGGCCTATGGCTCCAGCGATTTCTGCAGGATCACCATGTCCAGCCGCCGGCCGAATTTCTCGCCGATCCCAGGGAGGCGCCCGGCCTCGCGCCAGCCGCAGGCGAGATGGAGCGCGAGCGAAGCGTCGCGGTCGGCGCCGATCACCGCAACCAGCGCGACCAGCCCCGCCGCCCGCGCCTCCGCCGCCAGCGCCGTGAGCAGCGCCCGCCCGATCCCGCGCCGCTGCGCGCCCCGCGCGACATAGACCGAACTCTCCGCCGCCAGCCGATAGCCGGGCCAGGCCCGGAACCGCCCGCATGAGGCGTAGCCGAGCGGCGCGCCGCCCGGTTCGGCCGCGACCAGCGCCGGATGCCCGTCGCGGCGGAGCCCTTCCCGCCAGTCCCGCATCGCCTCCGCCGTGCGCTCGACGCTGGTCCACGTCGCGGTGGTCTCGCGGATCTCCCGGTTCACGATGGCGCGCAAGGGTTCGAGATCGCTCTCGCGCGCCTCCCTGATCTCGAACGCCGCATGGTCCATGCGCAGGAGAGAAGCGCCGGCGGCGACGCCGGTCAAGAGGATGCGCGATTCGGCGGAGGAAGGGCGTGGCTTCCGCCGCCGAAAGCCGTATAGGGGATGGGAAGGAGCCTTCCCCGATGTCTTTCCCCGTCTCCAGGTCCGCATCCCTCCCGGCCGAAAGCCGCGCCCCTGCGCGACCGGCGGGCTGAGCCATGGCCGCACCCGCCCCCGGCCGGTTCACCACCGGCCCGATGATGCGCCATGTCGCGGTGATGACGGCGGCGGGCTCCGCCGGGCTTTCATTCCTGTTCCTCGTGGATTTCACCACGCTGTTCTTCATCTCGCTCCTTGGCGACGAGACGCTGACCGCCGGGGTCGGCTTCGCCTGGGCGGTGCAGTTCGTGACCCTCTCGGTCAGCATCGGCTTCTCCATCGCCTCGATGGCGCTGGTCAGCCGCTCGATCGGCGCAAGGCGGCGGGAAGAGGCGCGCGCGCAGGCCAGCGCGGCGCTGGTCATCACCGTCGCGACGCTGCTGGTCGCCTCGACGCTGGTGATCCTGTTCCGGGTCCCGCTGCTGCGCATGGCCGGGGCCGAGGGCGAGGCGGCCGCGGTCGCGGCGGAATTCCTGGTCGTCTCGGTCCCTTCGCTGCCCTTTGTCGGGCTGAGCATGGGTTCGGCCTCGATCCTGCGCGCGGATGGAGAGGCGCGCCGCTCGATGATGGTGACGATGACCGGGGGCGCGATCGCGCTGGCGGTCACCCCGGTTCTGATCTTCACCCTCGGCATGGGCGCCAACGGCGCCGCGCTGGCGATGGTGCTGAGCCGGATGGGCTCGGCCGGCGTCGGCATCCGGTTCTGCATCGGGCGCGGGCTGCTGGCGCGCCCCTCGCCGCAGACGACGCGGGCGGCGCTCTCCCCCTATTTCGCCATCGCCGGCCCCGCGATCCTGACCCAGCTTTCGACGCCATTCGCCAATCTGCTGATCACCTGGCGGGTTTCGGATTTCTCCGACAGCGCCGTCGCCGGCTGGGCGGTCGCCAGCCGGCTGACCGTGCTCGCCTTTGGCGGGATCTTCGCGCTTTCCAGCGCGATCGGCGGCATTATCGGCCAGAATTACGGCGCGCGGCTTTATGACCGGGTGGCGGCGGCCTATCGCGACAGCCTGATCTTCGCCGGCTGCTATGTCGTCGTGGTCTGGGCGCTGCTGGCCGTGCTCGCGCCGGTGATCGTCGGGGGGTTCGGCGCCTCCGCCGACGGAGCCTCGGTGATCTACGCCTTCTGCTATGTCGGCGCCGGCGGCTTCATGTTCAACGCCGCGCTTTTCGTCGCCAGCGCCGCCTTCAACAATCTCGGCCGCCCGCTCTGGTCCACCGGCTTCAACTGGGCGCGGGACGCGGCGCTGATCCCGCTCGGGCTGGCGCTGATCCCGGCCTCTCTCGGCGGTCCCGGCGTCGTCTACGCGCAGGCGGTCGCGGGGGTGCTTTCCGGCGTCGTCGCCATTCTGGTCGGCTGGCGGCTCTGCCATGGCCTGGCGCGGCGCCAGCCTCTGGCGAAACCCGGCGGGTTCGACTAGACAACCGCCCGTACCGGACGCGCATGAGGGAATCCTGAATGGTCAAGATCACCTATATCGAGCATGGCGGGACCGAGCATGTCGTCGATGTGGCCGTCGGCCTGACCGTCATGGAGGGCGCGCGCGACAACAACGTCCCCGGAATCGACGCCGATTGCGGCGGCGCCTGCGCCTGCTCCACCTGCCATGTCTATGTCGACCCGGCCTGGACCGACCGTCTGCCGGCGAAGGACGCGATGGAGGAGGACATGCTCGATTTCGCCTATGAGCCGGACGAAACCAGCCGCCTCACCTGTCAGGTGAAGGTGACCCCGGAACTGGACGGCCTCGTCGTCCGCATGCCTGAGAGACAGATCTGATATGGCCGACGACATCCCCGAAGAAGGTTTTTCCGCCACCGCCGTCGCCGCCGGCCAGCTTCGCTCGATCGTCGAGCGCATCGAGCGGCTGGAGGAGGAGAAGAAAGAGGTCGCCGAGCAGATCAAGGAAGTCTACGCCGAGGCCAAGGCCAACGGTTTCGACACCAAGACCCTGCGCAAGGTGGTCTCGCTCCGGAAAAAGAGCAACGAGGACCGGCAGGAGGAGGAAGCGATGCTCGACCTTTACCTCCATGCGCTGGGGATGATTCCGGGGGCGGCGAGCTAGGCGATGTCATCATTCCTGACCTTGGCGTCGACGCCGGACAGGATCATCCGAGGCGCTCCAGCAACGCCCAGCCAGCCGCTTGCAGCCTTGAAACTCCACCGCATATTCTCGTGAAGTCAGCGGCTTCGAGGGCTGACAGAGCGGAGAATTCGTATATAGATGCGGTTGAATTCGCGAACCCGCTTTTCCGAAGGAGCCTGCGCATGAACGGCGAAGCTGATTTTCTTCAGGCCGAGCGTATCCTGCGCGTCGAGAGCCCGCTGGGGGCGGACGCGCTTCTGGCGCAG
>JBKECG010000474.1:0-12782 GCA_047974395.1 Pikeienuella sp. | reverse complement strand
GGCGTCCCGCATAGATACATCGTCGACAACGCCGGCGGGCATCTGATGCAGCGCGGCGAGGTGGACATGGTCATCGTCGGGACCGACCGCACCACCGCCGCCGGCGATGTCTGCAACAAGATCGGCACCTATCTGAAGGCGCTGGCGGCGCATGACAACGGCGTGCCGTTCTATGTCGCGCTGCCCTCGCCGACCATCGACTGGCGCGTGCGCGACGGCCTCTCCGAAATCCCGATCGAGGCGCGTCCGGCGCGCGAGGTCACGCATGTCCCCGGGCCCGGGGGCGCGGAGGTCCGGGTCTCCCCCGAGGGGGCCGAGGCTGCGAACCCCGCCTTCGACGTCACCCCGGCCCGGCTGGTGGCCGGCCTGATCACCGAACGCGGCGTCGCCCCGGCCTCGGCCGCGGGGCTGGCGGCGATGTTTCCCGAATTTGCAGCGAGCGAAGCGAAATGATCCTGAACCGCTATGACGAGGCCGAGGCGCAAGGCTGGATGGAGCGCGCCGGCGCGGGTGAGGCGGATCGCGAACTCGCGCTCCGTGTCTACACCAGCCGCATCATCGGGAGCGACCCGGATCTGCTGATGCACGGGGGCGGCAACACTTCGGTCAAGCTGCGCCGCCCGGATCTCTTCGGCGAGGCGCGGGATGTTCTGCATGTGAAGGGCTCGGGCTGGGATCTCGACGTGATCGAGGCGCCGGGCCTGCCGGGGGTCTGGCTCGACCCGTTGCGCAGGCTGCGCGCGCTGGACGGGCTGAGCGACGAGGCGATGGTGAATGTCCAGCGCAGCAATCTTCTGGACAGCGCCGCGCCCAATCCTTCGGTGGAGACGCTGCTGCACGCCTTTCTGCCGCATAAATTCATCGATCACACCCAGGCGACGCCCTTTCTGGTGCTGGCGAATCTGCCGGACGCCGAGGCGGTCTGCCGCGAGATCTTCGGCACCCGGCTCGGGATCGTGCCCTATTTCATGCCCGGCTTCGGCCTGGCCAAGGCGGCGGCGGAGGTCTACGAGGCCGACCCTTCGGTCGAGGGGCTGTTGCTGCTCAAACATGGCCATTTCGCCTTTGGCGAGACCGCGCGCGAAAGCTATGAGCGGATCGTGAACCACACCAATGAGGCGGCCGCGCATTTCGGCATGGACCGGCCGACCTCGCTCCGCGTCCGCCGGCCCGCCGCCGATCTTTCGGCGCTGCCGGTCCTGCGCGGCGTCGTCGCCGAGCGGCGCGGGGACAGCGACGCGCCGGCGCCGGTTCTGGACCTGAGGAACGGCGAGGAGGCGATGGCCTTTCTGGAGCGCGCCGATCTCGACGATCTGGCCGGGCGGGGCATGGCCTCCCCCGATCATGTGCTGCGCACCAAGGGCTGGCCGCTGGTTCTGCGGAAATCCGTCTGGACGCGGGGCCGCGCCGCCATCGCCGCCGAGGTCGAGGCTTTCGAGGCGCGATACCGCGCCTATTTCGACCGTCAGGCCCCGCAGGCGAGCGAGAAGAAGACCCTGCTGACCCCCGACCCGAAACACGCCTGGATCGAGGGCGTCGGCCTCGTCGGCATGGGCGCGAACGCGAAGATCGCCGCCATCGCCGCCGATCTGGCCGAGCAGAACGCGCGGGTGCGCGCCGTCGGCGAGGATGCGGGCGGTTATCGCCCGCTCGGCGAGAAGGACATGTTCGACTGCGAATACTGGTCGCTGGAGCAGGCCAAGCTCGGCAAGGGCGCGCCGCCGCGCTTTCAGGGACGGGTGGCGATGATCACCGGCGCCGCCGGCGCGATCGGTTTCGCCACCGCGAAAGCCTTCGCGGCGAAAGGGGCGAATTGCGTTCTGGTCGATCTCGACGCGGCGCGGCTGGAGGAGGCGCGCGCGCGTCTTGGCGCCGGCCACGCCGTCTTTGCGGCCGACGTGACCGAGGAGGGCGCGGCCGAAGCGGCGATGCAGGCCGCGATCGCGGCTTTCGGCGGGCTCGACATTCTTGTCTCCAACGCCGGGGCGGCGCTTTCGGGCGCGATGCTCGATCTGGATGAGGCGGCGTTCCGCAAGGCGTTCGAGCTGAATTTCCACGCCCACAGGCGCTTCGCCAACGAGGCCGCGAAGCTGATGCGCCTGCAGGGGCGGCCGGGGCAGATCCTGTTCAACGTCTCCAAACAGGCGGTGAATCCGGGGAAGAATTTCGGCGCTTACGGATTGCCGAAAGCGGCGACGCTGTTCCTGCTGCGCCAGCTCGCGCTGGAGCTGGGCGGGGAGGGGATCCGGGTGAACGGGGTCAATGCGGATCGGATCCGCTCCGGCCTGCTGACCGATGAATTCATCTCCGAACGGGCAAGGGCGCGCGGCGTGGACGATGCGGCCTATATGGCCGGCAACCTCCTGAAACGGGAGGTGGAGGCCCGCCATGTCGCCGACGCCTTCGTCGCGCTGGCCGAGGCGGAGCGCACCACCGCCCATGTGATCACCGTGGATGGCGGCAATATCGAGGCCGCGCTGCGCTGAGCCGCGGTCAGATCGCGCGCGACTGTTCCGATTTCACCCGGCGCAGCGGGATCGAGGATTCGATCGAGGCGACGCCGCGCACGCGGGTCAGGCGGCCGACGAGGAATTGCTCGAATTCCCGCAACCCCTCGGTCGCCACGCGCAGCAGATAGTCGCGATTGCCGGTCATCAGCCAGCAATCGACCACTTCGGGGAAGCCGGCGATGGCGGTCTCGAAATGGACCAGCGCATCGTCCACCTGCCGGTCCAGCTTCACGGAGACGAAGACCGAGACGTCGAAGCCGAGCGCCGCTTCGTCGATCAGCGCGGCGTAGCCGGTGATGATCCCGGCCTGCTCCAGCCGCCGCACCCGCCGGGCGACGGGGGTGGGGCTGAGGCCGACGCGCTCGCTGAGATCGAGGATCGAGATGCGCCCGTCATCGCGCAGCGCGCGCAGGATTCGCCTGTCCATCTGGTCTATATTGGCGAAATCCGCCATGATTTTTCCCTTTGCGCATGAATGCGCCACAAACCTAGCCTGCACAGGCGGAATTAGCGAGGATTCGGCCTCCGCCGCCATGCTAGTTTCGCTCAATTCACCTCAGCAGGGATGTAAAGCGCCGCCATGTCCGCGGAATATCTGAAAATGATCGAAAGACGGCTTCTGTGGCTGTCGCACTGGATGATCCATCACGCGAACCATGTCCGGCCGAAGGTGGACGGGATCAAGGTGGGCGGGCATCAGGCCTCCTCCGCCTCGATGGTCTCGATCATGACCGCGCTCTATTTCTCGGCGCTGCGCCCCGAAGACCGGGTGGCGGTGAAGCCGCACGCCTCGCCGGTCTTTCACGCCATGCAGTATCTGATGGGCAACATGCCGCGCGGGAAGATGGAGGATTTCCGCGGCTTCGGCGGCGCGCAGAGCTATCCGAGCCGGACGAAAGACGTGGACGATGTGGATTTCTCCACCGGATCGGTCGGGCTCGGCGTCGGGATCACCGCGCTCGCCTCGCTGGTGCAGGATTTCGTCGCCGCGAAGCCCTGGGGCGCTGGCGGCGCTTTCGGCCGCATGGTGGCGCTGGTCGGCGACGCCGAGCTTGACGAGGGCAATGTCTACGAGGTGTTGCAGGAGGGCTGGAAGAACGATCTGCGCAATTGCTGGTGGATCATCGACTATAATCGCCAGTCGCTTGACGGGATCGTGCGCGAGGGGCTGTTCGAGCGGATCGAGAAGATCTTCGACGCTTTCGGCTGGGATGTGGTGCGGGTCAAATACGGCGCCTTGCAGCGCGCGGCCTTCGAGGAGCCGGGCGGCGCGAAACTGCGCGACTGGATCGACGCCTGCCCGAACGCGCAATATTCGGCGCTGACCTATATGGGCGGCGCGGTCTGGCGCAAACGGCTGATGGACGATCTTGGCGATCAGGGCGCGGTCTCGGCCCTGATCGAAAGGCGGAGCGACGCCGAACTCGCGGCGCTGATGGAGAATCTGGGCGGCAATTGCGTGGAGACGATGGCGGAGGTCTTCGCCGCCATCGACCATGACCGCCCGACCTGTTTCCTCGCCTACACGATCAAGGGCTGGGGCACGCCGATCGCCGGGCACAAGGACAATCATGGCGGGCTGATGACGGCGAAGCAATTCGCCGAATGGCAGGCGCATATGGGTGTCGCGGAGGGTGAGGAATGGGCGCCTTTCGCCGGGGTGAAGGATGAGGCCGGGCTGAAAAAGTTCCTCGCCGGCGTCCCCTTCTTCGCCAGGGGGCCGCGCCGCCATGGCGACGAGCGTCTGGCCACGCCGGCGCTCCCCGTCCCGAAAGATGAGGAGATCTCCACCCAGACAGCCTTCGGCAAGATCCTCGACGGGCTGGCCAGGGGCGACAGCGCGCTGGCGGCGCGGATCATGACCACATCCCCGGATGTGACCGGCACCACCAGCCTCGGCCCTTGGGTGAACCGCAGGAAGCTCTTCGCCCGCGCCGAGATGGCCGACGCCTTCATCGATCATCGCATCCCCTCCACCGCGAAATGGGAGGTCACGCCCGCGGGCCAGCATCGGGAGCTGGGCATCGCCGAGATGAACCTTTTCCTGCTGCTGGGCGCCGCCGGCCTCTCGCATTCGCTCTTTGGCAGGCGGGTCATTCCCATCGGCACGCTCTACGATCCCTTCGTCTCCCGCGGGCTCGATGCGCAGAACTACGCCTGCTATCAGGGCGCCCGCTTCATCGTCGTCGGCACGCCCTCGGGGGTGACGCTGGCGCCCGAGGGCGGCGCGCATCAGTCCATCGCCTCGCCGCTGATCGGGATGAGCCAGGACGGGCTGGCTGCTTTCGAGCCGGCCTTCGCCGACGAGCTGGCGGTGATCATGGAATGGGCTTTCGACTACATGCAGCGCGATGGCGAGGGCGACCCGGACGAGCGTACATGGCTCCGGGACGAGACCGGCGGCTCGGTCTATCTGCGGCTCTCCACCAATCCGGTCGAACAGCCCGGCAAGCGGGTTGACGACGCTTTCCGCCAGGGCGCGATCGACGGCGGCTACTGGCTGCGCCGGCCCGGCCCGAACGCGGAGGTGGTGATCGCCTATCAGGGCGTCGTCGCGCCCGAGGCGATCCGCGCCGCCGGGCTGATCGCCGAGCAGCGCCGCGATATCGGCGTCCTCGCCGTGACCTCCGCCGACCGGCTGAACGCCGGCTGGACCGCGGCGCAGCGCGCGCGGGCGCGGGGCGTCGCCGCCGAGAGCCATGTCGAGACGCTGCTGGCGGACCTGCCGCCGCATTGCCGCATCGTCACCGTGATCGACGGCCATCCGGCGACCCTCGCCTGGCTTGGCGGGGTCCATGGGCATCGCACCGTCCCGCTCGGCGTCGAGCATTTCGGCCAGACCGGAACCATCGCCGATCTCTATCGCGCCCACGGGATCGACGCCGCCGGCATCGTCGCCAAGATCGGCGGGCTGACGGCGGGGCCGCGTCTGGCGGCGGTCAGGGAGTAGGGAGCGTTCCGGCGCGGGTTCGGGGCGCGGATTTCAGATCCCGATCGGGTTCAGCGCCTGCCCGCGCCGGTCTTCGCGCAGCGCGGCGTAGAGCACATGATCGCGCCAGCGTCCGTCGATCTGGAGATAGGCGCGCGCCGTGCCCTCCAGGATGAAGCCGGCCTGCTCCAGCAGCGCGCGAGAGGCTGTGTTCTCCGGCAGGCAGCCCGCCTCCAGCCGGCTGAGATCCAGTTCCTCGAAGGCGAAGCGCCTGATTTCGCGCAGGGTTTCGCTCATATAGCCCTTGCGGGCGTGTTTCGCTGCGATCCAGTAGCCGAGCGTCGCGGTCTCCGCCGGGCCTCGGCGCAGATTGTCGAGCGTGACCGCGCCGACCAGATCGCCCTCCCGCGCGGTGAGGATCAGAAAGGGCCAGGCGCGCTTCAGCCGCATCGCCTGACGCGACCAGCGGACCCGGTGGCGAAAGGCGGCGCGGCTCAGATGGTCGGGCGCCCAGACCGGCTCCCACGGCTTCAGGTGGTCGCGGCTTTCGCGGCGCGCGCCGGTCCAGTCGTGATAATCCGACAGCCGTGGCGGGCGCAGCAGCAGCCGCTCGGTCCTGAGCAGCGTTTCTCGTCCGAAGCCGAACACGCCCGCCGCGGCCGGTTCAGGCGGCGAGCCGTTCGGTGAGCGCGTCGAGCCCGGGCGCGGCCTTCACCGGCCCGTACCAGGCCAGGGTCGGGCGGGTGAGCTTCGCCGCCGCCTCGCGCATATTCGCGACCGTCACCGCGTCGATCCGGGCGATGGTGCGGTCCAGATCGGGGGCCTCGCCCCAGATCATCAGCGCGCGGGCCAGCCGTTCGGCGCGGGCCGAAGGGCTCTCCAGCCCCATCACGATACCGGCCTTCATCTGCGCGCGGGCGCGATCCAACTCGTCCTGACGCAGATTATCGGCCGCGCCCCTGATCACGTCCACGGTCAGCTCCGCCAGCGCCTTCGCCTCCTCGCCGCCGGTGCCGGCGTAGATCGTGAGAAGCCCGCTATCCTGATAGGCCCCGGCCTGCGCGAAGATCGTGTAGCAGAGCCCGCGCTTCTCCCGCGCCTCCTGAAAGAGGCGCGAGGACATGCCGCCGCCGAGCGCCACGCTCATCAGTTGCGCGGCGTAATAGTCCCGGTCGCGCCACGAGGGGGCCTCGAAAGCCAGCGCCATATGCGCCTGCTCCAGCTTCTTCACCTCGCGCCGTTCGCCGCCCCGATAGGCGGCGGCGTCGCGGGTCGCGGCCTCCACCGGCTTCAGATGGCCGAAATGGCGCTCCGCCTCCGCCAGCAGCACGTCGTGATCGACGGCGCCGGCGGCCGAGAGGATCATCCCCCCCGGCGCGTAATGGCGGGCGGTGAAGCGCCGCAGATCCGCCTCGCCGAAGGCGCGCACCCGCTCCGCCGGGCCGAGGATCGGCCGGCCGAGCGGCTGGCTGGGATAGGCGGTTTCCTGCAACCAGTCGAAGATCACGTCGTCGGGCGTATCCAGCGCCTGCCCGATCTCCTGCAGGATCACGCCGCGCTCCAGTTCGATCTCCTCGGGGGCGAAGACCGGGTCGGTCAGGATGTCGCCGATGATGTCGAGCGCGAGCGGCGCGTCCTCCGCCAGCACGCGGGCGTAATAGGCGGTCGCCTCGCGGCTGGTATAGGCGTTCAGATGCCCGCCGACATCCTCGATCGCCTCGGCGATGGCGAGGGCCGAGCGTTTGCCGGTGCCCTTGAAGGCCATGTGTTCGAGGAAATGCGCGACGCCGTTCTCGGCCTCGGTCTCATTGCGCGAGCCGGCGGCGATCCAGACGCCGATGGCCGCGGAGCCGAGTCCGGGCATGGACTCGGTGATGACCCGGAGGCCGTTGGGAAGGGTCGAGAGGCGTATGCTCATACGCGGGCCTTTTCTGTGATCAGTCGTTTCAGCGCGGAGAGATCGTTCGGGGCGACGGTGATCCGCTCCTCGCGTTCATAAAGATCGGCCATGCGCGGGGGCAGGGCGGGGCGGTGGCCGCTCGCCGCCTCCACCGCGTCGGGGAATTTCGCGGCGTGGGCGGTGGCGAGGCCGACGGTCGGCCCCTTGCGCGCCGTCGCGGCGCCGACGCCGATGGCGGAGTGCGGGCAGAGAAGGGCGCCTGTCTCCTCCGCGAACCGGCGGATCAGGGCGGCGACCTCATCCTCGTCATAGCGGGCGGAGTCGAATTCGGCGCGCAGGCGCGACAGCGCCTCGGGCGACAGCGTGAAACCCGCCTCATTGCCCGACAGCCGCGCCATCATCGCGCTGACGGCGCCGCTGTCGCGGTCATGCAGATCGAACAAGAGCCGTTCGAAATTGGAGGAGACCTGGATATCCATCGAGGGCGAGGAGGTCGGCGCGACGCCGCGCTTCTCGTGTTTTCCGGTCTCAACCGTCCGGTGCAGGATGTCGTTGCGATTGGTGGCGATGATCAGCCGGTCGATCGGCAGGCCCATGCGCTTGGCGACATAGCCGGCGTAGATATCGCCGAAATTGCCGGTGGGCACGGCGAAGCTGATCGCCCGCCCCGGCGCGCCGAGCGCCACGGCGGCGGTGAAGTAATAGACCGCCTGCGCCAGCACCCGCGCCCAGTTGATCGAATTGACCGCAGCGAGCTTCATCCGGTCGCGGAATTCGTGATCGTTGAACATGGCCTTCACCGCGGCCTGGCAATCGTCGAAATCGCCCTCCACGGCGATGGCGTGGACATTGGCCTCCGCGGGCGTGGTCATCTGCCGGCGCTGCACCTCGGAGACGCGCCCGTGCGGATAGAGGATGAAGCAATCGGCGGCGTCGGAACCGCGAAAGGCCTCGATCGCGGCGGAGCCGGTGTCGCCCGAAGTCGCCCCGACGATGCACACCCGCTCTTTGCGCCGGCTCAGCGTCGCGTCGAAAAGCCGGCCGATCAGCTGCATCGCCACGTCCTTGAAGGCGAGCGTCGGGCCGTGATGCAGCTCCAGCATCCAGCATTCCTCGGCCATCTGCGTCAGCGGCGCGCGCAGCCGGTGGCCGAAGCCCTGATAGGCGCGGGCGATCAGGTCGCGGAATTCGTCATCGCCATAGGCGTCGCCGATGAAGGGGCGCATCACCCGGAAGGCGACCTCCTCATAGGGCAGCCCGGCGAGGGCGGCGATCTCCGTCTCGCTCATCTGCGGCCATGACTCGGGCACGTAAAGCCCGCCGTCGCGGGCGAGGCCAGCCAGCATCGCCCCTTCGAAATCGAGCGTCGGCGCTTCGCCGCGGGTGGAGACATACCGCATGAATTGGCTCCCTGAGCTCAAGCGGAGGATCGGACGCAGGTTCATAGACCCGGGCCGGGGCCGGGGCAATGCGCGAACCGCTTGTGAGAGAGGTCGCATCGCGGCGGACCGCGCCCTTTCATTCGCCGGCGCGAGCGCCATCTGGGATGGAGAGATAGCAGAGGAGATTTTCAGATGGCCCATAGGATCAGACTTGAAAACGCCACCATCGCCAATATCCGCGCCGAGCAGCGGAACGCGGCGGACGCCGACAGTTTCGATTTCAAGGCGCCGGAGGGCGAACCTCTTGCCATGCTGCCGCCCGCGATGCGGCAACCATCGTATCCTGAGGAGACGAAGGACAAGCAGTGGCCGGAGCCGAATCTTCGCAGCGACGGCGAACTGGTTCAGGCGCTGACGGAGGAAGCTCTCGACAGCCTGTTCTGAGCCGGGGCCGATCCATCACCTTCGCTGATGGCGGCGCGCTCGAATCATGATTTGCGCGCTGGCGCCCGCCGGAGAATGATCCCGGACGGGAGGACAGGCGATGACCTATCGGCTTTTCACCATGGACCGCGCCTATTCCAGCTGGTCGCTGCGCGGCTGGCTGATGCTGGCGGCTTTCGATCTGCCGCATGAGGTGGCGCAGGTAAACTGGCCGGGCCCGGAATGGGACGCGCTGCTGCAACGGATCGCGCCCGCGCGCACCGCGCCGGCGCTGGAGATCGACGGGCCGGGCGGGCGCGTCCTGCTCTGGGACAGCCTCGCCATCGCCGAGACCCTGGCAGAGCGTCACCCGGAGGCCGGCCACTGGCCCGAGGCCCCCGCCGCCCGCGCCGCAGCGCGGTCGCTGGCCGCCGAGATGCATTCGGGCTTCATGGCGCTTCGCAGCGCCTGCCCGATGAACCTGAAGGCGGTCTATTCAGGCTATCGCCCGAGCGAGGCGGTTCTGGCCGATCTGGCCCGCATCCGCGCGCTCTGGGCCTGGGGGCGCGGGCGTTTCGGCGGCGCCGGCCCCTTTCTGTTCGGCGAGCGTTTCACCGCCGCCGACGCCTTCTTCCTCCCCGTCGCCTCGCGCATCGCCTCCTTCGGCCTGCCGGTCGGGCCGGAGGACGACGCCTATATCGACGCGCTTCACCGCCTGCCGGCCTTTCGCCGCTGGCGGGCGATGGCGGTCGTGAACCCGCATGTGATCGCCGAGGATGTCGCCGACCTGCCGGTCGCCGGCGGGTTCGGCCCCGGCGCCGCGCCGCTGCCGGCGCGGGCGGTTTCCGGCGTCAGGTCGGTGAACGAAGCCTGCCCCTATTCCGGCGAGCCGGTCTCGCCCGACAGCCTCGCCGAGATCGACGGCGTGGTGATCGGCTATTGCAATCCCTTTTGCCGCGACAAGTCGGTGGCGGACGCCGAAGCCTGGCCGGGGACGGTGGAGATTCTGCGTCAGGCGAAGGCGGGGTGAAGCGGCTCAGCGCCGCTCCGCCAGCGCGTCCGCGATCACGCCCCGAACCGCGTCGGTCGGGATATCCGCCGCGATGAACGCCTCGCCGACGCCTTTCGCGAGGATGAAGACGAGCTTGCCGTCCTTCACCTTCTTGTCCTGCCCCATCAGCGCGATGAGCGCATCGGCGTCAGGCAACTCGCCCCCGATATCGGCCAGCGTGGTCTTCATGCCCATCTCGCGGAAATGGGCGCGGACCCGGCTCGGCTCCTCCTGCGGGCAGAGGCCGAGGCGCATCGAAAGCTCGAAGGCGAGGCCGATCCCGACCGAGACCCCCTCGCCATGCAGCAGCCGGGCCGAATAGCCGGTCGCCGCCTCCAGCGCGTGGCCGAACGTGTGGCCGAGGTTCAGAAGCGCGCGCTCGCCGGTCTCCGTCTCGTCGCGGGCGACGATCCCGGCCTTCATCTCGCAGGCGCGGCGGATGGCGCGGATGCGCGCGGCCTCGTCGCCGGCGCGAAGCGCGGGGCCTTCGCGCTCCAGCCATTCGAAAAACGCCGCGTCGCCGAGAAGCCCGTATTTCACCGTCTCGGCGTAGCCGGCCAGAAATTCGCGCCCGTCAAGCGTGTCGAGCGCGCCGGTGTCCGCCAGAACCAGAAGCGGCTGGTGAAAGGCGCCGATCAGGTTCTTGCCCTGCGGCGCGTTGATCCCGGTCTTGCCGCCGACGGAGCTGTCCACCTGCGCCAGGAGCGTGGTCGGGATCTGGACGAAGCCGACCCCGCGCCGGAGCGTCGCCGCGGCGAAACCGGCCAGATCGCCGATCACGCCGCCGCCAAAGGCGATGATCAGATCGTCGCGGGCGATTTTCATCTCCAGCAGCGCGCCCAGAAGCCGCTCATATCGCGCCATCGACTTGGTCGCCTCGCCGGCGGGCAGGGTCACGGCCTCCGCCGCGATTCCTTCGGCGGCGAGCCCGGCGCGGAGCCGGTCGAGATGCAGCGCCGCGACATTCTCGTCAGTGACCACGCCGACGCGGTTTCGCGCCAGAAGCGGCGCGATCTCCGCCCCGGCGCGGTCGATCAGGCCGCGGCCGATGCGGATGTCATAGGCGCGCGCGCCGAGCGCGACGGTCAGGGTTTCGGGCGTTGCGGCGTCGCTCATGCGTCATCCTCCATCAGGCGCTGTTCGGGCGGCGCGGTCTCATCATGCTTGCGCATGGCGCGGATCACGGCGGCGGCCACATCCTCGGGCCGGCCGGCGGCGGTGCTCTCCACCCTGATTTCGGCCCCGGCGTAGATCGGATAGCGCAGCTCCATCAGGTCGCGCAGGATCCGGCGCGGATCGCCCGCGTTCAGCAGCGGCCGGGTCTTGCGCCGGGAGGTGCGCTGGACCAGCGTATCCAGCTCCGCATGCAGCCAGATCGCGGCGCCGGCGGCGCTGATCGCCGCGCGCGTCTCCTCGGCCATATAGGCGCCGCCGCCGGTGGCGATCACCATCGGCCCTTCGGTCAGCAGCCGGACGATGACGCGTCGCTCGCCATCGCGAAAGGCGCCTTCGCCGAGCTTGGCGAAGATCTCGGGGATGGTCATGCCCGCCGCCGCCGCGATTTCGGCGTCGGCGTCGCGAAACGGGGCGTCGATCAGCTCCGCCAGCCTTGCGCCGACCGTCGATTTGCCGCAGCCCATCAGCCCGATCAGCGCGACCGGACGGCGCAGCCGCGGCTTTGATGCGTCCTTGCCCATGGTTCCCGTCCTCCCCGCGTTGCGCCGCAGGCTCCGGGCCGCTAGATTCGCCGGCAAGAGCGCGATGGCGCGCCGGGGTTTAACCGCTGACGCGCGCGCTGGCGAGTGCGAAGCGGGCGGAACAGGCGGAATGGGCAGGCGGATCGAGGCGGAATCATGTTGCGGCGGCTATTCGGGTTTCTTCTTGTGCTGGCTGCGCTCGCGGCGCTCGGGCTGGTCGGCTACGCCTATCTGGTCGATCTGCCGGCGGAGACCGGGCGGATCGAGACGCCGGCGGTCGGCGTCGGTTTCGGAAACTAGATGAGCGCGACGGCGACGGAGCCGCCGCCGCCCTCGGGCCGTCTGATCGCGCTGTTCCTCGACGCGATGCGCGCGGAAAGGGGCGCGGCGGAGAATACGATCCTCGCCTATGCGCGCGATCTCGCCGCCTACGCCCATCATGTCGAGGCGGCGGGCGGAACCCTCATCGAAGCCGGACGCGACGCGATCGAAAGCTGGCTCTCCGCGCTGGAGGAGGAGGGCCGCGCCCCGGCGACGCGGGCGCGGGCGCTGTCTTCGGCGCGTCAGCTTCATCGCTTTCTCTATGATGACGGCTGGCGCGAGGACGACCACGGCGCGCGCATCGCCGGGCCGCGCAAGAGCCGGCCGCTGCCGAAGACGCTGAGCGTCACCGAGGTGGACGCGCTGCTCGACGCGGCCGGGAAGGCGGGGCCGCGGGCGCGCTGCCTGATGGAGCTGCTCTACGCGACGGGCATGCGGGTCAGCGAGATGGTCTCCCTGCCGGTCGCGGCGGCGCGGGGCGATCCGAAGATGATTCTGGTCAAGGGCAAGGGCGGGAAGGAGCGGCTGACCCCGCTTTCCGCCCCGGCGCGCGCGGCGCTGGACGACTG